>NZ_JAQYTS010000018.1 GCF_030913225.1 Spiroplasma sp. AdecLV25b
ATTGCTTAACTACTTTGTATTAAAATTTTATTCTTTATAAATAACTGCATTTCTTTAAAATGACTTTTTGTTGTGATTATTTAGAAAAAAATAATTTATAAACCTATAAACTTTGTAAAATTATTAACTATAAGAATTTTATAATTAATTTTAGATAAGATTAACCTACCAACTTTTAAGTATGGTACAATAAATTAAACTAAATTTATTTGATATGAGAAATATTGCTCTGTAAAAATAAATTTACACAAGATTCGGGACTTAACCACGAATCAATATTAATAATATTAATGATGAACTTGAACAACTTAATAAATTTAAAGTTACATCAAAAACTAGCATTGAACAATTAAAAAAACAAGTATTTATAATTAAAATGTTTATGGAAAATCAAATTTTCCAACCTGATTTTAACGATTGCATTAATGAACACTATACGAATAGTTTTCAAAATAATTTAGCCAAAAGTATTAAAAAATTAAAACTTTATATTAATAATGAAAAATTTCAAAATATAATGGGATATTATGATGAACTTTCTAACAGTAATATAAATAAATAAGCATCATTTGTTAGCATATTAGTATAAACTGTCGTGTTATTATTAAATGCTGTATATCCTCCATTCATTTGCAATGGTACTAGTTGTGGCGATGATTGATTTAAATCCAATAAATAACTAATACTTAAATCTTCATTTTCATAACTAATTATTCCTTGTTGATCATTTAATCTTGTATAATCATTACCAATAATATCTAAAGCATTGTATTGCAAAGTTTTAAGATTGAAAATTGCTACTTGCTTAGTAGCCAAATTATTTACTAAAGCAAGATTATCATTAATTCGTCAATAAAAACCAGTTTTTCTCAGTTTGATTAAATTTTTAGTATCAAAATTAAAAAGATAAGATTGAAGAGAAGCATCAAGAACAATAGCTTGTTGTTGATTAATTTTAGTAAACTTTAATCCTTGAAAATTTAAATCAATAAACTTTAATGCCAAGGGGTTATTTGAATCTAATCAATAAGCTTCGCTTTTTTTACCAATGAAACAAATACCATTAGTATCATTAATAGCAAAATAACTAACAATTGGTTGGTTGATTAATGAAACTTGATGACCAATTGGTTGATTAAGATCTAATAAGAGAGGTTGGTCAGAAAAAGAAAATTGCTGTAAAATTGCCATATGATCATTAATAACAAAAGTATTAATAATTGGTGCTATTTCTAAATCAATAAATTGTGAACCAACTGCTTTGCTACTATCGAACAAATAAAGTTTAAACCCATTATCAACAATTAAAGCTTGTTGTTGATTGATTTTTTTATAATCAAGAATTCTTTTATTTAAATTAATAAATTCATAACTGCTATCTTGTTTTAAGTTATTATTTTTTAGTTGATAATTAATTACAGTTGGTATTACTGAACTACTCAAAGCAGCAATAGTAATCACATTTAATATTTTTTTAAACATATGTTGTTCCTCCACTAATTTATTTTATTATTTTAATAAGTAATCATTAAATTCCTTTCTTTTTATTTAATGTATTTTAATTATAATTAATTTAGTTTTATTTTTCAATATTATAAGTGTTATTACTAGATAAGTAAGATGGTATGATTTAGTACTTGACAGATTGTATCAAAATTAAGTTGAAATTTTATTATGTGTTTTTTATGTTATGAGATATACTCATTTGACTAAAATAAATTTAATAAAAATAACTAATATTTATTAGTCACAGTTATATTACTAATTTAATAATGTAATAGATTTAAATTTAAAGTTACGCATACCTTGAAATGTACTTAAACTTTCAGTATCAATAAGACTAACTACAAAATGATAGGTAGTATTATTATCAGTATAAATAAAATCATAACTTAAATTAATTGTTTGAATATTATCATCAGTTTTTTTATTTATGACAATATTAGTAATAGTATTAGTTTTTTCACTAAGATATTTAGTATAGTGTTCTTTAATTCAATCATCATTTTGTTTAGTGATAATTGTTGCTAAACCTTTTTTATCATTATTGTCAATGATGATGTTAATAAGATTGGATAAGGGGCTAGTAGTATCATTAATTTCTTTTTGTAAAACATTAATTGGTGAGTTAGGTTTAAAACCTTTATTAGAATCTGGCTGACAACCTAAAGCATAAAATAGTTTGCTAATGTCATTAGGATTAATATTGTGATTAGGATCAACAATTTGTTTTAATGTTTCAATTGTTGTTTGTAAAATTACTAGTAATCCACTATTTTTGTCAGTTAAAAATTGTGTTAATTTTGTTAAATTTATATCAATCATGTCATCTCCATGATATTGTTGTGAAACAGTAGCAATTAAATTAAATATAGTATCTAAAGTTGTAATAATAGTACTAGAATTTAACATAGTTGTAATTTTATCAATTAAAGGATTAATGTAAGTTTCAGGAATTATCTTTAATAATACGCCTAATGGTTGTTGCACATCACTTATTTTTACAATAATATCATAAGTAAAAGTATCGAAACTATTTTCTTTAATACCAAGCAGTTCTTTAATAGTATTTGCTAATTGTTTAGGGTTTTGAAATAACGTTTTAATAGTATTAATGACATCTAATAAATTAAAACTGCCACTGCTTGGATTGCTTGGTTTATCAGAAAATATTAAATGTTTAATTCCTAAATTAATATTAGGCATTGCTAAAAGTCATTTTTTAACAATCGGGATTACAGCTTCGATAATAGTAATTAAATATGTCGGGTTAGTTAATACATAATTTAAATATGGAGTAATATCTTTTATTAATTGATCAGTATTTATACTTAATCCATCAATATTTTTACTAATAATTTCTCCTAAATATTTTCGTTCAACTTGCGGATTATCATTACCTATTTGTCAAAATAAGTGATTAATTAAAATCCCACTGCGGTATAAACTATATGCCTCAGGAGTTCAATCTTGAACTTTATGACCTAGATTACTACTAATATTTCAACCACCATTTTGATTTCATTGGCTGTAAGGATTATTATCAACATCTTTTCAATTAGTCATAAAAGTAGTTAAACCACTAACATCATTAGGAACACTGTGGTCTTGATTTCAATCACCAGTAGTTACATTACTTAATAATTGGGTAATAGCAGTTAAAAATTGATTGCTATAATAATTAAGTAAATTACTAACTAGTTTCATACTTGCTGTTGAATTTTTTAAATTATTTTGCAACGTAGTTAAAAACGTCATAATTGGTCCTTGTAAAATAGGACTGTTAATTAAACTATTCAAATTACCATTACTAATAAGTCCAATCGTTTTAATTTCTTTAGCATAACCTAAGATATTATTAATATTTTTTTTGCTATTAATTGTCTTGGTTAATGTTCCAGTTCCTGAAGCAACAAAAAACTGATTAGGATCAAAACCGTTAATATCAATTTTTTCATTGACACCTCAGTTATTTGCTAAGTCACCTCAGTTATTTAAAGTTTTACCAGAAGTACCATTAACAATAGTATTATTTTTAGTTTGATTCATAATATCATCGTTAGTACTAATAGTATCGGCGTTTAAATCTTTAGACATAACAAGACTTTTAATAATTGACGATGTTTCATTAGCAAATTCTTTAGCACTACCATTAATACTATGATTAACATAAAAGTTAAAACTACAAGCAATTAGTGGCATACTACTGGTGCTTGCTATTAAAATAACACCTAGTTTAGTTAATAATTTTTTCATAGTGTCTTTCTCCTTTTTAGAAAGTTATAAGTAAAAGTGTTAAAGTATTATTTTCTATTTTTTCTTTTGTGTTTATTATGATAATATAATTAAATAGATTAAATTAAAAACTATGACCATTTATATTCTAGCATTGAATAATAACTTTTGAAACTATAAATTTAATGTTAAAATTTATCCAAATATTATTTTTGGTCTAATTATGCTATTATTAACATAAATGTAGATTGATTATTAATAAATTTAAAACCTAAAAATGGATTAAGGAAAAATTAAAATGCCAAGATTAAAGAAACGTAGTAGTAAAGTAGAATTAAAGACAACTGTTAGTAGTAAAAATAAGAAAAGAATTTTTAGGGGTGATACTTTACTATTAAAACAAACTTTAATAGCAACTTGAAAAAGCAAGCTACAATTAGTAATTTTGCTTTTATTAACTGCATTTGCTACTTCTTTAGTTACAGGTTGCTGAATTTCTTATGACCGAATGATTGATGGTAGCAAAGAAATGGGATTAGATGATCTTAAATTTGATGCTGTTTTACCCTATTCACCAGTTCCCCAAGGAATTAAACAAATCGCTGATCAAGCTTTTAGTTTAAAATTGGGGCGTTTATATTATCAAGAAACAGGGAAGAGTACTAGTAAAGCCCTTTACTTTGATAATACTGTAATTGGTAGCAATCAACAAATTAACGCTATTACTGTCAATGATGTAATTGTTGATTTTAATCATGATGTGACAGGAAAAATTACTGGTCTTAATAATTTTAACTGAGCTAATCCTACTAATCCATTAACATTTAATTTAAATAATTCTGAAGTGAAAGCCAGTATTTATGGTCAACTACAAGTTAAAGCGGTTGCCGCCACAACTTTAAGCCTAAAAAATCACTATTTACAAGCAGCATCAGACTTGTATCGTGATATTTTTATGCGTTTATCAGTACCTAATATTACGACAGCCGTCTCAGATTTTATTAAAAGTTGAATTGTTCAAAATTCCACATCACCAGAATTGTCGAAACCAGATAGTGAGTTCATTGAATGAATTTTAGAAAACAAAGTTAATTTTCAAAGTGATACTCCTGATTCTACTATTATTCCTGATGCAACTAATCTATTTGATGATAATGCTAGAAATAGTTTATTCACTACTATTAAACAAGGAATAGGTTCAAATAAAAGTGATTTTGATAATAATACCGACCCTCGAGCTGCTACTACTGCTACCTTTGGTATGAATGGTCACTATATGCGTATTGGTCGTACATTTGATAATGTTGCTACAAGTGATATTTATTCTAATCTTCATAATTATTTTTCTCCTGCTGGGTTTAATCAAATTGGAGATGGTCGCGAAACTGATGCTTATTCTTTTTATTTAGCACGTGCAGCAGCAGCTTTACAAGAACGTGATATTTATGTTCGTAATCAATTTAACGCTATTGTCAAAACGGAAAATACTGTTCAAACTAATACCAAAGTTATTGATATCGGTATGCCTGGTGCCATTAATCATGCTAATTTAAAAATCTTTGAAGGAGTAGCTCCAACAAGTAGAAATGAAATTGCTATTACTCCACAATATGCACGAAAACTTCATTACAAACCAGGCGACAGTATTGTTATTAACAATAGTAGTTTTATAATTACCGGCATTGGTGGCGATGCTTATGATATTTATCCTACGATTAATGATTTAGACCCAGTTCCTAATACAAGAACAGAGTTTATTGCTTATGCTCCACCAATAGCATGAAGTAATAGTGACTGATATCCTAGTAAAGAAAAAACTGATACAACTTTAATGTATTTTACACCGTGAAATGATCGAGATAATAAATCCGTATTTAACACTGATTACTTTGATGATTTTTTCCAAAAAACTATTTTCAGTGATAATGGCAATAGTGAACATAATCAGTTTGACTATAATAAGTATTTAATTGATAAGTATACTGCTGGTAAATCACCCACAACTATCTATCATATTGTTCCTAATCCAGTTATTGCTAGCGATAATAGCCAGTTTTCTATTTATAGTGGACGTAAGCAAATCTTTGAAAGTTCAGTAAAAGGTTTTTTATACGCTTCCATTATTGCTGTTTTATTTTTAGTGTCAATTGTTATTTTTATTACAACATTAATTGTTAAAAAAGCTATTCAGCATGGGCAAGTATCAATGGGGATTTTAAAGTCTATTGGTTATAAAACTTGACAAATTACTCTTTCGTATTTATCATATCCATTAATTGCTTTAGCAATTGCTATTCCTGTTGGTTGGATTGCTGGTTTAGTTGTCCAAGTTTATTTAACTGAAATTTTTAATACTTTATTTGTTTTACCTTATAATGTTTTTAATTTTAATGTGGCACCATTATTTGCTTCTATTGCCTTAATTATTGGTTTTATTGCCATTGCCACAGTATTAACCGCCTTTCGCGTTTTAAAGAAAGACCCATTATTATTAATTAAGAAAGATAGTGATTTAGCTCTTTCTAATAACACGAAAAAAAAGGCAAGTGGGTTTTTAAAAAATCATTTTCGTTGACGTTTTTTATTATCTTTATCAAAAACTAGTTGAAAAAAAATTCTTGTGACCTCTAGTGTCATTAGTTTAGCTACTTTATCAATTGTAGCAACAACTGCTATTCCTGCTACTATTTCTAGTTTAAAAACTAGTTATTTTAAAACACAAAAATATAAAAACTACTATGAATATCAAACTCCTATCCCTAATTTACCTGTAAGTAAATATGGTTTATATGCTTGAAACTTTTTTGATAAACCACAAGATGAACAATATTACCCTGTTTATGGAGCAATGCCATGACCAGAAGATAAAATTATTTATGATAGTAATGATGGTAGTCGTGTTGGTTGATATGATCCTTTAAGTTTTAAAGCCAATGATCCAAATCAAGATTTTGTTCATATCTTTAACTTTGACCCCAATTATAATAAAGACAAAAATGTTTTTACAACTGCTATGACTAATTATTATAACGGTCTTGCAAATGGAACACTTAGCATTAATGATTTAGCTTGATCATATAGTTGATTAGGTGGTAAAGCTTTTAGTAATGAATTATTAACTGAATTAAGTAAAAGAGACCAAACACCTGGAAGCACCTTTTCTAGTTCGTTAGTTAATTTTGTAAGTACTGCTTTACCAACTATTATTGGCGTTTCTAACCCTGGAGTTGCTCCTGGTCCAGATGCTATTAAAGAAATTTTAAAACAAACTTTACCTGGTTATGTTTGTCAAAGTTTAGATAGTTTACCTAAAATTGGCAATCAAGATCCATATGATTATTTTTCTATTGGTCACAATACAGTTGCCTTTAATCCTAACCATAGTAAAGAAAAAAATGCTCCAGATGGTCCAAGTGAAGAATTAGTAACGCAATTTAAAATTGGTTCTAATAATTCAGATTTAGCATCAAAAGGATTAATGGATACCATTGGTATTAATCCTGATACCAAAATGATTGTCTTAAAAAATAATGAAGCTAACTTATTACATTACAGTAGTACTGCTACTGTGATTCCGATGGTTATTAATAAAGCCTTTCAATCTAAATATGGTTTATCAGTAGGTTCAACATTTGATGGTGCTCCTGATATTAATACTTTATGTTATAAAAATGAAAATGGCAAAATGATTCCATTACCAAAAGATAGTTGATATTATGGTGATAACCCTGAAAATGCTCCGGATAATGGTGGTATTTGGTCAAAAAATGGAACTAAATGAAATTATCGTGAAAACGAACAAATCGGAAATACAGGTTATACTGATATTCAAGGTTATGAATATGGTGGCATGTATGGCAGCAATGGTAAACCTATTCTTGATGAAAATAATCCTAAAGCCTGAAATGATATGAACAAAGTATGATTAAAAGTACCTGATAAGATTGATAAAGGTGCGTTAAAGGGAACCATTAGAAAAGCTGATGGTAGTACTTTATTTCCCTTTGATATTAACAGTATTGCAAAAACAAAAGATAGTAAATGAATTAAACCTTTCTCATTTAGTTTATCTAATAGTCCAACACCAGAACCATCAAAACCCATTGATCCAGTAGGACTTTTAACTAATCGTAATCCAGAATGATTTATGGGAATGATTGATCGTGGTATCCTTGAAAAACAAAATACTTTAAGTGGTAAGGGTAATTTACAACAAGTTATTAAAGATATGCCACTATGATGACAAAATATTATTGGTGATGCTAACCCTATTCATAGTTATCAAATTGTTGGAATTCAAGATTCTTATGATACACCAAAAGCTTATATTGACCAAAAATGAGCTAATCAAATTGTTGGCTATAGTGCTTATGATGATAATCCATACTATGATGGAACAACAGTTCCACAATGATTTAGCGGTAAACTAAGTGCCGATAATAATATCTTTGACTTGATTGGGCGGATGAGTTTTAAACAAAACGTTGATGACTATAGCATTTATGGAACAGTTGGTCTAAATAATAACGGAACAGTTCCGTTAGTTGCCAATAATGACTTACTATCAAGAAAACAAGCTATGCTTAATAAAATGTCTGACATTTCCTTTAGTGCTAGTGCATTATTTATTGTGACAACTATTATTTGTTCAATCTTAATTGTTATTATGATTACAGATTTATTTACTGACCAATTCCGACGATTTATGGCTCACATGAAAGCAGAAGGATATACTAATCGTGAAATTAACTCCTTTACTTTAGGTATTTTTACGCCATGAGCATTATTAGGATATTTAGCAGGATTTGCTATTGGTTTCTTAGTTGTATATGGTTTAGTAACAACTATTACTGCTGCTACTGCTTTGGCATTGCCATTTACTATTACGTGATGAATCTTGCCTGTATCATTTGTGGTAATTGGTGGCATTTATATCTCAACCTTTATTATTAACAATAGTGAATTAAATAAAATGAATTTAATTGAATTGTTGAAATCAGATGAATAAGATAATGATAAAAATACAACTTTTAATAGTAAAAATTATTGAATATTAACATTATATGAGTTATAATTTATATGACCATTATAGATATTTAAAAAATATTTAGAGGTTATCTGTTATTTAAATTTAATATTTGACTTTAAGTCTTTCTATAAAATAAATATTATAGAAAGACTTTTTCTGCACATTTGCACAATATATTTGATAAATAACTTGTAAAAATTTTTATAAAAAAGGAGGAACTTAGTTAAATCTTTACTTAATATCAAAACAATTTCAAATTTTTACTTTTCATAAAAATATTCCCCCATTATTATTTTCTTAGTATGTTAAAGTTATTAAACATACTCTACTCTTTTCCAAAAAAACAAAAAAATAATTATTATGTGTCATAACACAGATATTAAGGTTATGACACATTTTTTCATTTTCCTTGAAATGTAAATATGAAGAGAAACTTTTTGCGTAAAACCAGTTACATTAATTCCTTTGTACTTCTTACAATTAAGTAATTTAGAAAAAATATCAAATATAATATAATAAGATAAACTTAGAAAGGAATCTATATATGACAAGGATTATATTTATTAAGTCTTTCAACTATCAAACATTTAAAAAAAATGAAAATCAATTTTTATTTTCTTATATTCAAATTAAAATACGTTTAGCATTGCCAGCTTTTTCTCATCATAATCAAAAAATTATTTTAAACGATGGATTACCATTAGAATTTATTGTTAATGGTTTTAGTAGCAATTGTATTGTTAATAATCGCGACATCATTATTCATGATTTATCTGTTAAAACCTTTAACCATGACGAACTATTTCGTCATTTAAACTAATTTATGCAAACATTTAAAACTGATAATATTATTGTTAGTGGTGTTAGTGGTAATGAGGATAGTCTTAGTGATATTGAAATTGAAGTTCCTGTTTTATTCATTGGTGACTATTTTAAAAATACAGTTATTAGCAATGATATCACTTATACGATTAATGATTTATATCATACTAAAGTTGCTAATGCTCGTGGCCAAGTAATTCAATTTTATGATAAAATTCCTACCGTTAATAAAGTTATAGTTACTAAACAAGAAACATCAATTAAACACATTGTCTTGTTTGCTAGTGACGCCTTTGGCAGTTATTTATTACAAGATAATAAACTACCTAATTTAAATAAAATTATTGCTAATGGAGCAAGTACGTTGCAAGTTCATAGTGTTATCCCTACCGTTTCAGCAGTTAATTGAAATAGTATTATGTGTGGTTTGTCCCCTAATCTCCATGGATTTTTAGAATGAAATTCCTTTCCTGCTGAATTAACACCAGTTTTAAAAACCAAAGATAATGTACCGCCTAGTTTATTTTCGCTAGTTAAAACTGCTAATCCTACTGCTAAAACTTGTGCCTTTTTTCGCTGACCGCAATGACAACACATTATTGAATTAGAAAATGTTGATTATTATTACAATTCTATTCAAGCAGAAGATATTAAAAAGTGAGGACAAACTCCTAACAGCAAAATTGTTCCCAAACAATCTAATGAATTAATTAATGAAGACATTGTTAACACAGCCATTAGTTATATTAAAAAAGAAAAACCCTTTTTATCATTGATTTATGTGAATGAACCTGACACCACAGATCATGAATTAGGTCATCAAACTTCTGCCATTAATAAAATGACAACTACGATTGACCAATGAGTCGGGCAAGTTGTGACTATGATTGAAAATGAAAAAACCATGAAAGATAATACTTTATTTGTTTTTTTAGCAGACCATGGCGGAATAGGTGTTGGGAGTGAATGTCATGGTGGTATTAGTAAAAGCGAATTAGAAGTACCATTAATTTGTTATGGTAGTATGGTTAACAAATACAAAATTCCGATACCATTAATGCAATATGATTTTGTTAAAACACTAGCATCATATTTACAATTAGAAGTTTCTAAACAATGAAATAGAACTATTATTCCCCATTTATTTATGAATGAATATAAGTTATCAGGGTTAGTATTATATGCTCGTAAGATTGGTAATTATGCCCTTTATGATAATGGTAAAAATGTATTTTTAATGTTTGGTTATGAACAAGCATTAAAAAGATTAAAAGAATATGCCCAAATGCAAAATATTAAAACTTATCAATTTTATGATATTAATCATAACTTAACAGTTGTTGAATTATAAGTTACCAAGTGAAGAAATAAATTTTAGGAGTAAACAATAATAAAATGTGGATGTCAATAGGCATTCATTTTTTAGCTTAGTAGAGTTTTCAATTTTTAAAATTAAGGCAAGTTGAGTTGGTAAAATGAGCATATTTATCATTATATATATAATGATAAATATGAAATGTATCACTAATAAGTGGTACTTTCTATTTAAATATACAAAGGAGGTAGCAACTTATGAGAAAACTATTATCTTTATTAACAGTTTTAACTCTGACAGTACCAGTTCCATTAAATGTGATAGCATGTGGTGGCAAAGCAAATCCTGCTCCAGATACTGAGGGTACTGATTATTCAACATTAGCACAAACGACAAAAGATAAAATTCAAACTGAGTTTGCAAATTTGGTTAATGATGGTTCAAACCTAAGAAGAGAGGATGATGTTACAAATGGTGATAAAATCATGACATATTTACAAAGTATTGGTCAAACTACTGATACAGTTATTAAACAAAAAGATAGCAAAGAAACAATTGATGGGTTTTTGGAGGTTTTAAAAGCACAAGTTCTTAAAATTAGTAATAATTTAGTTAACAAGTATCCAGAATTAAAACCACTATTTAATGGTATTAATCCTAATGATATTTTAAAAGTAAATACTAATGACTTAGATACACTTTTAACTAACAAAAAATTTGATTGAAAGAATAATGATTTTGGTTTAGCAAATTTTGATGCAACTACAGATCCTTATAAGGTTACTGATTGATATTATATTAGTGCTAACTTGAAATTATATTTTACATGTTTAGATGAAAATTCCAAAGCAAATACAACTACTATTAGTCAAACATATGATATGTATTTTGCTAACCAAGATTCTAATTTAAATCAAGTAGTTGAAACTATTAGTGCTAATGTTCAAAAAAAACTAGATAGTATTAAATTTGTTGAACTTAATTATCCACAATGAAATGATAGTTTTGTTAATCAACAAACTAAGGTTTTAACGGATATTAATCAAAAATTAAAGAAGGCATTGGTTAGTATTCAGAACTTGGAAATTAATACAAATTCAATTGCTAATCCTTATGGTAACGACTATAATTATATGAACTTTGGTGGATTAAAAGATTTAGATAAATATGATGCTTATCCTTTAACTTTACTTAATTCACAAAACTTTGTCAAAAATTCTCCAGATTTTAATAATGCCTGAAATCCAATTATTACTGCTCGAGAAAATAATTTTGTTAATCAATTGAACGCTTGAAAAACTAAACACAGTATTATTATTAATCAAGAAAATGTTTTTGTATTTGGTGAGTATCAGACAATTAATTGAAAGATTAGTGGTTTGGAAATTAAACCGTTATCACTTCCTTACTATATAACTAGTCAAGATACAACTAGAGCAAGTAATACTAGTGAAAGTTTAAAAATTTTAGAAAAATTGTTTGTTGGCCCTGATGCTTTATTTCAATATGAAAAAAATTATGCTATTGAACAAACACTTGGTTTTAAAGTTCTTTTGAATCCTGATGCTTATGATGGTTTTATTAAGAGAAACGTAACAAATCAAACAGTATATGATTATGTTACTACACAAACAAAAGATTTTGGAGTAAAAAATAATTTTATTAAATCTAGTGATGAAATTTACTGAACCACAAACAGTCATGATTGACTAAGCAAACCAATGATGAGTAGAGGATCACATAACGGGTATGCTATTCAGAATTTTCGCTTGATTGTTAATGGTAATGCGTTTATTCTAAGTTTAAATACTATGTATTGAGCAACATTTTATGTTGGAAGATCTGACACTGATGTCTGACCTACTATTTAGATAATAATCATTGTATAAATATCTAAACTAAAACAGATAGTGCTTTTAAAAGCACTATCTGTTTATTTTTATTTTATATTAAACATCATTGTCTCTTAATATCACCATTGATTTATTCTTTTTTTTGTATAGTAAATTATTATACAAAGTAAACAATGCAATTAAAACTAAATATAAAGCCAAAATCACACCAATATAAATAAAAAATGTTGGTAAGCCATCATGAAAGTTTAAAAATGAATATGGAAATGAATAATCAATTTCAGTTTTACCCTTTGGCACCATCCCAACAAAATTACCTTTAGCAAGCGCATACCCTAAGTATGCAAACATGTAAATAGAAATAATTGGTGTTCATAAATAAGCTTGTTTCTTATATTCTCAGTAATATTTTCCAGCAGTTAGCAGGTAATATAAAACCATAATTACTGGAGTAACTAAATGTAATAAAAAAGTATTAACAAAGTTAGTTATACTAATCGGATCACTTGTATCTAAACTCTTTAACAAGGGTTTAAATAAAACGCCAAAGAAGACAACACCAGTTATAGTAATATATGTTGTAATAGCTAAACCAAATCTACCATGAACAAATAAACAACGATTCTCATAAAAACGATTAGTTAAAACAAAACAAAAAAAGAATAAAAGCAATAGATTGCTTTGAATAGTAAATGTAGAAAGCAATGTTCATAACCCTACTCAAGCACCATCTGGAGGAATTCAAAGTTTATGGGGATTTGTTACTGTAGGTGGCATTTTTGTATACCCAACTAGGATTGTTGTAAACTGAACAATTAAAGCAACAATAATAACAATAAGCCCAGTTCATAGTAAAAAATCAGAAAACTTCGCTTTAAAACCCACGCTTTTACCAAGGCCCATATTTATCAACTCACAATTCTATATTTTATCTAGTTATTAATTGTGTTTAATTACATTATACATGATATTATATTAAGTATGTAAGATATTACAAAAAACAATGCTAACTTTTAAGGTAACAATACATAGGTGGATTATGTACCAATTATTTTTAGACACAACAAATAAAAAATTAACAGTAGTACTATTACAAAATAATAATATTTTAGTAAGTACTTCATTTGACGCTTGACAAAAACAAACAGAATTAGCACTCACTACTATTGATAAGTTACTAGTTAAGTGTCAATTAAAATTAAAAGATATTAATCAAGTAGTAATTGCTTCTGGGCCTGGTAGTTATACTGGAATTAGAATAGCGTTTACTTTCGTTAAAACTTTGAAAGTTTTAAATCCTTTATTATCGATTTTTATTGTTAATAGTTTATTATTACAAGTAGGGTTACAAAAAGCCGTTAGTATACTCCTGGCATACAATAAGAAAAGTTATTTAGCAGTTTATGATAAAGGTAAAATCATAATTGCACCACAACTAGTAGATAATAATGCTAAAATAGGAATTGTTAGTGATTTATTGAATTACGTTTTGATTGAAGATTTACAAGGTTGCGATATCGTTAGTAATTTTCAATCTCTAGTACCACACTTTACTGAGATTAAATCAATTAATGAGTTACAACCATGTTATATTAATGATCCTTTTTCACAAGCATAACCTAGTAATAATATTTTATAGTAACTAAAGGAGTCTTAAATGCTTATCAATGATAATTTTTGATCGCGTGTATCAAAAGAACAGAATAATTTTACGAAGAAAGAAAAAAATATTATTAACTATATTAATAAAAACAGCCAAAAAATGGATTCAATTACCATTAGTGCTTTAGCCAAAGATAATGCTGTTGGTTATAGTGTTGTTTATAACTTAATTAAAAAACTAGGATTTAAAGGATATCGAGAATTTATTATTAGTTTAGCAGCACAAGAAACAACTTTCAAAGCTTTAAATCGTGAATTTTTTGGTGACCGTAGTGTTTTAAAAGACCACTATAAAAAACTAATTGATTTAAATGATTCAACCATTAATTATTGTGATTTGCAAGAATTTATTAATTGATTAGATGATAATAGTAAAGCTTGCCTTTATATTGCAGGAGTCGGTAATTCAGGATTAGGTGCTGAAGATTTAGCTAATAAATTATATCGTTTTGGTTTACGTTCTATTTGTTTAAACAAAGATGATGATAGCATTTTAATGCATGCTTCATTAATTAAAGCCGAAGATGTATTAATTCTATTTTCTTTATCAGGAAAGACAGCTGCCATTGTTGAAGCAGCAAGATTAGCTAAAAGAAATAATGCTAAAATCATTGTTGTTACATCACAAGATAAATCAGAAATATCGACTTATGCTGATTGAACTTTTAATATTGTTTCATCTGGACTTTATGAAGCTCAAGAAATATTTATTTCACCATTGTTTGCCATTACCTATTTTAATGATTTAATTACAACATACTTATTAAAGTCAAAAAATCGCGATTGGTATTTAGAAAATCGGATTAAAACTAACAAAGTTATTAAAAAATTTAATTAAAATTTATCATTTTACTTTAAATTAATTTATTATTAATATGTTAGAAAAATAACACCAAAAGGAGATGAAGTAAATTGTCTAAACAAGATATTCTAACACCACAACAAGTTTTTTTTGATGATTCTTGTACAACACAAGATGAAGTATTTACAAAAATTGCCCAAGAAGCGCAAAAATTAGGGCTTTTGAGAAAAGGTTCTAGTATCGATACGCTAGTGCAAAGTTTTAAAGCTCGTGAAGCAGAAGGAACAACTGGTTTTGGTGATGGGGTAGCTGTACCGCATGCCCGAAATGAAGATATTGTTAAAGCAAGAATTTTTATTGTACGCTTTAAAAAACCTGTTGAATGAAAAGCCATGGATGAACAACCTGTGCAAGCTATTATTGCTTTAATTGTTCCGTTGAAATCTGCTTCTAATGAACACTTAGCAATTTTATCTAAAGTAGCGCAAAAATTAGCTAAACCAGATTTTCAAGAACTATTATTAAAATCAAATGATAAATCTGCTGTTATTGCTGGTCTTGCGATTGATGAAAAAGATGCAAAACCTGAAACTATGAAACCAGAATCACCAACAAGTAAAAATGGTAAGAAAAAAATTGTTGCTATCACTGCTTGTCCAGTGGGAGTAGCACATACTTATATTGCCCAAGATAAATTGGAATTAGCAGCTAAAACTTTAGGTCATGATATTAAAGTGGAAACCCATGGTAGTATTGGAATTAAAGGTACTTTAACCAAAGAAGATATTACTAGTGCTGATTTAGTTATTATTGCAGTAGCTGCTGGAGCTGCTGATTTAGGTTTAGAGCGTTTTGCTGGTAAACCATTATATCAACTAGAAATTACCAAAGTTATAAAAGACCCTGAAGGTTCTATGAACAAAGCGTTTGCTGAAGCTAAACCTTTTGAAACTAAAGGTGGAGATAGTAAAAATAGTTCAGGCGATGTTGCTGGAGATATGTTTGCTACTGACAAAAAAGGAATTATGAAACATATTATGGCTGGTGTTGGTTATATGGTTCCTTTTGTTGTCTTTGGTGGTATTATGATTGCGCTATCAATTGGATTAACGAAAGCTATTTACGGTCCAAGTGCTGACCCTGGTACTTTAGAACCTAACTTCTTATATTTCATGTTTAAAGCAGGAGTTGCTGGGTTTACATTAATGATTCCGATTCTGGCAGGATATATTGCTTATTCAATTGCTGGAAGAGCGGCATTAGTACCAGCAATGGTTAGTGCCTTTATTGCTAATACTGTTGGTTTAGTTTATCCGATTGCTGGTCTTGAGTCTAATGTTTCATCAGGATTCTTAGGAGCCTTGTTAATCGGTCCGGTTGCTGGTTATTTAGTAAAATGAATGATTAGTTGAAAAGTACCAAAAACAATTGCTCCAATTATGCCAATTTTTGTTATTCCAATTATTGCTACATTCTTAATTAGTTTTACATTTATGTATGCAATTGGTGCACCAATTGCTTGACTAATGCAACAACTACAAGATGGATTAACTAAATTACCAACTGCTGCGATGGCTGGTATTGGATTATTATTAGGAGCCATGGTTGGATTTGATATGGGTGGTCCAATTAATAAAATTGCTTTCTTAACTGCTTCTGGTTTAGTTGCTAGTGGTAATGGTGACCCAAATACCCAAATTTTCATGGGTGCTGTTGCTGCAGCGATTCCAGTTGCGCCAATTGGTATGGGATTAACAACGATGATTTTCCGTAAGTACTTTAATGAAGGTGAAAAAACTTTAGGTTTAACAGCTTTATTAATGGGATGCATTGGGATTTCAGAAGGAGCAATTCCATTTGCGGTAAGAGATCCAAAACGTGCTATTATTAGTAACATTGTTGGTAGTGCTGTTGCTGGATGTATTGCTGGAGCATTCTTTTTAACCGATGCTGCTGCTCATGGTGGTCCCATTGTTGCAGTATTAGGTGCTGTGGGTGCTTTACATTATCATCAAGGAATTGGAATTGCTTTATTCTTTCTAGCTATTGTTGTTGGAGCACTTATTACTTGTTTTATGTATGGCGGATTATTAATTATCCAATCACGTAACATCCGTGTTTTTAAAATCATGGGTGATAAAGTTAATAAAGTTTTTAAGAAGAAACCAACAATAGCTAATATCCAAAACCAAAAATAAACTATTAAATTTAGGAGAATGTATTATGGGTAATAACCCTTTGTCGCAAATAATTTTTTTAATTCCTGCTTTTGTCCATAAAATCTGAGGTAGTCAAAAGTTAGCACATAAGTTTAACTTTGACTTACCAAAGAACACTGCTATTGGTGAAGCATGATTAATCAGCGCCCATCCCAATGGTATGAGTTATGTTTTAAATGGCACTCATAAAGGTTTAAGTTTAGCACAACTATTTAAAGATTTCCCACACTTATTTGGTAATCCTCACGAGGCTGAATATCCATTACTAACTAAGATTTTGGATGCTAATGATAGTTTAAGTGTTCAAATTCATCCTGACGATGAATATGCGCAAAAACATCATCAAAGTTTAGGTAAAACTGAATGTTGATATGTTTTAGATTGTTTGCCAGAACCAAAAGGTCAAGTTATTTTAGGCCACTTTGCTAAAACAAAAGACCAATTTAAACAGTGAGTAGATAAAGGTCAATGGAATAAATTATTGAAGTACGTTCCAATTAAAGAAGGGCAATTTATTTATGTTCCTTCTTTAAAAATTCATGGATTGTTAGCCCACACTATGGTTTTTGAATTACAACAATCATCAGATATTACTTATCGCTTATATGATTATGACCGTAGGGATGATTTCGGCAATCCTCGAGTTTTACACTTAAAAGAAGCAGAAGATATTATCATTACTCCTGATAAAGATAATAGTGATACTAATGCTCATGATAATTACTTAGTTGATAATCAATTTTATAAACTAATTAAAATTACCAATGATGGTATTAAAAATTATAGCTATCCTGATGTGCGATGATTACAAGTTTCGGTTTTAGATGGTAAAGGAACAATTGATGGTGAACCAATTAAAAAAGGTGATTCATTTATTTTACCTCATGGCTATAATAGTTTTACTTTAGATGGTAATTTAATGATGATGATAAGTTATTGTTAAAATATTAAAATTAAAAACTCTTATTAGAAAATAGTTTTCTAATAAGAGTTTTTAATGTCTTGAACTAAGTTTAATTATACAATAAGTGATGGTTGTTGCAACATAGGACGATTTTGTTCCCCATTTCTTTCTAAATCATTACATTCTTTAACAGTAGTTCTGTTTCAAGGATTTTTAATTAATATAATAGCAACAATTCCAGTAGCTACAGTTCCATAAATTAATGCGTTATTTCTAGCGAAATTAACAGGTTTTGAAATTTGTTCATAATTTGAAATTAAAGGATAAGTAAGATTAAATGAATGAACAGAATTAATTGAATCAGCTGCTTTAGGTGTATGTTGATTTTCTAAAGTAGAAATATTACATTTAGATGCTAATCCTGGTCTTAATACATCACAGTAAGATTGTTCAATAATTTTAGTGTTTAAATCATAAAATTCAATTGAATTTCATGTAAAGTTCATATTAATTTGCAATTCTTCTAATATAGTTTTAAACCTAACAATATTAGTGTCTATTGTTTTTTTATCAATGTTTTGATGAAGAATTGTGAATTTTTCCTTAGCATTTTTCAAATTATAAGTAATTAATCCTAGTTTTGAATCAATATTAAATGAATAATTTAATATACTTTTTAAATTTAAAAAGATAGATTCACTTATGTGTATGCTTGTACTATTAGATGAATTTTCTTCTAATATTGAATTTAATTCCTGTCTTTTTTTAGTAAGAAAATCGTTTAAATTCTGATTTATAATAGGATTGCTGAAATAGTTATAAAAGTTTTGTAGTTGGATTACTAAATTATCAATAATACTACCATATTTTTCAATGCTTTTTTCTGTAGTAGTATTAATTTCTAAATTAAATTTGACAGTTAAATCCACAACATTACTTTTAAATTTTTCTATCAATTAATATTTTAAGAAATTGTTATCATGGAAAACTAAAAAAATTTGGACTACACTTTAATTTGAAGTAATATTCAAACTATAACGCTTATTTATAGTTTTTATGAATTAAACTAATATTTTTTCTTTTCTTAAATCTTTATTATAAGAAAAAAGCAAAGTAATGATAAAATTAATTAGTAAACAACTTAGAAAAGGTAGTGAAAAAAATGAGCGTACAACATATTAATGATAAAAAACAAGTTGCTGAGATTTTAAACTCTGGTAAAGTATCAGTTATTGATTTCTCTGCAGAATGATGTGGACCTTGCAAAGCATTAGGCCCAAGATTTGAAAAAGTAGCTAATGATAAAACTAATAGTAATATTAACTTCATTAAGGTTGATGTTGACCATGCTAAAGCTTTAGCAGAACAATATGAAATTGCTTCAATTCCCACTTTAATTTATTTTGATAAACATGGAAATGTTGTCAATCGTGTCTCTGGTTTAGTAAATGAACAACAAATTACAAGTAATATTGAAGAAGCTAAAGGAAAATAAGGTAATTAATCATGCCAATTAAGTTAATTGTTCTTGATTTAGATGGAACATTATTAAAAAACCGTTGAAAAGTACATCCTAAAAATTTAGTAGCTATTCAAAAAACCCAAGATAAAGGAATTAAAGTTATCATTGCCACTGGGCGAGCTCCTAGTTCAACCATTGATATTGCTAAAGCATGTTTAATCCATGAGCAGACAGGACATATTATTTGTTATAATGGTGGTAATATTATTGATATTACTAAAGAAAATAAAATGGATATTTTATACGAAAAATCTTTAAGTACAGAACAAATCCAAGCAATTATTAAATTTGCTAATGATAATAACTTAGCTATATGAGGATATAGTACTGATAATAAAACAGGGCTTATTAACCGTAGTTCATTACGAGTAAAGATTATGGAAAATTTTAATCACTTACCAAGTAAACAAATTGATGAAACTACTACTGAAGGTATGTATAAAATTCTATTATTTTGTAAAAAGAAAAAACAAGTTAATCCTATCTTAGAAAAATTAAATGACATTAAAGATTTAGAACTTGCCACATCTTCACATAGCGTTATTGAAATTAATCCACTTGGTGTTAATAAAGCAACAGCAGTTCAGTTCTTATGTAAAAAATGAGGAATTAAAGCTGATGAAGTTTTAGCATGTGGTGATGGAATGAATGACTACAAATTAATCCAATGAGTAAAATATGGAATTGCTATGAAAAATGGCCATCCTAACTTAAAATTAGCAGCTTATGATGTAACTACGAAAAATACTTGTGGTGGAGTTGCTAAAGCCATTGATAAGTATGTATTTCCTATATCAGAATTTGATTAATGATTAACTTTATGAAGTTTAAAGTACGACCATATGTCGTACTTTTTTATTTTAGCAAATGAAGAAAATGTACTATGAATAATTAATATTGATATAATGTTATAAATTGATATAATGTTACAGACATAAAGTAAAAATTATTGAATTTATTGATTAAGGAGAAAGTAAAATGATTAAAAGTAATTTTAAATTTTCTAAGATTTTCTTTTATACTTGTATAAGTTTAAGTATTATTTATTTTGCTTGTAAAGTTAGTATTATTCATTGTTATAATCAAAACAATGTTTTAAAAATTATTAGCGAATTAAAGAGTGTTTATTTAATTGTTAGTATGATTTTTATTGTCGTTTTTTTAGTTTATTTATCAAAAATTAATAAAAAAATTAAAATTTTATCCTTAAAAATAAAAAAAGACTTACAAATCAAAGGTAAATTAAATTATTTGTTGCTAATAGTTTTAATTGTTTTACTAGTTCATTTTATAATTATTTTAGTTTTAAAAATTTCTTTTATTAATAATATATCACAAACTTTATCACCACTGATTAGAAGTTTTCTAATTATTAACTTGGCAGTATTACTATTAAGTGTAATATTTTATACTTTTTTAGTAAATTTTTCTAATTTTATTAGTAAATTATATAAGAAAATAAAAATTAATATTTCAATTAAAAAGTCATTTCAACTATTTTTGATTTTAATAAAAAAAATAAAACTAAAATTGTTATTTAATTTAAAATCATTTACTTTAAAATTATTGATTAATTTCAAGGTAAATTATATTTTAGTCAATGCTTTACAATGATTAGAAATTTTTCGTAAATCACAAAAATTAAATAATACTAAAAAGGCTTGTGCACCTGGCATTATCCCTGTTTTAACAGTCCAATCGTTTTTAAAATAGGGAGAAGTATATGATTAAAATTAAATTGTTATTTAAAAATAACTTTAAAAATACAACCAAAAATAAAATTCAACTAGTTAGTTTAGTTATTTTAGTTTTTTTATCTTCACTAGTTTTTAGTATTATTGAAACTTCTAAAACGCGTGTTACTAATAGTTATAATGATTTTATTGCTGCTGAGCAAAGTAATCAACACGATTTTATTGTTGATTTTTCTAACACTAGTTATGTTGTTGATGGGAAAGATAACTTTACTAATGTCAGTAATTTAGAAGAACGTCAAAATGCCGTGCTTGATGATATTAATCAAAAATTAAAAACAAATAATGCCATAGATAGTTTTACTTATGGCCGAGTAGAAGCAAGAACTTTTTATGCTGGTAATAATAATCAAAAAATTTTAAAAGCTGTTACTTTAAATCCAGAACAACAAACTGATAAGTTTATTGTGACGCAAGGCATGCCTTTAAGTTTATGAAGTAAGTACCAACAAGCTGTTAATCGTTATTCAGAACGATGAGTTTATTTGAATTCTAAATTTGCTGCTAATAATAACATTAAGATTAATGATATTATTAGGTTACAAAGTGATAATTATGGTCATGCCATTCTAGTTAAAAATGATCTCGATATTAGTAAATATCAAAAACAAGATATTAATCAATGATTACCTAATTCCCCTTATGCCAGTGCTAATTGATTTCGTGTTGTTGGATTTGGCGCTTCAGCTGATTTAATAACACCAATTATTGATGCTACTCATCCGATTCCTGATATGAAAAATCAAGGTTTAGTTTATCTTGATCCAATTTTGTTTGGATTAGAACAAAAAACTATTACTTTACCTGATAATTCTAAAGTTAATATTATTAGCACTAATCCTAATCAACAATTAGTAACATCAAGTTCTAGTGATCGTGAAGTTTATTATGTTGGTAAGTTTTACGATAATAAAAATCCAGTAGTAACAAGTACTAGAATTAATCAATTTCTTAATTCAAATGTTGAAATTGACAAAATTAAATTAGGTTCACATTTTGTGAAAATTGGTGACGCTAATCATCCTTTAGCGACATATAAAGATGATCATAAATATTCTTTAGCAAGTCGAATTACCTTTTTAGAAACAACTTTAAAAACTTTTTCTTTAGGTTCATATTTAATTATTAGTACAACTTTATTATTATCAGTTTTTGCTTTAGTGCTGGTATTAAAAAAACAAATTGAAAATACAAGAATTCAAAATGGGATTTTAAGAAGTCTTGGTTATCATAAACATAATATTATTTTAAGTTATTTTAGTTATCCGTTAATGATTGCTTTAATTGGAGGAATTAGTGGGTATGTAATTGGTTTAGCATCACAGCAGTTTGTTATGATGTTCTTTCAAAATTATTTTAATTTTGTTTTTCAACCATTTGCCTTTACTATAACTTCGCTAATGGTTTGTGTTTTTGCTATCTTTATTTTATTAAGTTTAGTTACTACGATTACTTGTGCGATCATGATGTTGAAAAATCCAGTAGTAATGATTAATGGTGATATGATTAATGCTACCTTTATGATTAAACAAAAAATTAAAAAGAAAATAACTTTTAAAAATAATTTTAATAGTCGTTTTAAAGCTGCTTTATTTAGTAATTCAATTGGAAAAATGACAGGAGTATCATTAACAATGATTGTTGTTACTGCTTTAATAGCAGCAACCACCACGATTCCCATGATTTTACAAGATAATTTGAAATATTCATATATAGGTGATAATTATCAAACCAAGATTGAATATTATAATCCTACCTATAATATTCCAACTAGCTTTTATAAAACCTATGATCCATCACAACCAGCATGAACTACTAATGATAATAGTTATTATATGCACTTTGCAGATGGTAATACCAACATGATTGATAATTTAGATCAATTAATGAATCAATATCAAACAGGAAAAATTAATAGTGAAACTTACAGTCCCACTTTTAATGCTACTGATTTAACTAGTCTATTATATAAAAACATTAGCAAACAATATTTAACAAGTAATAAAATTACGATTCCCCAAACATCACAAATCCTAACACCAATCATTATTAGTAGCATTTGAAGTGATTATCATAGCATGGGTTTAGATAATTTTAATAATAAATCATCAGTTGAAACAATTGTTGGAACTTATCCAGATGCTCAAAAAAATGTTAAACAATTAGATTTATTAAGAAGTTTTTATTTAAAATATCGTACTACTATTGGTTTAGACCTCCAAAATCCAAAGTACTTCTCTTCTGATAAAAGTGCCATTAAAATTAATGATAATCCTGATGATTTTTTTACAAGTCTTGAATATCTTAATAAAGGTATTCTACCTGGTAATGATTTAACAGATGGTCATTTAACAGATGAAAAAAATGTTTATACACCTTTTAGCCAAATTGTTAATGACCCAGTTACTGGTTATGATACAGTAGAAAGGTTAACATATGATATTTATAATTGATACAAGGCTTATTTCATTAATAATATTGAACAAGGATTTATGCAAGGGATTTACAGCCAAGCCCCCGACAGTTTACGAGCAACAATTGCGCAGAATTTTAAAAATCCCAATGCTAATTACAATATTTTATTTGGTGTTGTTCCTTATAATCCTGTTAACGATGATTTAGGCACTTACTTTAATGCTAGTTATAGTAACCAAAATTTTAAAGTTTACGGTATTAAACAAAATAGTAAAACTCAAAAATTAACTAACAATAGTAGTGATGACTTATTATTACAACTATATAATAGTGATGATAATGGCATTATTCTTAATGCTAGTTTAGCCAAATTATTAAATGTTGCCGTTGGTCAAACGATTACTTTAAACCAATCGCGTAATGTTTTAAAACAAAACAATCAAATAATTAATCCAAATAGCTGGGATACGAGAGAATTAAGTGCAAGTGACCCGCTAGGTAATGATAGTTACACTAATAGTAAATACTTATATAGCACTTTATCAGGGAGTCATCTTAACGATAATGTCAATTGAATTAATAAAGATATTGTTAATAATAATCAAGATTTTGTTTTAAAATCAAATATTAATCCAACTAATCCAACTCCAGTAACAGCTACTTCAGTAGAAAAAGATGCTTCATCAGGTTCTTTAATCATTAATAGTGAAAAAGTACTTGCTAATAGCACTTATGTTGTGAAAGGAATTACTAATCAGTATGGTGATAATAAAGCTTGAGTTAAAGAAACACAAGCAGAAAAAGTAGCAGGTTATAACGAAATTAAACCTACTTTATTTCAAATATTCTTAAAAGAATGAACTAAACCATACGATGTTAATGCTTCACAAACCGTCAAATCTCAAGTCCAAGTTTTAAATAGTAGTGGTTTTGCAACTAATAATCTAGTTGATTATCAAGCAAAATATAATGATTTCATAAGTAAATCAGTTAATGATCCCATTATTAACATATGACAACAAATCTTTAATAACGAATATCCTGTTTTTAATTATAAATTATCACAATCTAATGTCATTGATGATTTAACTAATGGTATTAGTACTAGTCAAGTTTATGGTGATTACTCAGTTAATGGTTTAGTTGGTGGCAGTGATATTAGTGGTAACCAATATAATGCTTATAAAATTAGTAGTGTTAATAATTTATTACCCATCACAACAGCACAAGGAATCTTACAACATATTTATCAAATTATTAATACTATCTTATTTGTTGCAATTATTATTGCTTGTTTGCTTGCTTTATTAATAATTATTTTAACAAGTAATGTCATTATTGCTGAGAATTTAAAAGTTATTTCCACAATGAAAGTTTTAGGATATAGTAATAAATCTATTACTAAATTAGTATTAGGAATTTACTTTCCAATTGTTGTTTTAACAACCATTATTGGTTTTCTTTTCGGATGAGGTTTATTATTATTTGGTACCAGTTTCTTATTGCATCATGCTATTGTTATTCCTTTAATTATGAAATGGTGATTACCACTTATTTCTATTGTTATTAGTTATTTATTATATTCTTTAGCTTATTTAATGAGTTGAAAAATTATGACTAAAGTTAATAGTTTAGACGTTATTACTGCGATTTAAAGGAGGATATAATTAATGAAAAAATTAATAAAAGTACTAGCAATATTTATTGCTAGCACTCCTGTTATGTTAAATGTTACAGCATGTAGTAATGAACCAAATTGAAATAACATTCCAATTCCACCACCTCAAATTCCAATTGAAGTTACTGGATTTCAAGGTGTTGACTTTGCTACTATGAACATTAAAGATTATGATACTGTTGCTAGTTTATTTTCAGCAATTAAAAATAAATTACAAGATAGTCCCTGAAAAGATAAAACAGCCACTACTTGAACAGGAACTAAAGATGGAAAGGTAATTGCTGATTTAAATGCTTCTGATTTAAAACGTAATGCGCAATATACGTTTGAAATTAAATCAAACATTACTCTACCAGGTGACGCTAAATTTATCATTACCATTACTAGTTCTCATCATATTGCTGATAATATAAGTGTCACTAACTTAAATCAAATTGATGATACTAATGATAAAACTATCTTAATTGCTTGTGTTTTTAAAAATATGAACTTAGTAAGTAAAATTAATGAAATTGCTGATGAATATTTAAATCATATTGCCATTAAAACTGATGGCAAGCCTAATTATGATAGACCAGTTACTGGTACAGCAACTTTAACTAGTCCTACTAGTGCTAAGCAAGAACCTTACTTTTATGGTTCAATTACCGTTAATTTTACTGTTAAACTAAAAAAATCACCAAAAAACCCAACTGACCTTAAGTCAGTAATCAAAGTTCCAGACTTAGGAATTATTCCTGATAATCGGCCATATACAATATTAATGTACGTTATTATTAAGAATTTCGTTACTCAACTTGACTTATTAGCAGAAATTGTTAATAATTTAAACATTACTAATCCAACAAAAGACAGCGCTGAACTTAGTGGTGTTAAAGATTCGGAATATTATAGTGGTCATATTACACTAAAATTCCAAATTTCAAAATAGATTTTAAATATAAGGGAGAAAACAATTATGAGAAAATTATTAAGCCTTTTAGGTGTACTAACTTTAGGAAGCATAACAACAACAAATGTGGTTGCATGTTCTAATAAACCACAAGTAGATCCAACAAACCCTGCAGATCAAAGTAAATTACCATTTTTATACCATGAAGTTAAAGTTACTAACTTAGGTGATGTTAAAAATGATGCTCGTGATATCTTAACTGCTTTTCAAAACCAGAATTCTAATATTAAAGATGATACATTAAAAGTAACAGATATTACTAATAAAACAGCTACTATTAATGTTGACCAATATGATACTCATTTTAAAAAAGGAACATTACATGTTACTTTTAATAGTATTGAATCAAAAGATTTAACAAAATTAATTACAGTAAAAAATGTCTATGCTAATAGAAATCTAGAAGGATTATTTCCTGTACCTACAAAAATTAAGGAACAGGATGTTTTAGATGGAGTTAATGCTTTAAATGGTTTAAATTTAACTTTACAAGATGTTACAGTTACATTGCCTAATCAAGATAATAATCCTGCAACATCAGCTACAATTACAGCAAAAGGGTCACAATATCAAGGAACAGACATTCCAGTAATTTTAAATAAAAATCTTGATATTGCTCAAATTTTTACTAATACCGATATTGGTGATGTTTATTTACCACAAGAACTAATAGGTAAAATTAAAGAAGAAGGTTCTGCAATAGCAATTAAAGCATTTTTAACTGAATTTATTGGTGATGCTAATCCTTTATTACAAGAATTTACTGACTTAGTTGCAGGAGTTCAATTTGTAGACGGTGTAATAACTTTTGATAAAAATCAATTAACTATTGATGCTAATGTTAATCCCACAGATAATACTTTACATAAAGTTTTTACTAATAAAGTAACTTTTAATTTTAATATTAATGTTGATAATCGTCTAAGTATTGATAAGGCAATTAAAACTATTGATTTGAAAAAACCTGCAAGCACTAATTTAGTAACAATCAAACAAGCAATTATTGACCAAAATCAAGATCAATTAAAATCATTTAGTAGTGAAGAAGTAAATAATTATTTAATTGTTACACTGCCTGATAAAACTAATAGTGCATCAGTTAATGTTAGTTGATTACCTGGTTCAAAAAACTTTTTAGGTCATGATCCACTTGCTGCTGCTATTTCTGGTGTAACTAACATGCCACCACTAAATATTAATGTTTATTTTGGAATTATTAAAAACGATTTTGTTATTCAAAATGCAGCTACAGGAAAAACAATTTTTGATAATCTTCATAGTTATTTAAAAAATACTTATCAATTAAGCAATGATGATAGTGCTGCTGCCATTGCTGATTTTGCGGTATGATACGATGGTGAAGAAATTAGTAATGATGATAAAACACAAATAAGTACTGAAGGTAATAAACCAGTAACAATTAAAATTACTTTAAAAACAAATGTTGATGATAAGTATAAAACAGATTTACAAAAATTAATTGACAATGGATTTACTGTTGGAAAGACTTATGTTAGCAATACTGATGTAACTGATAAAAAATAATTACTTTTCAATCCCACTTATTGACTTTAAAATAATTATATAGTATAAAATAACTATAAAATCTAAACAATCTTTTACCCTTATAAGCTAGTAATATGGACTATTGTATCTACGTTTAACCAAAAATTTAAACACTATGGGTTTATTTATGAATTTTTTTCATAAATAAAAATCAACATTACTTCTGAGGAAATGTTGATTTTTATTTTTTATAAAGATTAGGAGGACAAAATGTTTTATAAAAAACAAATTAGTAAATTTTTTAAATTTGATAGTGTTAATGCTACTTTTAAAAAAGAAATTATTGGTGGTTTAACAACCTTTTTAGCGATGGTCTATATTTTATCAGTACAACCAAGTATTCTTTCACAATCGCCAAGTATTAATCCAGCTAATGGAAACATGAACTTTGGTGGTATCTTTATTGCCACGGCAATTGCTCCCTTTGTTGGAACAGTCATTATGGGACTATCTGCTAATTTGCCTGTTGGATTAGCACCAAGCATGGGTTTAAATGCCGTGTTTACCTTTAATGTTGCCAAAAACGGCATTGGCTATGAAGGTGCTTTAATTGCCGTAATGATTTCTGCACTTTTATTTTGTTTAGTATCAGCTACTAAAATTAGAATATTAATTATGCAATCAATACCACAATCAATGAAACTAGCAATTGGTACTGGAATTGGTTTTTTTATTGCTTACATTGGTTTTAAGGATATTGGTTTAGTAAGTGCTAGTGATAGTGGTTTGCCAATTGCTTCACTGTCACAGTTAAAAAACACTTGGCCATTAATATTAATAGGAGTTGCTATTTTAAGTTTAATTTTTATTTTGTATTTTAAAAAAATACCTGGTGCGATTGCGATTGCCATCCTATGTGGGTTAGTAATATCTTTAATCATTGGTAATGTTGGGAAAAGTGAGTTTATTAAAGCAAACTTTGCCCATTGAACAAATTGAAGTTATAGTGATTTTAGTTCATGAAAAATTAATTTTAGTAATACTTATCATGCTATTAGTAATCCTAAAATTTGAACTTCACCAACCATGTATATTGCTATATTTGTGTTTTTATTCGTATCTTTTTTTGATACTACCGGTACTTTATATTCAATTTCTCATCAAATTAGTGACCAAACTGGTATTAATTATCAATTAAAGAAAAATGCTTTAATGGCTGATTCTTTTGGTACACTTACTGGTAGTTTAATTGGTTGTTCGCCAATTACTACTTATGTAGAGTCATCAACTGGTGTTGCACAAGGAGCAAGAACTGGTTTTTCATCATTAATAATAGCAATCATGTTTTTAGTGGCTATTGTTTTATATCCATTATTTAAATTGATTACACCTTGTATATCTGGTTCTTGTTTAATTTTTGTTGGTAGTTTAATGATAAAACAATTAAAAGATATTGAATGAGTAATTCCTGAAATTAGTATTGCTGCTTTTTTCACAATTATTACGATGATTATCACTTATTCAATTACTAATGGGATTGCGATTGGTTATTTGGCCTATACTTTAACAGCATTAGTTAATAAGAAATATAAGGATGTTCACATCATTACTTATATGCTTGATGTTTTATTTATTGGTTATTTTGCTGCTTATGCTTTTGTACAGTAGTAAGGATTAGTAGATTATCAATAGGCATAACAATGCCATACTTTAATATTAATTTCTAAATTAAGTGTAAATAATCATGATTTTAGATAATTAAAAATTACTAACTATAATTAATAGTGAACTAAATATAGTTTTTAACCCATTGTTTGTTTTTTAAGCATTGGATTTTAGTTTTTAAGATTTAAAAGAAAGAGATGATTATATATGCCAAACAGTAATCAAAATGAATCAAATAACTTTAATATAAAATTACTAGTGTATAGTGGAGTAATTGGTGCAGCAGTAGGAGGAATGTCTGGATATTTATTAGCAGATAATATTCCTAATCAAATTATAGGTAACACAAACTTAGACAAAACATTTTTTTCTGCCATAGGAGGATGATTTTTCGGAAGTTTAGTAGGCAGTTGTTTAAATTTATGCAACTTATTAATTGATAAATTTTGTCCTAATGAAGTAAATAATCAAAATAATAATAGATTTGCAAACCAAATAATCATCATTATTGATAATGATATTGATAGTGGTCATGGTTCTGATTTTGATATAGAAGCAGTAAATCAATTTAATGATGAAGTACATGAAAATGTTGGACTTATTAGAAATGTTGTCTAATCAAAAATAAAAAACGAAAAGACATGTTTTAAGATACAGGAATTTTAAAAAGAAATTTATTTATTTTTTTTACTAAATTATAAATAAATATGATATTATTTATTAGTTAAAACATTAATAAGGAGAAAAAACTATGTCAAGAAAATGTGCATTAAGTGGCATTGGTCCACTTTCTGGAAATACGCGTTCACACGCAATGAACTCTTCTAAAAGAAAATGAAACCCAAACTTACAACCAGTAAAAATTGGTGGAAAAACTTTAATGATTAGTGCTCGTACTTTAAAAACTTTAAAGAGAAATAATGCTTTAGGTAATAGTAAATAATAATTGCTTTTAGTCTTTAGAATTATGTGAGGATAAAAATGTTAGGAATTAGTTCCTAACATTTTTTAATTATCACCAAGAATTGAAAGCATAGTTTATTTTATCATTGATATTTCTGCTACAATTTATTTTATATAAAAGCATATTTTTTATTGATTAATGAGTTTAAAATTGTAATATTTTTTTAATTTTTGTTAATTATCTTGTTATAATACGTTTATATAATAATTAAAGTTCAAAGCTTAGGTGAATGTATATATGTGACAAAAACGAATCTTAGGTTCATTATGAATTATGACAATGCTTATTATTTTTATTGTCACATTTGTTAATAATAAACCTTATTTTATTATGGGTGGTTCAACTTCTGTTTCACCATTAATGCACACTTTAATGGATGGTTATCCAGAAAATCATAAAGATGCTGATTTTACATATAATAGTTTGGGTTCTGATGCAGCTATTATTCCCGTTGATAAAGGCATGTTTGGTATTGGATGATTATCAAAAGAATATACTACTAGTAATCCAAACCAGATTAGTTTTGTATTGTCACTTGATGGGATGATTTTAGTTTATAATTTACCACCATCTGAACTGGGGAATGATAATCCATTGAACTTTAACCAAGAAATTGTTAAAAAAATGTATTTAACAAATGGTAATGTTTATTGAAAAGATTTATTTCCCCAAGACCCTGCTCATCCAAATGAAGGATGGGTTAAGCCAACTTCAACTTTAAAAGTTACAACTTATACGCGCGAAAATGGTTCGGGAACCCGTGATGTTTTTAATGAAAAAGTATTAGGTGATAAAACAGCATATTATCCGCAAGCCACAACTGTCAATTCAAGTACCCAAATGTTTAGTATGGCACCTGGTGGTATTGGTTATAGTTCTTATTCTGACAAAAAACAGTTAGATAGTAATCCTTCGTTTGCTAATGTTTATATGGGTAATTGAGAACATACTATTCCAACACTAGATAATATTAGTCACAAAAGATATGGATTAGCACGACCCTTTACTGGAGTAATTAATGAAAAATATAAACAAATCAATACATTAGTTAAATTTTTAAAGTTCTTGTTTTACCCATCTGATCCCAATCATCATATTGTTGATGCTGCTTTTAGTGAAGCTAACTATGCCCAAGCAGCAGTACCATTAGATGATCCTAGTGGTGTGAATAATAAATTAGATACATGATTAAAGAAGTTTCCAGAGGTATAGTCAATGAAACCCAAGTCTTTTCAAAACTTTTGACACAAAATAACATTCAATCGTTTTAATAAAAATTATGAAGTAAAAAATGTTGTCATTAGTGAACAAAAAAAACATATTCAAGATTTAATTGTTAAAATTACGATTTTAGGTTTATCATCATTAGCTTTAATTGCTCTGGCTTTATTAATTGGTTTTGTTGTTGGTCAAACATTTAGCGATATGAGTTTTTTAACTTGATTAAAAATGTTGGGCAGCAGCAAATGGTTACCTAGCGGCAATAGTTTTGGTGTAATTGCCTTTGTGGTCGCAACATTTTGAGTAGCATTAATTTCGATGTTAATTGCTGTACCATTAAGTTTATTAACATCATTATTTATTTGTGAGTTTTTACCACGACGACTAAAAAAGGTAACTTTAACATTAGTTGAGTTATTATCAGGTATTCCTTCTGTTGTCTTTGGTGCGTTTGGATTAATGACCATTGGTCCCATTTTTGTCAAAATGGGTGCTCCCACTAAAGAAAATATGATGACTGCTAGTTTTATCTTATCAATGATGGCACTACCAACTATTATTTCTTTATCTGTGAATGCGATTAATAGTGTTCCTAAGTCGTATCGTTACGCATCATTAGCTTTAGGTATTAGTCATACTCATACTAGTTTTAAAGTTGTTTTTAAAGCAGCACTTCCGAAAATTATTGGAGCAGTTATCTTTGGTTTTGGGCGCGTAATTGGTGAAACGATGGCTGTTGTTATGATTGCTGGTAATAGTACTTTAGTTCCTAATTTTAAAGATGGTCCTTTAGGATTTATTTTCAGTTCCGTCTCCACATTAGCAGGGGTAATCGGACTAGAAATTGGTGAAGCTGTTAGTTCTCAACAAATATCAGCATTATATGGCATTGGTTTATTTTTATTTATTATCGTTTCAGTTATTAATGTAGTAGTATTATTAATTTATAAACGTACAGAAAAGAAATTAAAAGGTCATCATAAACCACGTAACTATTATTTAAAAACTTTAAAGTTATCTAATCAACAAATGACTAATAGCATTCATGAAAAGAGTATTAAAAATCGTCAGTGAAAACAGTTTAAAGATTATGTTCGACTTTTTTTCATGAGTATTTCTTGTTTTATTACTATGGGTTTAATTGTTTGAATTATTGGTGATATTATTATTAATGGGATATTTAATATTAGTGGTACTGCTGGTAGTGGTGCTTTCAATTTTAATTTTCTGGCATTATTCCAAACAACGGGTGATGAGGGATATTTATCAATTGTCGCTATGACGTGCTTATTAGTCTTAACAGCAATTACCATTGCCATGCCATTGGGCATTATTGGTGCCATTTACTTACATGAATATGCTAAAGATAATAAATTTGGAGGGATTTTACGATTTGTTTTAAACACTTTAGCATCAACGCCATCCATTATTTTTGGAATGTTTGGTTTTAGTTTATTTATTGTTTTTTTAGGAATGAGTTTTAGTGCCATTACGGCAGGTTTAACGTTGACAATTGTTGTATTACCACTTATTATTAGAGCAGTAGAAGATACGCTAAAATCAGTACCTGTGGAATATCGTGAAGCTTCATTAGCATTAGGTGCTAGTAAGTTTGAAACCATTAGAAAAGTAGTAATTCCGAATGCGATTGGTGGGATTGTTACGAGTATGATTTTATCAATGGGAAGAATTGTTGGAGAATCAGCACCAGTATATTTAACATTAGGAAGTACAGTTGGATTTCCTAACAAAGGATTTCTAAGTTCGGGTCAAACTTTAACGACTCATATTTTACTAATTAATAAAGAATCAAATGACCCTAATAAACTAGGAATGATGTACCAAACTGCGTTAATAACGGTGGCCTTAATATTTATTTTAAATTTCTTAGCAAAACATTTTGAAAAAAGTTTAACAACAGGAGTGGGGGTGAAAACAAAATGTTCGATGGAACTAATCAAGGAAAAAATAACAGCAATGAAGAACAAACACCACAACAAACGTCAGACCAAAAAACAACTCAAAAGTGAAATGAAAAAGTAATTGTTAAAATTAAAAACTGATTTAAAAAAATTAAAAACATCTTTAAACAACAAAACCTAATGCCAGTAGTTATTGAACAACCACCAATAGTTACTAATAGTGCCATCATAAAAACTAAATCTTCAATCAAAAAAGAAAAAGAACTATTGCCAGAAAGTTATGTTTTTAATATCAACAATTTAAATTTCTTCTATAATAATGGTCAAAAACAAGCGTTATTTAACATTAATTTAAATATCATTCGTCACCAAGTTACAGCCTTTATTGGACCAAGTGGTTGTGGAAAATCAACATTACTACGAACATTAAATCGGATGAATGATTTAATTGATGGTATTAAAATTAATGGTGAAGTTATCTTTAATAACCAAAACATTTATGAAAATAAAAAAAATATTATTTTATTACGCACTAAAGTCGGAATGGTTTTTCAAAAACCAAATCCTTTTCCAATGTCAATTTATGATAATATTGCGTATGGTCCTAGAAACCAAGGTATTAGAAATAAGAAAATCTTAAATCAAATTGTTGAGGACTCATTAAAAAAAGCAGCCTTATGAGATGAAGTAGCCAAGAATTTATATGACTCAGCGTTATCATTATCAGGTGGTCAACAACAGCGTTTATGTATTGCTCGTGCTATTGCTCTAAAACCTGAGGTGTTACTAATGGATGAACCAACCTCGGCGCTAGATCCCATTGCCGCTGCTAAAATTGAAGATTTAATGAATGATTTAAAAAATGATTTTACTATTATTATTGTTACCCATTCCATGCAGCAAGCAGCACGGATTTCTGACAAGACTGCTTTCTTTTTAAACGGTGAAGTAATAGAATATAATGATACAAAAAAAATCTTTTCACGTCCTAAAGATAAAAGAACTGAGGATTATATTACTGGTAGATTTGGTTAAAACAAACTATAATTAAATTGTGTATTGCAAAGGGGGAAAATAATGAATATTATTAATCGACGATTTGATTTAGATATTGAAAATTTAAAACAAAATTTATTAAGTTTATTAACAGAAGTTAAAAAAGAGCATGAAGATGCCCTTGTGGCTATGGAAAATAGTGATTATGATTTTTCTAAAAAAATCATTCAAACTGACAAAGAAATTAGAAATATTGCTGAAAGTTTAACGATTACTGCTGTGTGAAATATTGCTCAACAAAATCCTTTTGCTCGTGATTTAAGAACTATTATTGGATATATGAATATCATTCGCGATTTAGAACGTATCTCTAACTATGCGAAAAATATATCGGTTTTTAATGTTAAATATCGACCTGAAACAAAGTTAACTTCACAATTAGCGGGATTGATGAAAAAAACCTTTACGATGATGGATTTAATTGCGCAAGCGATTGATACGAATGATATTAAAAAAGCATATGAAGCAGCTGAGTTTGATGCATATATTGATGTTCATTTTCGTGAATCAATAAACAATATTGTTAGTATGTTTAAAAAAAATAAAAATGAAGAACAGTTTTCGCAATATACATCAGCTATGCAACAACTAAAGTATATTGAACGGCTAGGTGACCATTTAGTTAATATTTGCGAAACTATTGTTTATATTATTAAAGGTAAATTTTATGATTTATCAACAACTTTATATGTGCCACCTGTTAAAAAGGGATAGTGGGGTATTTAAAAACAGAAAGTTTAACTTTCTGTTTTTAATATATGTGGTTTATACTTCTGTTATTCATTGATTAGGAAGTAAGGTGAAACCAATTGTATTATTACCAGTATGAGTTTTTAAAATATTACATAGTGGTTCAATCTTATATTTAGTAAATCCTAATTGTTGCACTTTACTAATAGCAATTTCAAGAACTTTTTTATCACATCAACCATCAATAATATAAATAGTTTCTTTGGTTGCATTTTTGATATTAACAATAGTTTCTAGTATTTTATCCATGGCGCCACTTAAGGTTCTAACGGTTTTAGCCATGATGATTTGTTCTTTGCATTTCAAAATAGGTTTAAATTTTAGAATATTTCCCATCAGCGCTTTTGTTTTTGGTAATCTACCACCGCGAGATAAAAATTTTAAGTCATTAGGGGCAATGAAACATTCATAATTTTTACGAAATTCAGTTAATGCACTTAAAATGTCATCAATGCTTTTTTGTTCTTTGGCTAATTTTAAGGCGATTAGTGACATATATTTTAGTGGCATCATAGCAGCACCAGTTTCTAAAACATGAACTTTATCTTTAAAATTATCTTCTGTTTGTAACACCATAGCACTTTTATATTGACCTGAAGCATTATCAGCAATTGGTAAAAATAAAATTTTATCGTATTTAGTTAGCGCTTGTTCTCAATATTGAGCAAGGACAGCACGGTTAGTTTGACTAGTTTTTAAATGAGCGTGTTCTTTAATCATTTTTTGAAATATAGAGTCACTGTCAATTTCTTGATTATCATCTTCATAAACTATACCTTTAGGGTCACTGATAATTAACGGAACAACTGTTAGTTCAGGATATTTTTTCATTTCTTCAAGTGAAAATCCAGTTGATGAATCTGTTATTATACCAATCTTCATATTTTTACTCCTAACATTTTTCAAAATAAATTATAATAAAATTATAGCAAATTTATTAATCAATATATTATTTTGTTTATATTACTGTAATAGATTTATTGTATAACTTAAATTAAAAATTACTTATAAAAAATGATTTTAAATAAAGAGCAATTAAAGGGCGTATCAAGTTAATGGTTAGATTTAATAAAATATAAATGAGAGATAATACTCTCATTTTTAATTGTTAAACAATTATAATTAATTATTTTGATAAATCTGTACTTTATTAAAGTAATTAATTATTACATAACTTAATA
>NZ_JAQYTS010000031.1 GCF_030913225.1 Spiroplasma sp. AdecLV25b
AATCTATTGTAAAATTTAATGGAGTCATATATTTCTCATCCTATCTAGTTTTTATTTTCAAACTAATTATATTTGATAAGGAGGGTATATGGCTCATTTTTTATTACTTTTTTAAATTTACACACAATCTTAGACTTAACCCAAATTTAGGACCTACATACATATTTTGCATATTAACTTCAGTATTATTTACTTTTCTTCTTTTAGGTCACACAAAGGCAATAGTTCTTCCCGTTTGTTCTTCCATTATTACTTCTTGTAATAGTTTAAGTATGTTATCTTTTCCATAAAGATTAGCAATAATATTATAAATATGTAACATTTTTTGTTTAAATTCATTAATTTTTTCATCACTTAATCCCGTTTGGTTTAATAATTTAGTTCAATTTACATTAATAGTAACATATGAACTTAAGCGATTGGTTGTTAAATCATGTTCCAAAGATGAATAATTTTCTCACCCTTTAACGGGATCATTTTTCAAGTACAAATTATCAAAATCTTGTTTAGATTGTTCACTAGCAGGTTCTGTAATTTTTTCTTCATAATTTTTAACAAAATTATAATATTGTTTATCATGTGTAATTCTTCAATAATTATCATTTAACATACTAACATAATAATCTCGATTATAAATCTCATTATTATAATTATAAATGCTAAAAAATACTATTAATATAATAGATATTATGGTAATAATTACGCTTCCTGATATTATTAGAACTTTTTTCTTTTTCATGAATTACCTCCAATATTTTCTAAATCTCAAAACTCTTTTTATCATTTGTATGAAAATAATTAAATAACTTGTGTTGATGACATTCTACCTAATATTAATAATTACTAAAAATGAAAAATTATAAAACAAATCTAATTACATTTTTACATATAATAATTTTAATAAGTAAAACATTACATAATTCATTATTTAAGTTTTTTTTACAACTCAGGATTTAAAAACTTATTAGTTGTAAACTATTCCTCTTATTATATAGCATTTATATATTTTTTATTACCTAATTATTTTAAAATTAAGCAAAATAATATTATTAAAATCTAAATATCATATATCTTTATATTAATCTAATAATAACTTCGAAAAACCATACTTTCAAATATTATGTGTTAGAATAAATGTAACAAGATTTATTTTTATCATATCTTGTTCGCAAAATATTTATATTTTATAACAAAAATAGTTATACAAGATAAAATGTTTACTATATTAATAATTGAGAGTAAAAATTTAATTAATAACTTAAATTTACTCTATATATAAAAGTGATGAAAAAACTAGTACATCGCTACTTTTCAACCAAAATTAAGCAAAATATTGAACTAGCTTTTAACCTTAAGAGTTAGTATTTAAAAACTAAGAAAAATAATTAAACAAGTTTATAAAAGTTACTATTACTCACAACTATTTCTTTAAAATTGGCTGCTTATATCATTCAAAAGAAAGTGTAAGCAAAATAAAATAGTTATTAACTATAATCTAATCTACTAGATGAACATTATAATTACTTTAAAAAATAAAAATCATTTAATCTGTTGTAAAAAAAATATTTCTTAACAACTAACATAATGAATTTTTAATTTTACTTCTTAAAAAAATCACTTAAAAAGCAATTTTATACTATAAATGCAAAAAGTCATTTATAATTATAGTAAGAATAATAAATATATTTTATTTGTTTAACCTTAGTACACTTTAAATTTTTATTTTATAAGATTAAATACTATTGACTATGCAATGAAAAAGCCAAAATTAGATATTTAGAAAGATAGGTGCCAAAATAATGTTAATTAACAAAACTGCTGATGAGTGCATTATTGAAACCGGTGGTGCTCTATTCCGATGTTTCGTTGACAAAAATTTAACTGTTGAACAAAAAAAGATGTGTCTCAATTGAATTATTTTATTTTTAAATTATCAAGATTCTGTAATACATCAAGATGAAAATAAAATAAGTAATTTACAAAAAGAATTAGCAGAAGCTTTTACTACTCCTTACTACAAAAAAGCATTACGAGAATTTAATAACGGTAATATTATTTATAACGAAAAAACTACACTTGCTGATTTTAATAATATTTGTTTAATAACTTCTTCTCAAGAAGTTATTAATACAATTACTCAATTTAATGAAACTTTTATTAAAAGTTTCATTAAACATCAATCGTCATTAAGCTTTGTTAATTTAAATACCATTTCAGAAAACTTCTTACTTTTATTCTTTGTAGTTCATTATCATCTTGGCTATAAATTTAAACAAGAATTACTTCCCATTGTCAGAACATTTACTGACGTTATTAAAACTCCAATTTATATTGAACATAATGATAGTCATGTGAAAATGTTATTAATTAAGAAAATTTTAAATGATAACGAATCATTCTTTGATGATATCGAACCAATTCATCTTCGTAATTTTATTCACAGTTTAGATGACATTTTCTCTGATGCCCTTAATATTAGTAATAAGATTGAAAAATTAATATTTAACAAACCTCATCGTATTAAATATTCAATGAATATGCTTTTAAAAAAATATGGTGTTGAATTAAAAGATGTATTATGAAAAAATGCTGAAGAAACTAATCCAACTATTGGCAATATGATTATGCATTTATTTGCTTATGAAACCTATTATGTTCAAAGAAATAATCATTATGAAATCTATGAACAATTGGTTTTAAATACCGTTTTAATTGACCCATTATACCAGCAAATATTTGCCGATTACAAAAAACGTAACAGAATTAATAAAGCTATTTAGCAGAGTAAGTCTAAATAGCTTTTTACATATTAAAATGATATTGTTTTTTCTTATTTATTTGACATTCTCATACTTAACTATTAAAATTATTATTTTTGCAAACTTAATCCTAACTCAACTAACTGTTCACTATCAATCACACTAGGACTATTCATTAATAAACAAATACCGCGATTATTCTTAGGAAAGGCAATTGTATCACGAATTGATTGACTATTAGTTAAAATCATTACCAATCGATCAATGCCAAAGGCAATTCCGCCATGTGGTGGTGTTCCATAATTAAAAGCTGATAAGAAAAAACCAAACTTACTATCAATTTGTTCTTTGGTTAATTTTAATAACACAAATATTTGTTTTTGCAATTCATAATCATGAATTCTGATACTGCCACCAGCAATCTCAAAACCATTTAATACTAAATCATAAGCATCAGCTTTTAATTGTGATAAGTCATTGTTTTTAATATTCTTTAAATCATTGGAATTTTGTGGATTAGTAAACGGATGATGACATGCTTGTCATTGCCCATTTTCTTCTTCAAACATTGGTCAATTAACAACTCAGACAAACTCATAATTATTAATATTAGTTAAAAAGTCTTGATGATGTTTTTGTTTTAATTCATCATTAATATAATGTGTTCTAATAGCACCCATAATTTTATTGGCAATACTCGTTGGTTCATAAACGAAAATTAATGTATTAAAATCATTGCTTTTAATCTTACTTAATGCTGCTAAATCTTCATTATTAAAAATAATATTACTATTATTATGAAATACTTTTTGTTTTGTTAAATCATAAATTATTAATGTTTTACCACCATGTTGAGTGCTGATTTCCGTTAATTTTTTAATTGTTACTTCATTAATTTTATCTTTTACTAAAAACCCTTTAAAATTTTTTTGGTTAATACTATTGGTTAAGTTCAAATTTAATAGTTGACACGTACAACGTAAATCTGGCTTATCACTTCCGTATTTATCCATAACTTGTTCATAACTAACTTTATTAAAACTATTAGGAATGTCTCCTAATTTTAAAGTTTTAAAAAGATTAGCTATCATTTTTTCTATTGTTAACATTACTTCTTTACTGGTAATAAATGCCATTTCAATATCTAACTGTTGAAATTCAGGTTGCCGGTCAGCCCGAAAATCTTCATCACGAAAACATTTAGCAACTTGGAAGTATTTATCAAATCCAGCAATCATTAATAGCTGTTTATAAATTTGTGGTGATTGAGGCAAAGCATAAAAATGTTGTTTTTGAATTCGTGCTGGTACTAAAAAGTCACGAGCACCTTCGGGTGTTGATTTAGTTAAACATGGTGTATCAATTTCTAAGAAATCATTATTGTTTAAAAAAGTACGTAAACAATTAATAATTTGATGTTTAAATTTTATCTTGGCATTCATTAGTGGACGTCGTAAATCTAAATAACGATATTGTAAACGTAATTCTTCACGTGCCATAATATCATTATTTTTAATATCGAATGGTAAATCTTTAGCCATACTTAAGTTAACAACTTCAGTTGCTACTACTTCAATCATGTCATTAGGTGAAATAGCATTTTTATTATTTCTACTTACTACTGTTCCAATAATTTTTACTACTGATTCTGTTTTTAAAGTTTTAGTAATTTCATAGCAAAAATTATCGTTTTTAACGATGACTTGTGTTAAACCATACATATCACGTAAATCAATAAAAATTCCAAATTTATTAATCCGAATTGATTGTGCTCAACCACTAATAGTAACTATTTTATTAATGTCTTTAATTGATAAATTACCGCAAGTGTGGGTTCTAAAAGTTTTATCCATGATTTTATTGCTCCTTTAATTGGTTTAGTATTTGTTGTAATAAATCATTATTACCTTTGAATTGAATAGGAATCATAACTTTTTTATCATATGAATAGATTGTGGAAGTGGTTTCATCTTTTAAAAATAATAAGTTATATGCTTTTGTCCGATTAATAATTTGTGATTTATGTTTATCTTGAAAACAATGGTATTCACCATCAACTTGATAGTTTTTATTACGTAGTTGTTGTAACAATCATGACATCATATTTAAAGCGTTATCACTTAAAGCAATAACTTGTAATTGCATAATTGGCTTGTGATTTACTTGTTTATTATTAGATAACAATAACATCAATCGTTCAATACCAATGGCAAATCCAATAGCTGGAATTGCTAATGGTGAACCTAGTTGTTGTAATAGATTATCATAACGACCACCACCAATTAATGTATTTTGAGTCTCACCAATTCGCGGGTCAGAGCTTGTAACTTCAAAAATAATACCAGTATAATAATCTAATCCACGAACTAAATATTCATCAACTTTAAAACTAATATTATGATTTGTTAAAGCTTCAGTAATTAAAGCAAAATTTACTTGTTCAATTGGTGATAAAATTTCAGTAATTTTAGGAATATCCAATGATAGTTTATGACAAATTTTGCAATCAAGAACACGAATTGGATTTGTGAAAGTTCGCATTTGACAGTTTTCACAAAATTGGGATTTTCTACTTAGTAAGTGTTCTTTTAAAATAGTTTGATATTTATTTTTAGTTTCATCAGAACCAAAATAATTAATGTTTAAACTTAAATTAGAAATTTCTAAATCTTTCATCATATTAATAGCCATCATCATTACTTCAACATCACTTAAGGGGTGATTAGTGCCTACAGTTTCAATTCCAAATTGGTTGAATTCACGTTGTCGCCCTTTTTGTGGTCGTTCGTAACGAAACATAGAACCATAATAAAAATATTTTAAAGTTTGTTTGGGTTTGTATAATTTATTTTCAATTACCGCACGTGCCAAACCAGCAGTTCCTTCTGGACGTAGTGCTAAAGTTCGATCACCTTTATCATTAAATTGATAAATTTCTTTTTGGATAATATCGGTTGTATCACCGACTGCTCGTAAAAATAAATGAGCATCTTCAAAAGTGGGGATAATGAATTCTTGATAATTATACTTAGCAGCACAAGTTTGTAAAATATTAATAATGTTGCGATATACAATTATGTCTTGTTCATAAAGATCACGTGTACCACGTGGTTTTTGGATTGTCATTGTTTTCCTCTCCTTTATAACTTAGTTAAGTTAATTTTAAAAATAAAAAATTCCTAAAATTATAGGAACGTTTTGTGAACGCGGTGCCATCCTAATTTACTCTTTGTAGAAACAAAAAATACTCTCAATTATCTTAAATCTTTAGTTGTTTGTTAATGATAATCAACAAGCAGTTTAATTGTCTTTAGTATTAATAAACCAGTATTTTCACCAACCATACTGTCTCTGAAAGTTTTGTTAATACATTTTTTAAACGCGTAAAAATATTATACTAAAATATTACATAATTATTCTATTTATTGTAATAATATCAGGAATTTTTTTAATTGATGAAATGATTTGTTGTAATCGTTCAATATTAGAAACTTTAATTAAAATTTTTAATGTTCCTGTCCGATTAATTATTGATTTATTATTAGCTTCAATACTTTGAATTTGGGCTTTTAAATAACCTAAAATATTTAAAATATCAGTCATTAGTGCTGGACGATCTAAGTATTGAATTAGAATACTTGAATTATAAGTTCTATTGCTAGTAACTAGCAAATTTCAAATTGTTTCAATGACACGTTCTTTTCGTTCGGGTAAACTAACATTAGGACAAATAACACGATGTACTTTAATACCTTGTCCTTTGGTAATATAACCAGCAATTGGTTCATCAGGAATTGGTAAACAACAGTGGGCTAATGATGTTTTAATGTTAGGAGCATTTTCAATTAAGATATCATTGCTCCTGTTTAAGTTCATTTCTGAGTATTTTTTAATTTTTAGTTCTTGGAAAGTTAATGAATCAGTATATAAAATATTAGTAACTGCTTGTTCAATGGTGTAAGCACCATTAGCAACATCTAAGCAAAAGTCTTCATATGTTTTATATTTTAACGATCTAATTCGTGACATGATGATACTACGTTTGGCAATTTTTCAGCGAACATGGTTGTCAATAATATAGTTTTCCATCTTCTCTTTTGCTTTTTTAATTTTTGCTTTATTTTCTAAATCTTTAAGCTTGATTTCTTGATTTAATAATTCTTCTTGTTTATTTAAATATTTTTTGATTTTATGTTGGGCAAAATTAGTTTTAACAATACTTAATCAATCACGATTAGGGTGAGCGGTTTTTGAAGTTTTGATTTCAACAATATCACCAGATTTTAAAACAGTATTAATTGATGAATAAGTACCATTAATTCGCGCTCCGACTGTTGTATCACCAATTTCAGTATGAACTTTGTAGGCAAAATCTAAAATAGTAGCACCCAATGGTAATGTTATAACATTACCATTGGGTGTTAAAACATAAATTAAATCACTAAAAATGTCTTGTTTAATTTCTTTTTCTAAATTACTATATTTTGCATTATCTTCTTCAATGGTATTATCATCAACAAACTGATTCATGGCATTTAAGTTTAAAATTTCTTGGAAAATATTTAATTTTTCATCAATTTCTGCTTGTCGTTTTTTGGGGTTTTTCGTTTCACCATCTTTATATCGTCAGTGAGAAGCTGCTCCTGTTTCGGCAAAATCTTCCATTTCATCAGTTCGAATTTGTAGTTCATAAATTTCATTATCAAAAACAACTGAAGTATGTAAAGATTGATACATATTATTTTTAGGAGTAGCAATATAGTCTTTAAATCTTCCTGGGACAGGAGTAAAACTTTGATGAATATAACCTAAAATTGCATAACAACTATCAAGCGTATTAGTAATAACTCTAATGGCTAAAATATCATGAATATCATCAAAATCTTTTCCAAAATAATACATTTTACGGTAAATAGAATATAAGTTTTTACTACGTCCATAAATTTTAAAAATTATTTTTTTATGTTGTGATAAAGTTTTACTTAATTCTTGAATAATAGTATTAACTAAATTTTCACGTTTTTCACGATCAATATTAATTAAATTATCAATCTTTGTATATTCTTTAGGATTAAGAACAGCAAATGAACGGTCTTCTAATTCTGATTGTAATTGACGCATTCCTAAACGATGGGCAATAGAAGCATAAACTTCTAATGTTTCTTTAGCAATGATTTGTTGTTTTTCTTTACTTAAAAAATTAATTGTTCTAATATTATGTAATCTATCTGCCATTTTAATAATAATAACACGAATGTCATGGGCTAAACTTAAATATAATTTACGTAAATAATTAGCTTTAATTTCTTTTCGTTTTTCTTTAGCAAAATGACTAACTTTTGTTACTGCTAATACTAAGTCAGCAACTTCTAGTCCAAAATCCTCTACTAATTCCTCAAATGTAGTTGGTGTATCTTCTAAAATATCATGTAAAAATCCAGCTTCAATTGAAGCGATATCTAAATGTCAGAGAACTAAATTATATGCTGTTGATAATACATGATAAACATAGGGGTCACCGTTTTTGCGAAATTGTCCCTCATGTTTTTTAAGTGCGTATTCATAAGCAACAGTAATTTTTGCAATTTGTTTTTCATCTTTAATAAATGTTTTAGCTTCCACTAACAGTTGATTAAAGTCTTTACAAGTCAAATTATCCATTAATTTCCTCTTAAAATTTAAGTATTTCTAATAGTGGAACATTATTAAAATGATGTTTATTTTCAAATTCTGATAATGAAATTAAACTAGCAATTCCTACCACTTGGGCTTGCGTTTTTTTAGTTAATTCAATACAAGCGTTAATGGTTCCTGCCGTAGCAATCAGGTCATCAATAATTACTACTTTATCATTTTTAGTAAGGGCGTTCTGATGAATTTGTAATATCGTACTACCATATTCTAAATCATATTCTACTTCATAAGTTTTACCAGGTAATTTTCCTTTTTTTCGTGCTAATACCAATTTGATACCTAATTTATAGGCAACGCCAGCGCCAAAAATAAAACCTCTTGCCTCAGGAGCAACAATAGCAGTTGCTTTTTGTTCACTAATAAACTTGGCAAAAATATCAATTATACTTTGAAATGCTTCTGGATTAGTTAATATCGGATTAATATCTTTAAACTGAATCCCCTTAATGGGAAAATCAGGAATATTTACAATAATATCTTGCAATTGGTCTTTTGTCATTTAATTCACCTATTCATTTATACCTTCAACAACATATTCATCTGGTCCAACAAAATGTTTTTTAATTTTATTCAAACGTTTTTTATAACAAGATACCCTTCATCGTTCGAAGTAACTTCACATTCACGGAGCAATAAAGTAAGAAGTAATTAAACTCACTAGTGAACCTACTAACATTGATAGAGCCACAATTCAGAAACTAGGAATAACGAGCATTACTACTACTGATGATAATAATATAATTCCATTAATTATTAATGTTCTTGGTAATGATTTTTGCACACTTTCATTAGAAATAGCAATAATTTCTTCTTTTGTTAAAACTTTAGTTTGATTATTATTAAGTTTTATTTCACGAATGTTATCAAAGATAACCATCACGCTCATAACTATTAACATCATAACTCCTAATAATATTCCCACAATTGTTGTTGAAATAGTAATATGAACTAAACTAATTATAGCAAGTGTCATAATTAAACCGAAGATAATAGCTAAAATTAATGGTAACACATATGTTAATTGGAATCTAATAATAATATAAATCAAGATGATAACAAATGATAAAGAAATGGCAACAACCATATTGATTAATAAGTCAGAACCTGATTTAGATACAACTTGGTCAGGTTTAGATCAACTGACTGATGAGTTACTAGTTCATTTAGAATTAGAAGTAATAAGTCCTAAAAAATTAATAAACTCATCTTTTTGCTGACTATTAATATTTATATTTGTTTCAATATTAACGTTAAATTGATATTGACTTCCAATGCCACCTGCTAACAATGTATAGTTAATGTTTTTAAAATATTTATCAAATTGTACACTTTTTTTAATTTCTGGTTTAATTTCATTAATAGTATCTTCAGCAGTTTTAACAACGCTATAGTCAATACTTGTTGGAGAACCACTAACAGTAGCTAGTCCAATAAAATCAGTTCTACTATCAAAACCAGAAGCAAAATTAGCACCAATAACACCATAAGTAACACCAGAAGCGATGATAAGAACAGCAGACCCAGAAAGTATTCATTTGCTTCATTTACTAAAAATATTGGAATTAGTTATTTTAAATTTATTAATAAAACTTTTAAATTTTGAATCTGTTGGTACAGAATCTTTATTTTTTAATTTTTTATTAGTAACGTTTTTTAAAGTATTATCACTAGTAATTTCTTCTTCGCTAACTTTAGCATTTAAAACAACATTATTTTTTCGATAAATATTTGTTCCTAGAATTTTTGGTTTATCTTCTAATCAATTTTTACTTATCATTCCTCATAAAATTAATCGTAACAATAATATGCCAAAAACAATAACCCCAAAAGTGGCAATTGAAGTCATAATAACAAAACCTTTAATGGCTCTTGTCCCAAATCAGAAAATAACTAAACTAACAATTAAAATAATAATACTATTATCTAATGATGATGATAATGTTTTTTTATTTGCTGCTTTAAAGGCAGTGGTTAGAGTTTTACCTTCAGCGTGTTCTTTTTTAAAACGTTCTAATAAATTAATAACAGAATCAACTAATAATGCAAAGCCAATAATTAAAGCCAATAAACTTTCGGGAGCAAGAATTCCACTAATGAAAGTAAAACTAACAATAGTAAATAATAAAAATGAAGCAAGCGTTATTAAAACTATAATCCCTAATAAACGGTAATAGAAAATTATTAACACCACTAAAATAATAACAGCTAATGCTAAAACGATTATAATAACTTTTAATGAATCAGCACCTAAAGAAGGGGCAACTGGTGAATTACCAATTAAAGTAAAACTATTTTCTGATAATCCTGATGATAGAACATTTTGAAACTGTTCAGCACTTTCTAAGTTAAGACCAGTAACTTCATCACCAGCAGCAATTAAGGAATCACTACTTGGTTGAATTGCTCCTACTCAATATGGTGTATAACGATAATCAATAACATCTTGGTTTAAAATATTAGAAATGTCATCTAGACGTACTAAATCATGAATATAAGGCAATCATGCATTCATAGGTGATATTTTTTTACTAGTTTCACTAGCTGATGGATCAAAACGATCTTGTGGGTCATATGTATTAGTATCAACATTAGTATCAACTGAAAGAATATTAGCGCTATCAATCATATCAGTATATTTTCAAGCAACACCAAAGCCACCATTTTTACTAATATCAAGTAAATTTCTTAACAATGGACTATTTTGTTTTGCTAATTGTAAAACACTAGTGCCATTACCAAGTCCGGGTGTATTAGAATCTAATAGTGAAATTAAACCAGTACGTTCTTTAGCATCTTTTACTGGATCAAGTTTATCTATAAAACCGGCAAGCAAATTAATACCTTCAACACTATTACGAACATAGTCTAATAATTGCCCAATATCTGAATAAATATAAAAAGTTGAATCTTTTTGAGCTGTTAAATCGGTTAAAATTTCTTTATCTTTAACAATAAAATGAAGTTCTGGACGATGTGAAGCTTGATTATTTTGAACAATAATCTTGCTAAAAACATCGCTTAATTTTAATCTTTTATCGCGAGCTGATCATGTTTTTGCTTTATCATTATATTTTGTTGCTAATAAATCATTGCCTGCTTTGTCCATAAGATAAAAATAACCACTACGTGCAGCGTTATGAACAAATGCTGAAACCGAAACACCAGCATCTTTACTTAAAGATAATTTATAATTTTTACCGTTACCATTAGTAATACTTTCAATGTTAACATTACTTGTTCCTAATGGATCAACTCGATTTTTTAATAAATTAACAACATCTTTTTGTGTGCCTTTACCATTATATTGAACTTGTGTTTCATAGCCACCAGCAAATTCAATACTTAATTTACTATTATTTTCAATGTAACTAGTGCTGAAAATAACTGATATGGTAATCGCTGAAATAAAAATTAGTAAACTGAAAATTCTTAGAAAAAAGGCAAGGTTTTTAGTTTTTCTTGCTTTAGAAGAAGTGTTCATATGTTCCTTCACTCCTAAATTAATTTATTTTTTTGTATAAGATAAAATTCATTATACATTAATAATCACTATATAAGAATACCAATAAAAAGAGCAAAACACAATTGTTTATATAACAATTGTGTTTTGATTATTAATAAGATAATCTTTACCTATCTTTGTAATTTTACGACCTTGTGTTGTTTTACAAATTAAACCATGCTGAATTAATAATGGTTCATAATGAATTTCAATGTTTTTTACTTCTTCATTTAAAAGTTGGCTGATAGTTTCAATACTTAAACTTTTATTGATATTAGTTTTATTAAAGAGTGACAAATAAGTTAATTGGGTAATATTTAAACCTAATGGATAAATTTGTAAAAAAGATAAGATATTTAAAATATTATTCTCGTTTAATTCCAAATTCATGGCTAAATAATAATTATGTATTTGCTTAATATTATTAATAATAATGCGAGGAATATTACGGCAATTATGAGCAATAATAGTAATAACTTCACTTGTTATTTTTCATTCTAAATGATTTATAGTTTTAGTAATAATAGTTTTAATATCTTGAAAATCATAACTTGTTAATTGTAAAACATTGGGAATGCGACTAATTAAAGCTTTGGTTAGCATAGCAACTTTATTAGTTGCACCAATAAAGGTAAAAGGCGGTAAATTAATTTTAACAATCTTGTTATTATAATCTTTACCAATCATAATGTTAATAAAATTGCCTTCTAATGCTGAGTAAAGAACTTCTAAGATTTCATAATTAACAACGTGAATTTCATCAATAAAAATAATGTCATACGGTTTAATATTAGCTAAAATACTAATAATATCACTACATTTATTAATACTTGTTCCTTGTAAAAAATGTAAATTAACTTGTAATTGTTGGTCAATTAATTGACCAATAGTAGTTTTACCAGTACCTGGAGGACCAATTAATAAGATATGACTTAAAGCAATATTTTGCATTTTGCTAGCTGTGATTAAAATACTAATACGCTTAATTACATTTTTTTGACCAACAAAACTATTAAAAGTAACCATTATTTAAATCTCTAATGGCAATCGTAATAATTTCTTCAATTGATAACTCTCAATTAATGTTTTGTAAAATATAATTATTAATACTAGTTTTTTCAAAACCTAATTTTAAAAGTGTATCAAAAACAAGTATTGATTTTTGATAATGAATATCATCATTACTAACCACAGTTAGCTGATTACTAAAATAAGCAATAACATTAGTAGCAATTTTGGTGGTTATACCTTTGCATTGTTGCAATACTTTGTTATCTTGATTAGTAATAGCTAATTTAATAGTAGCAATCGGTAATTGATTTAATAATTTGAGTGCAGTTTTAGTTCCGACACTTCGTACATTAAGCAAATCAATGAAAAATGTTTTTATCTCTTTTGACAAAAAAGCAAAATATTGTTCAAACATTGGTTTTTGATAAAAATAAACATAAATTTTAATTTTAGTGTTAACTGGTAATGTCTGCAAATTAACCCCTGTTAAAAGATAACCACGATTATTACACTCAAAAACAATATTATTTGTTAAGATTTCTTTAACAACACCAATCATATATTCATCCATTAGTTTTTACCTCCTTAGTTGTCTTCGCTAATAATTACAACTAAAAATAATAAAAACCTTTTTTTATTTTTGAAAATTATGTTCAATATCTAAAACATCATCGTCATCTTCAATCGTATCAAATAAATGCATTAATATTTTAACTTGTTGTTCATCTTCAATAGTAACAAAATCATTAGGAATATTTCTAATATCATTAGTAATAAATTCATTAATGCCATTTTTTTCTAAAGTACTAGTTGCTAATGCTAATTGTTGTGGTTTTAAAGTAATAAGAACAACATCATCATTTTTTTTAATATTAAAAATGTCAAAGTCAATTACCATTTCTAAAATTTCATCGGCAGTTAAAACACTATTGAATTCAATAACTCCTGTTGTTTGAAATAAATATTGAACAGCATTGAACTGACCACCCACTTTATTAAAATAACTACGAATGTTACTGGCCGTACGATTTTTATTATCATTTAAACAGTGAACAATAATGGCTACATTGTTAGGACCAAATCCTTCATAAGTAATAGCATCATAATGGGTTGTTTCATTTTTGTTAGTGGCTTTATTAATAGCACGATTGATATTATCTTTGGGCATATTAATTCTTCGTGCTTTTTCTAAAAGTAATTTTAAGCGGGGATTACTTTCAATTTTTTCTCCGCTTAGTTTAACAGCAACATATATTTCACGTGATAATTTTTGAAATACTTTACCACGTTTATTATCTTGGGCATCTTTACGATGTTTAATATTAGCATATTGTGAGTGTCCAGCCATAATTTCATTCCTTTGTATTATTTTCGATTTCATTTAGGAGCTTGGGGTAATGGTATACGTTTGTGCTCACTATTTTTGTGCATTATTTCAATTCTAGTAATAACATCACTGGGAATTGCGATTTTATTACCAAGTAAATATTGATCTAATTGCTCGTATTTAAATTGCATTTCTGATTCATCAGTTTGTCCTGGAAAGAGACTTGCTGTGGGTTTTCGAGCAATAATTTCTGGTGTTACTCCTAATAATTTAGCACTATTAATAACATCTTGTTTTAGGAGATGAATAATTGGCAGTAAATCAACACCACCATCGCCATATTTAGTAAAGTAACCAATATGTCATTCATCAGCATTATCAGTTCCCACAACTAAGTAGTTTTCATTTTGTCCTAGTGCATACAATGTTGCCATTCTTAGTCTAGCTTTAATATTGCCTAATACTAATTGTGTTTTTTCAAAATTTAATGAACTATTAATAGTCGTTTTTAAAGTATTAAAGGTTGGTGTTAAATCAACAATTTGACTTCTTAAACCGTGAGTATTAACTAATTTCTGCGCATATTCAACATCAATGGGGTCTGATTGGCATGGTAAAATAACACACAAGTGGTTATCTGGAAATGCTTCTTTCATTAAAAGTGAAACAACAGCAGAATCAATACCTCCACTTAGGCCAACAATGACACCTTTAGATTTAGTTTTTGTGACTTGAATTTGTAAAAATTTAATAATTACTTTTAAATATTCTGTTAATACCATTTTTTCACCTCTCTGTTTAATATTATAATCCTATTCTCAAATAAATTCATAACCATAAATTACAACGTGATGGTCTTTTTCAATACCTTGTTTTCGCAATTCATCATAAACACCAAGGTCTTGAAGTTTAATTTTAAATAATAAAATGTTTTGATAAGTGTTTAAAGGATTTTTTTGATAAATAGCTTCAATAGTTTTACCAGTAATATTTCAACGGTTAGTGGCACTACGATTAATAATTATTTCTGGTGTTTCTTCTTTATTAATGTATTCATAAACAATGTGTTCATCATTAATATCTTCACGGTTATCTTGATAATGTTGTTCTTTTTTAACAGCGTCAAAAATGTTTTGAATTAGTGGCTCTAGATTAGTTCTTTTCATAGCAGAAATAGCAAAAATTGGTAACTTAATTTGAACTTGTAGTTTTTCTAAGTTGGTTTGAGAATTTGGTAAATCAATTTTATTAGCAATAATGATTTGTGGTTTTTTTTCTAAATCTTTATTGTATCTAGCAAGTTCATTCATAATTAATTCATAGTTTAAAAAATGGTCTTGGGTTTCATCACTAATATCAATCATATGAACTAATACTTGACAACGTTCAATGTGGCGAAGAAACTGTAAACCTAAACCTTTCCCTAAACTAGCGCCAGCAATTAATCCTGGTAAGTCAGCCATTACAAAGTTGTCGTTTTTATTAACTTTAACAACACCGAGATGAGGATTAAGCGTAGTGAAGGGATAATCAGCAACAGTAGGTTTTGAAGCAGAAATTGCTCCTAACAGCGTTGATTTACCAGCGTTAGGTAATCCAACTAATCCCGCATTAGCTAATAATTTTAATTCGCAAATAATTTCAAATTGTTGACCAAGGGTTCCTTTTTCGGAAATTTTTGGAACACGGTTAGTTGCAGAAGCAAAACGGGCATTACCACGACCACCAACACCACCACCAGCAATAATAATTTCTTGCTTGTCTTCAACAATATCACCAAGAATATTCTGAGTTTTAATATCTCTGACAAGTGTTCCTAATGGCACTTTGACATAAGTATTGTGTCCTTTTCTACCATGCATATCTTTAGGAGCACCATTTACACCTGCTTCAGCAATAATTTCTTGACTTTTTCGTAAATCTAGTAAAGTATTTATACCTGAGTCACCAACAAAGATAATGTTACCACCACGACCACCATCGCCTCCTGATGGACCACCTTTGGCAACATAAAGTTCACGACGAAAGGCAACAACACCATCACCGCCCTTACCTGCTTTTACTTTTAATTTGGTTACATCAATAAAACGCATTTGTTTACTCCTTTTAAATATTTGTCTAGTTTTTATTATAGGCATGTTTTGAATATTTTTAAACTATTTATTGTTTAATTATTAGTAATATAATAGGAGATTTATTTTCCTTGACCAATAATATTCACTATTGCTCTTGCAACATCAATTTTACTACCTTGTAATTTATGATTTTGATTTTTAAACACAAAATTAACTTCTGTTTCATCATTACCCATAACTTTAATATTATTAATAACCATGCCGTCACATTTTTTAGTTTTCATTTTTGTTAATCCTAAGGTTATATCATTACTATCTTGAGCAACAAAACCAATTAAAGTTTGCGTTGTTTTTATACTACCTAAATGCTTTAAAACATCAATATTAGGTACTAATGATAATGTTATATTTTCATTTTTGGTTTTGTTAATTTTATTTGCTATATACGTAGCACTTTGATAATCATTGAGTGCTGCAGCGCAAAGGATAATATGAGCAACATGAAAGTGTTTTATCATTGCTTGTAACATTTGTTCATTAGTATTAGCATTAATAACTGTTAAATTAGGGTGGCTTTCAATCTTAACATCAAGGTCACCAACGATTGCTATTACCTTAGCATTAGTTTTTAAATAAGCAACAACTAAAGCATTACCCATTTTTCCAGATGAATTATTAGTAAGATAGCGAATAGGGTCAAGATAAGTTCTGGTGCGACCATAATTAATTAAAATAGTTTTATTAGTTAAATCAAGAGGAATTTTAAAATGATTATTAATTATCTCAAAAGCTTCGGTAGGTTCTTTTAGTCTGCCATCACCAGTAATTTTGCAAGCTAACATTCCTGCATCAGGATTAATAACAGTAATATCTTTCATTAAAGATAAGGATTGATAGTTATTTTGAAATCCTTGATTGTGATACATATAATGATTCATAGCAGGAAAAATAATTTTAGGTACTGGACTTGCTAAAAAAATAGCCAAAGCTAAACTATCAGCAATGGCCAATGTTGCCTTGCTAATAAAACTCATGGTTGCTGGATAAACAACAATTAAGTCAGTTTTTAATGCTAAATTTGTATGATTAATAATATCTGCTTTCTCATAAAGTGTTTTTTCAAACATTTCGCTATGATAAGGAAAATCTATTTTTGGTAAAAATAATAAACTACTTTTTGTACAAATTACATCAACAAGAAAATTTGCTTGTAATTTATGTAATAACTGAACAGCCTTAGGGGCAGCAATACTGCCGGTAATAATTAATGTAATATGTTTCACACCAGTTACCTCCTATCATTATGTTTTAACTAATTAATTTCCTTTTATAAAAAATAAAACCTATCTTCAAACATGAATATTGAAAATAGGTTTAACATTTGATAATGATTTTAGATTTTATTAACTATAACAGAAACACGAGTTTTGTTTTTTTTAAATGTTGTATACTTAACTATTCCTGGTTTTAAAGCAAATAATGTATCATCGCCACCACGACCAACATTTTCGCCAGGATGGATTTTAGTCCCACGTTGACGATAAATGATTGTTCCTTCTTTTAGACTTTGACCATCACTAATTTTAGCACCTAAACGTTTAGAATGAGAATCACGTCCATTACGAGTTGATCCTACTCCCTTTTTTGAAGCAAATAATTGTAAATTTAATTGATAACGCATGCTTACACCTCCTTAATTTTTAGATATTTCTTATACTGAGCACTAATGGTTTTTAATTGTCATAACATAGTTTTTAAAATTACTTGGTTATCATTATTAATGATAATAACTTTAATTTTAACTAAACCTGATATATTGTTAATAACTTTGATTGTTTTACTTTCCATTTGGTCTAAAGCATTTAATGCCCCAATCACAATTGCTGAGACAGCTGCACAAACAATATCATTTCCTAATTGTGAAAAATTAGCATGACCAGTAATAGCAACTTCATTAATGTTATTATTTTGATAATTATAAGTAACGTTAACCATGTTTAATTATTACCTAGTAATTATTTTTTTGTTGCTTTTTCATCATCTTCGCTAATAACTTTAACAGTCATATTTTTATGATCAAAAATAGTTTTTACATTGCCTTCACTAATAACAGTTTTTGTAATATCATCTTCAGGAACTAATTCTGTTTTAGTAGTTTTTTTTGCTGGTTTTTTTGCTACCTTAACAACAGGAGAAGTTTGTGCTTTTTCTGGAATAACTTTAGTTACTGCAGGAGTTGGTTCTTTAGTAGTTAAAATAGTTGTTTTTACTTCTTCGTCTTTAATTGTCGGAGTTGGTGCTGGTTTTTCAACTACACTTTTACCATTAATTAAAATATCAGTAATCAATACTTTTGTATATGGCTGACGGTGTCCATACATTGTTTTAGAATTTTTCTTTGGTTTATATTTGAAAACTCTAATTTTTTTTTCTTTATCTTGTTTTAAGATTTCGCCATGAACTTCAGCACCTTCTAAAAAAGGCTGACCAAAACTTTGACCAATCATTAATACTTTATCAAAAATAACTTTATCTTTTGTTTCGCCAATAATTTTTTCAACAAAAATTTCTTGACCTGAGGTAACATTAATTTGTTTTCCTCCTGTTTGAATAACTACAAACATATCTTTCTTACACCTCCAGTTTAGACTCGCCTTATAGGTGGAGATAATCACTTAATTTACCTAAAGCAGAGCGGTTGAAACTGCATAAACAGTCTTAAATATTATAAATTATTTATTTTGAAAAGCAATATAAATCTTATATTTGTTTTTATTTTTGTAGTATGTTGTGTCGTTATCTTTTAATTATATTTCACATTCTACTCATGCCAATATCCAAAATGTGTTTCTAATTTACAATTCTTTGCAAAAAAATCTAGTGTTTTTTTTAAACAAAAAGGTGTTAAAATTAGTATAGATAAAAATATTTACTAAATTTAAATAAGTTTTATCTAATTTTTTTTAAACTTATGCGTACATAAAAAAGGAGAATGAAAATGAAACTTTTATTAACAACATTAAGCCTTTTAACAATTGGAACAACTACAGGAAATTTAAGTAATAAATTAAATACAAATGTAATAAATTCAAATAATAATTTAAAAGTAACTAATGGAACTAATGTACCAGAAGATAAATATCCTTGATTTTCTTCAATAACACTTGTTGCAAATCCCATTAACCAAACTGGATCAGGTGGAATTTTAATTGCACCAAATTGAGTATTAACTGCTGCCCATGTTGCAGCAGATTTTCATCCAGAAATATCACCAGAAAATAATGCTAAAATGGTTTTTGGATTATATGACACAGTTAATTATGATAAAAGTAAATTAGAAATTCGAACAGCAAAAAAAATTATTTGTTGGGGAGGGCCTCATAATGTTGACTTAAAAAATGATATTGCTTTAATTCAATTAGATAAACCAATTACTGATATTAAACCAATCAATCTATATTCACAAAGTCAAAAACCGATTAAAGGTACCACTACTACTGTTATGGGTTATGGTTTAATTACTAAACCAGATAGTACAATTGATTTTCCAACCCATATGCAAGAAGTTGATATCCCTGTTTTATCAGGTGATGTTGTTAAAGACCCAAGATGAACTATTACTGATTTTGATCCAAAATCAAACATTTTGGCGGAAGTAATTACTGGCAATAAAAGAATTAATGCTTCTAAAGGAGATAGCAGAGGACCTTTAATTAAAAAAATTAATGGTAAATATTTTGCTGTTGGAATTGTTAGTCACGGCCCCGTAAATGAAAATTATTTTACTCCCGAACCTGCTATTTATACATTTACTGGTGCTTTTAATGATTGAATTCAAAATACCATTAAAAATTAAAAAATAATTAAACCATATTTATAAATAACACAAAAAAAGGTCTTTAAAGACCTTTTAATTTTTAGCTTCTTAATTAAAAGTTATGAATCAAATCTAATGAATAAAATAAGTATGAATTAATTAAAAAGGTCATGTTTAACTTTAATAGTAAGAAGGAGACTGAGTGTAAAAAAAACATATTCATCTATATACATTCTATCAATTAGATAATTTGTAGTTGTAATTCAAACTTAGGCTTGTCATTTTAAATTTCTAGAAGCAATAGTCATATAAACGCCAATTAAAGCTAAACTAACGCCCAAATCAATTCCAATTTCAGTGGTAAATTTGAATTTGCCAACTCACGCATCCATAAACGGATTAACACAATAGTGAAATGGAGAAATGTAAACAATATATTTTAAAACATCACTATTTTCAATTAATGTCATGGAAACAATTCCTCCACTTAAAATGCAATTGGAAAATAAATAATATTAGCGATAGAGATATAAGCAGCTTGTGTTTTTAATAAAGCAGCCATCATCATTCCTAAACCAATAGCATTAACAAATATTAATAATAATCATGGCAATGATGCTCATAATTGAATTGGGGTTGAAGTAATAACTCAACCAAACTTGCTACCAAAAAAGATTCCTGCTCATAATAAAGTTCATAAAAATGCTAGTATTGAGAAAATAACTCCCAAAATAATAATTACTCCGACAAACAAACTAGGATGAATATTGGTTGCACCTATTCTTTTCATCAACACCGAACTTTTAAATTCAATAATAGTTTGTGGAACAAAGAAAATACCAATGGAAATAATTTGCATAACTGAAATTCCAACAACTAATTTTTGTAATGCTTCTTGACCAATACCCTCAAACGCAAAACCTTGCAAAAATAAAGTTAAAATGGGATATATGAAAATAAAGAATGGAACAAAAAACCCACGAATAAAATACTTAGCAATTAATTCTAATAATGATGTATGTTTGTTCATAGTAGTTTTTGTAACTAAGGATTGCACATTTTAATGGTTGCTTTTTCACTATCAATCGCAACTTGAAGTGGTTTTTTATATTTTCATAATTGATCATGCATATATTTTTCAACACAACCATGAATTTTAATAATATCTTGTACTGTAGTTTCTTCAATGATTTCACCTTCATTCATGAAAATAACACGTGTACAAAATCGTTCAATTTCACTCATGTTATGAGAAACTAACAACATAGCAACATTTTTTTCGACAATATTAGTTTGGAGAAATTCAAAGATTTCTTCTCGAACTTCAATATCTAATCCTGTTGATACTTCATCAAGAATTACAAGATCTGGTTGATGGATAACACTTAACAAAATGTTAAGTCGTTGTTGTTGACCGCCTGATAAACTTTGTACCATCCTGTTAGTAAGATGCAAAATTTGATAAGTACTTAACATTTTGTTTAATTTTTCTTTAGTAATTTCAATATTAAAAGTTTGTAAATAATATTTAATCATATCCATAACTGTTATACCATGAGGATAACGTGAATCTTGAAATTGGATACCAATGACAGCTTTATCTTTTTTGATAACAGTGCCAGAGGTTGGTTTTCTTATCCCGCCAATGATTTCACTAATCGTTGATTTACCACTACCATTAGAACCAATTAAAGCAATTCTTTCACCAGGGTAAATATCTAAACTAAAGTTTTTAACAGCAATCTTATCACCATACTTTTTGCTAACATTACTAATTGTCACTAATTTTTTATTTTTTATTGATTGCGACATGTTTTCTCCTTTTTTGTCAAAAATGATTAATTTTTAATATTTTAAAAATAGAATAAGTACTACTAAATCCAAGTTACAATTCTAATTAATTGTTGGTTTATTACTTTCATATTTTTCACTCTTTCATTGCAATTATTAAAATTTAATTTAGATTTTAGGATATTTTTTAATTTGTGTTTTTCTAATAACTAGCACTAAAACAATACTAGTTAATAAAATACCAATGACAGCTCCGGCAATGGAAATAATAAAACGGATTAACAACTGGTCAGGCGTTAAAAAATAACCTGATATATACAACATTCCTAAGACAAAGGCGAAAGGAATAGCATAAGTAAATTGATCAATTTGATGTAACTTCATTTTATATGCAATTAAAGTAGCGATAAAAGTAAATACAATTAAACTGATAGTTAAAACAATCATCAATCACAGCGGTTCTTTAAACGTAAAAGTAAAATCAGTGCCTGTTAAAAAAAATAAAACTAAAGCTGGTAATAATACCTGGATTACTAAATATCCAACGCTTACTAAAAATTTAGTACGAATAAAATCATTTTCATTATTATTAAACTCCACTTCATTATTACTAACAATATTTTTCATTACTACCTCATTTTAATTTTTACATTATCATAATAATAAGTATTTTAACATTTTTAATATCAATTTCAAAGCAAAATTTTTCTAATTACATAAAAAAATACATTACTAGCAAAGACGATATGATTTAATTAATTTAAATTAAAAAATTTGCTTGATTTTACTTGGAATTTATAATAAATCAGCTACAATAATAGTATAAGAAGTTTTAGTAAACTTTCTTCAGAAAAAATTCAATAGGGTGTTTAATCTCTGTTTAAATTTTTACATTTAAAATAGGTTTTTTTTGTTCTAATAAACCATTTCAAGGAGTGAAAAATATGAAATCATGCTTCTATAAAGATGAAATTATCTACTATGCAACAAACTTAGAAAAATGAGCAAATGTTGAAAACAAAACATACTTTATTAAATTTCAAGATACGATATTAAGACTAACAGATATTATCAATACTTATGATTTAAAAAATATTGCTGAAATTAAAATTTACAAATTCTTAGCAAATGCTTTTAATAGCAGAATTTTAAAAGAGGTAGGTATAAAATAATGACAACAATAAAAAAAATGAATTTAGATGATTCATCAGAATCCTTAAAACTATATTTAAATGGTATTGGCAACAACATGAGCTTACAATTACAAACTGCTAACTTAATTTCATTTCCTACTGACACTAAGCAAATCAATAATTGTGACATATGCTCAGACACATCAAAGACAGTAAAAATTATTAGAAACACTTTGAATAACTAAAAACTTCATATAAAAACAAAAAAAACGTATTAATTTACGATTTTGTTTTTTTATATAAGAATGGAGCGGGTGATGGGAATCGAACCCACTTTTTCTGCTTGGAAGGCAGAAGTAATAGCCAGTATACGACACCCGCGGTTATTAACCAAAAGTATTTATATCATAGAATTTCACTTAAAGTCAATAACTTTTACTAAAGAAATTAATAAATTTATAAAAATTTATTTTTTACTACTATTAGTAATAATGTTATCTTTAGTTTGTTTATTTTCTAAAAATAACAAACCACTATTGAAAAAATAAACAGAAATAACAAAAATTATAGAACCAATGGTAAACAAATGAGCAATTAATCAAATCACTCAAAATTTATTAATATTTAAACCAAAAACGAACAATAAGCAAATAATAGCAATGGTTGATGCTATACCTAAGAAAACTAATAAAATCTTTTTTTTATTAGTTACCCACACTGGCATAATAAAAATAAATAAAATGATACTAGTAATTGGTCAAATCATGATTTGAATTGAAATATCCATAATTTTACTAATAATAGAATCATTTGATTTAGGATAAAAATTATTAGTCATGAACATTAATCATACTAAAAATAAAAATAATGAAGATACTGTTAATGTAATTTTACTAATTAACAATGTTCTTTTTAATTTAATTTGTTTTTCCATCTTTGCCACCACTATTCTCATTATAATAATTATACTAAATATTTTAACCTTTATAGTAAAAATATAATAGAAAAAAGAGTAAGCAAAGTTTATATTTGGCCTTACTCTTTTAACTGTCCCATTCATATTTACAATTCAGAAATTAATTCTTTTTATATACGCTACCTGTAAATTCTGTTGCATTAGCACCTACATATAAAACACCATTTAAAATAACAATGCTTCTCATATTATCGGTTACTCCTGATATTTCAGTAGCAACAGTTTCAGTATCTTTTATTTTAAATAATCGATTTATCATCGGATTACCTTGCGCTATAGCATAGTAAAAAGTATAATCAACACTATCAAAACTACAACTAATTACTTGCCCAAACACTACACTTAAATCTAAAAATTTAGTAAATCTATCTGTCCCATTTGATTTTCAAATATTGGCATGTTTTCTAAAAGTTGTTACATATACTGCACCAGAAGTAGTATTAATAGATAAATTAACTACTTGTTCTGTTATTCATGGTATTTCCGTAAACTTATCAGGACCTGTTAATTTATAAACCGTTGTTCTTGTTGAAAAATAAAGCGTATTTTGAAAAACAGCAACATTAAAAATGTAGTCAGTATTATTAGGTATAATAGTAAAATTATTTGTCCCATCTGACTTATAAACACCTTTATTAGTTCCTACATAAACTGTCCCATCATCGCTAACGGCAATACTATTTAATCTTTCAGATATTCCTGTCATTTCCGTAAAAGCTGCTGTTCCATCAGTTGAAACATACACTTTAGTTTTGCTAATAGCATAAACTTTACCACTACTATTGTTTGTTACCATTTTGATAATAGGTTCATCAATCCCATCCATAGCAACAAAAGCATCAGTACCATTGCTCTTATAAACCTTTCCCACATCACTTGCAGTTTTACCAGCAGCATAGATTGTATTATTAGAACTGTCAGCTGTCATAGCAACAATAGCACCAGTTGTCCCTGCTATAACATTAAAATTAGCAGCATTAATATTAATGTTTAAGCGAGGAGTAGTACCTTGTCAGTTTTTATCTACACTATCAGCTGTAATCTTAACCCAAACTTGTCTTACACTTTGTAATTGATTTGAAATATCATGACCACCAATTTTTGCATCAAACCACTTAACTGTATACTTACTAAAAAAATTTCCTTTAAATTCAGTAGCAGTTGAAAGCATTGAATTTAAAACACTAAACTTTTTAGTATTATTAACACTTAAATTTAATCCTGTTAACGCTGTTATTTTTGCTAAATCATTTTTATTAATTGCTAATTGAATTCGATCTGTTGAACCAGTTCAATTATTATCAGTACTACTAGCGCTAATCTTAACCCACACATGTCCTGCAATTTGTGATTTATCTGAAATATCATTACCACCAGTTGCAGCATCAAACCATCTTTAATACTAAATGATTTAAAAATAAAATAGATTGAACCCACTGATTTTTAACTTAAGAACTTTTTTAATGTTTATGAAAAAAGTAACTTATAAATGCTCTGAGGATATTTTCATCAATTATCTTAATGTTTTATGATATGATTGTAAAGAGATAGATAAAATTGTCATTTGAAATATTTAATCGAAGATATACAGGCAGTAAAACAAAACTTTCTAATTGGATTAGAAACCTAATCAAAAAGCATTGCATGGATACAGAATCATTTTGTGATATTTTTGCTGGCACTGCAGTGGTTGCAAATACAGTATATTAAGACTTTGATAAGATAATCTTAAATGATTTTTTATATTCAAATGAAATCATTTATAATGCATTCTTTGGTTCTGGAAAATTTAATGAAGAATTACTATTAACCTATCAAAAAAGATATAGAGAACTTAGTTCAGATAATATTAGTCCTAATTATGTTTCGCTTAATTTTGGAGGAAAATATTTTGCCCAAGAAGATTCTTTACTCATAGGGTTTATTAGACAAGATATTGAAAATAATAAAGAAAAAATAACTAAAAGAGAATATGACATATTATTATCTTCTCTTGTTTATTCTTTTGATAAATCTGCAAATACTGTAGGACATTATGAAGCTTACATTAAAAAAGAAAACATTAGAAATAATTTCGTTTTTAAATTAATTAAACCAATGAATACAGCACAAAATCCTAAGGATGTGACTATTTATCGTGAATATGCTAATAAACTTGCTCTAAAGATTAAAGCAGATGTTGTTTATATTGATCCACCATATTCATCAAAACAATATTCTCGCTTTTATCATGTAATAGAAACCATTGTTAAATGGACTAAGCCTGAATTATTTGGTGAAGCAAGAAAACCTAATCCCGAAAATATAAGTGAATACTGCAAGTCAACAGCTATTAATGCTTTTGATGATTTAATAATTAATTTAAAATGTAAGTATATTGTTGTTTCTTATAATAATACCTATTCATCAAAATCTAAATCAAGCCAAAATAAAATGACTTTAAATCAAATAGAAACTGTTCTTGCAAAAGTTGGTCAAGTAAAAAAAACATCATGTTGACCACAAGCCTTTTAACGCTGGTAAAACAGAATTATTAAATCATAAAGAATACTTGTTTATAGTAAAGGTTGGTGAAAAAAATGACTAGATCTCCCTTCTTTTACGTTGGTGATAACTATAAATTAATCAAACAACTTAACGATATTTTTCCTACGAACATTAACACATTAATTGAACCATTTTGCGGTGGAGGTAGTGTTTTTTAAATGTTAAATCAAAGAAAGTTTTAGCAAATGATTTTAATTCTTGAATGATAAAATTGCATAATTTTTTATCTAGTTTTAAAAATAAAAGAAATGATTTTATGGAGAAATTTGAAAATTTGATTAAAGAATATGGTTTTTCTGCATCATATCTTGGAATCATAGTTCCTAATGAATTAAAAAAGCACATGTGAAAACTTATTACGCAGTGTACAATAAACAGGCCTATGCCAAACTGAAACAAGATTTTAATAATGATAAAACTGATATGTTTCGCCTTTATTTGTTATTAATATATGGTTTCAATCATATGTTAAGATTCAACAATAAAGGAGATTTTAATTTACCTGTCGGCAATGTTGATTACAATAAAAATGTGAGAATAGCACTCGAGAGCTACTTCACTTTTATTGAATCTCAAGAAGCTCATTTTATAACCAAGATTTTGAAGAATTCTTAAGTAAAATAGAGATATCAAAAGGAGATATTACATATTTAGATCCACCATATCTCATCAGTAATTGTGAATATAATAAAGGTTGAAATCAAGATTCAGATAATAGACTATATAAAACAATTGATTTGTTACATAAAAAAGGTCATTTTTTCATACTTTCTAATGTTTTTTCTCATAAGGGAGTAACTAATGATAAATTAATTAATTGAGCAAAAAAATATAATACTCATTATTTAATTAGTAATTATATTAATTATCATGATAATACTGTAAAACAAACGCAAGAAGTTGTTATTACAAATATAGGAGTATAAAATGGTAAGAGCAAACGAATACAAACCATTATTACTATCAACGACATTAAGAAACCCACAAAGAATTAAGGAATTTTTAAGAATTATGAAAACAAAATACTTACAAACGACATTATTCTTTTGATTGTCAAAGATCTTATTAAAGAAAAACTATATTCAACTCTATATATTGGTTAAGTCCCAAATCTTGTGTAAATTTATTTTTACAGAGCAATATTTCTCATATCAAATAAATTTAGTTTAATTTATTATACCATACTTAAAAGTTGGTAGGTTAATCTTATCTAAAATTAATTTTAAAATTCTTATAGTTAATAATTTTACAAAGTTTATAGGTTTATAAATTATTTTTTTCTAAATAATTACAACAAAAAGTCATTTTAAAGAAATGCAGTTATTTATAAAGAATAAAATTTTAATACAAAGTAGTTAAGCAATAATTTAAGCCTTTTCAATTTTAAAATTATTATATTTGTCCATATTAATATGAACACGATTTATCATTCATTTTTCATTAAATTCCATTAAAATTGAACCTATTATTCGATATACACTATCAACTCCATGAAATATGGTAACAACAC
>NZ_JAQYTS010000008.1 GCF_030913225.1 Spiroplasma sp. AdecLV25b
TAATTATATACTAAAAACTTAAAAAAAATAAATCAATTGCAATATTTTTATCACATTTTCCTTTTTTAATGTCGGCATCTAATTCATATAATTTTAACAAATTATTATTAATATATAATATATTCATAGCATATTGCGATAATAATTTAACTTGGAAAGTGGGAATATTTATTTTTCTTGATATTTGTTCATAATTATGGTTTTGATTAATTAAAATTTTAATATCTCTAATTAACTCTAGTTGATATGCAAGAATATTAATCATTTTAATTTTATCATAATTAATAGTGTTATAATAGTTAAATTGTATTCAAAATTTTTTATAATCTTTTTTTAATAAATAATCGATGGTTTTAAAAACATTATTGTTAAAATAGTGAGGTACAATTTCTTGAACTATTTCTAAGGTTATTAATTCATTAATACTTCGCAACTTTTTTAACTCATTAATAAATACATTAACTTCATTGGGTAAATTTGCTGTTAAAAAATCAATAGCAGGTTTAGTAATACTAATTTTAAAACTTGCACATACTTTATTAATAAATAATTCTAGTTGTACTTTTGTATAATTTTTAACTTTAATAATATTAAAGCTACTATCAATATTATTAGTTTTAAAATCATCGCTTTGAATTTTAATAATTATCATTACCTTATCACTATGATTAAGTAAAGCATAAGAAAATCTCTCATCTTTAATATGTTTCAAATATTCATGATTTTCATCATTAATAACGAGAATTTTATTAGTTTCAAATAGACTAATAGTTTCAATTTCAGAAATAATATTAGCAATAGTAGTGTCATGTAGTTGATAACTGCTATAGTTGTAATCATTATTTTTATGATGTTTTTTAATTAAAGATTCAATATTTTTTTTAATCAAATATTGGTCTTGACCATGGACAATATGAACCATTACTTATACCTCACCTATTATTAATTTATGTTAATGTTATAATATCATAATGTTGAGTGTATATTCGCATAACTATAGTTTTATTTTGCTCTGACGAGTAAATTTTGGCATTAATTTTTGCTAGGTTTTGTAAAGTTTCTGGACTTGGAAACTGACGATGAGTTTGAAAGCGACCAGGAATAAGGGCAACTTCAGGTTTAATAATTTGTAAAATTAATAGTAGAGGAAGTTTTTGAACCATGATGGGGTACTTGTAAAATATTAATTTTAGTTAATAGACCGGAATTAATGAGTAAATTTTCGGTTGATGCTTCAATATCACCAGTAATTAAAATTTTAAATTGATAAATTTGTAATAATAAAACTAAACTTTTATTATTTTCAGAAGCATATTTAGTGTTTAAATTATAACTTAAGTTATTAATATCATTAAAATTAGCAATCTTATACTGTAATCTTTGATTAGTATTTTCATAAATATTATCAATTTGAAAATGATTTTCTAAATATTGAACATTACTTACATGGTCTAAGTCATGATGAGTTAAAAACAATGCGTTAATATGAGTAACTCCTTTAGCTGCCAAATAATTACCAATAGTTGGATTATTAGGATTTAAATCTTGGGTTCCAGCATCAATCATAATTGCTGATTTATTATAGGGACTAGTTATGATAATGCTCATTGCATTACCAACATTAATCATTGTTAACTCATAAAAAGGTTTAATAGTGTTAGCAACTCATAGCCCAGAAATCATAGTACAATTAATGGCCAAAATAGTTATTATTCTCCAATTAAAATAACGAAAACAAGTAAAACACAATCCTAATACTAAATAATACAATTGTAACACTCATGTATCAACTTGAAAGGTTGTAATTCAAACATTAGTTATGGTGGTTACATCAACAATTATATTCAATATATATAAACTAGGTTTAACAACGAAACTACTGATGGGATTAAAAATTAAATTAAGTAATAACACGATATCATAAAACAAAATAACTGGTGTTAATAATAATGAATAAATAATTGTAAATAAACTAAAACCTTGATTCATTTGCCATTGAAAAGGAATGGTAAATAAATATAAAACAGTACTAATAAATAAAGATTTTCAATATTTATTATAAGTTTTAAATTTATGAATAATGAATAAAATTAAAAAACTAATACCAAATGAAAGTTGAAACCTGACAGTATAAAATTGAAATGGTTGCCAACAAAGACAACAAAATGTTGTAAAACTTAAACTTGAAAGCGGATGAATGGTTTGCTTGCTAAATTTAGCAAGCAAACCAATAAAACAAAAGATAATAGCACGAATGACAGGAATCGTTCAGTTTAATAAATAAGCATAAAATAGCAAGCAAGTAAAAATTAAACATATTTTTAATATTCTAATTTTAATAATTGTCAATGTTTTGTTTAATATCATAAATAAAAAATTAATATGTAGTCCACTAACTACGATTAATGGAGCAATTCCCAATTTTATAAAACTATTATATACTAGTTTACTATCAGTATTTTGTTGACCAAATAATAATAAATTGGTTCAAGTTTTAATTTCATTAGGAAATGTGTTTACATAATTAAAAATCATACTACGTATTGAATGGCCACTAATAACATGAATTTGATTTTTAGTAATCATTATTTGTTGAGTAATATTACTAACATTTAAAAATAATTTAAAATCAAATTCATAAAAATTATTAATTGCTTTTAATGGAATGGTTTTACCATATACCACTAATGTATCATCTAAATGACTGTCAATAGTATATTGTTGGTTATTAAGATAATAATGAGTTGCTAAATAGTAAGTTTCATACCCTGATTTAACGAATAAATAATTAGTGTGAATTGAAGAAACTTTTAGATTAATAGTTTGTTCACGAACATAATTATGAGTTGGTAAACTAGCATTAACAGTAAAAATGCCTACAAATACTAACATTAATAATGCAAATTTATGTCATATTTGTTTTTTGATAAAAAGAAAATATAAAATTAAGATAAAAAATGATAATAGCATAACACCACTAAAAATGGAAAAACTACTAAAAAAATATAATAAAAAAATTAAAAAACCAATTAAAACAATATGATAACTAAACATAAATTAAAAACCAATAAATTTATGCATTAATTTAATATATTTTTGCTTAGTTGTTACCAATATTTTTTTTAATTTTTCTAATAATTGGTCACTATCCAAATCTTTATCATTAAATAATACTAATATTTTTTTACTATCATCATTACTAATTCCTAAATTTATTAAAACATCTAATGGGACATTATAACGGTTATAATATTGAATGCTACTGGGTCATGGCATTAATAATAAATTATAGTCTTCACTAATGGTTTGATTCAAATCTAATGCCAAAATATCAAAATCATCATTAGAAATAGGTAAATTATTAATTAAATTAATAAGACTTATTTTAGGTTTCATCAACTTGACATAGTATTTATCTAACACATTTAACGAAGAACGAATTGGTAAATGGTCTTTAATTTCAATAGTAACAGTAATCACTTTTTCATCTTGATTACTATTGGTATGTTCACTACTTTTAAACCCTTTATACAAACTAATGCCAACAATAGCATTACTAATAATCATAATACTAGAAATGCCAATAATTAATCATCGCATATGATATCACCTCAAACAATGATTATAATAAAAACTAAGAAAATCCTTTTTTAATTTCTATTATTTTTATTCTCATTTCTAAATTAGGAATATTTAATAAATACAAAAACTGAAAGAATTTATAAACAGCACTAGACTTATCCTTTCCAAAACCTTATAATAGGGTTAATTAAAATTTATATAATGTCAAGACACATTTTGGTAATCAAAGGAATATAAACAAGATGAAAAAACTACATTTTTTACAAAATAAAACGTTTATCAAATGAGTTAAATATAACTGTATTACCATAGTTACTGGTGCTTCAATTATCCTAAACATTATTATTTACCTAAATATTTTAGTGGAAGAAATAACAATAACCAAGATGTTACCACTATTACCATTGAAGCGATTAATAGTGCAGATTCAAAAATTGGTAAAATAATACTCACTAAAACAACATATGTTACTACATTTAAAACATTAGGAAGTTTGCTAACTGCTTGTCCTAATCAATTTGAAGTTAAAAAATATGCTAGCATGAATCTTCGTTATTTATATGAAGTCACAAGTGATAATGGTCAAAAATAAAACAAAATGATGATAAAATTAAAGATTGATGACAAGTTGAAGAATCTTTAGATGGTACAAATTTTGTGCCAACGCCAATGGGCATTGATGATACATTATTAACAAATAATGACCATTTTCAACTTGAACTAACTCCTATCAACACTACCAAATAATCTACAACTCTTTAATTTTTGTTTCAATTAATAATTTTTGTTCTTCATAATCTGCTAACTTTACCTTCTCCAAGGCAACTTTTCCTGGCGGTGCTTTCTTAATAAATTGTTCATTACTTAAAATATTTTTACTACGTAATATTTCACTCTTAACAAAGACTAATTCTTTATTCAATTTATTTAATTGCTCATCTTTGGCAAATAAATTTTCTGTCTTGATTTCCAAAAATGCCCCATGAATAACTTTTACAATTTTATTATTAATCGGTAATGAACTATCATTAACACTTACAATTTCACTATTAGTTAATTGTAATAAGTAAGGATTTAAATCATCTTTTGCTTGCTTGAAAAAACTGTTTTCACTATTAACATGAATAACTAATGGTGCTTTAAATGGTAAGTTAAGTTCTTTTCTAATTTCACGCATAGCACTAATAATTGCTATTAGTATATTAACAAATTCATTAGCTTTTTTGGTAACACCCAACTTTTGAGTTTGTGGAAATTTATCATTTAAAATTGTGTCTTGATGACCCATTTTTTCATAAATGGTTTGTGTAATAAACGGAACAAAGGGATGCAACATAATAATAATTTGTTGCATAACATAATACAATATTTGCAAAGAATTGATTTTTAATTTATCATTTTGTAAATTAACTTTGTTTAATTCAATGTATCAAGAGCAATATTTATTTCAAATAAAGTTTGATAATTCTTTGGTAACTAAAACAAATTCATATTGCTCCATATTTTGTTCAACTTTAATAATTAGTTCGTTTAGTTGTTCTAAAATCCATTGGTCAATAAAGTTATCATGATTAATATTAGATTGTAATTTAAAATTAGCAGGTAAATTCATTAACACATAGCGTGCTGCATTTCATAATTTATTATTTAAATTTCAGGCAGCTTCTACTTTAATAATACTAAATCGTAAATCTTGACCAGGAGCACAATTGCTAACTAAAAAATAGCGTAAAGCATCAGCACCATATTTTGCAATTATTTCCATCGGATTAATGCCATTATTTAATGATTTTGACATTTTTCTACCAATTTCATCACGAATTAAACCGTGGATTAAAACATGTTGAAATGGTTTTTGATTAGTAAACTCCCATCCCATGAACATCATACGAGCAACTCAGAAAAATAAGATATCATAAGCTGTTACTAAAACTGTTGTTGGATAATATTTTTGAAAATCAAATGACTTATCAGGTCATCTTAAAGTAACGAATGGTCATAAACTACTAGAAAATCAAGTGTCTAAAACATCTGGGTCTTGAATATAATCATCAAAATTCTTTGGTGGCTCTTTAGCAACATAAATTGCTTTCGTTGTTTTATGATATCAAACAGGAATCCTATGTCCTCATCATAGTTGACGGGAAATACATCAATCTTGCATATTATTTAATCATTGTAAAAGTTGTTGTTCAAACGAAATGGGATGAAAGTTAACTTTAGTTTTAACATGTTTTTGTTTTTCTAAAATGTTTTTCACCAATGGTTCCATTTTTACAAATCATTGTTGTGATAAATATGGCTCTACAACAGCATTACTACGTTCTGAATAACCAACTTGATGAAGATAATCTTCAATTTTAACAACAAGATTTTCTTTAGTTAATTGTTTAATTAATTGGTCACGACAAGTAAAACGGTCTTGATTAACATATGATAAAGCTAATTCATTCATGGTTCCATCAATATTCATACAAATGGGCATTGCTAGGTTATGACGCAGTGCAATTTCATAATCATTAGCGTCATGAGCAGGCGTACATTTCATGACACCAGTACCAAAATTCATCTCTACATAATCATCAGCGATGATTTTAATTTGAGCTTTATTAGCGGGATTAATAACCATTTTATTAATTAATTTAATATATCGTTTATCTTTACTGTTAACAACTAGACATTGATCAGCAAACATGGTTTCTGGACGTGTTGTGGCAATAGTAACGAATTCATCACTGTTTACAACAAAGTATTTTAAATAATACATTTTTCCTTTGGTTTCTTTGTAATTTACTTCAATATTAGAAATAGCAGTTTGTAATTGTGTGTCCCAAAAAACAATTTTTTTACCTCGATAAATTAAACCATCATTATATAGTTTCACAAATACTTGATTAACAGTTTGATTAACTTTGGTGTCAAGTGTAAACGTTTCGCGTGAATAATCTAAAGCAAGTCCTAGTTTGGCTCATTGTGTTCTAATATTATGAGCATACTCTGTTTTTCATTTTCATGCTTGTTCTAAAAATTTTGTTTTTCCTAACTGTTGTAAGTTTAAATTTTGCTCAGTTTTAATACGTTGAGCAACTTTTATTTGCGTAGCAATCCCTGCATGGTCCATACCTGGCACAAAAAGTGTATTAAAACCTTGTAAGCGTTTATAACGAATTAATAGGTCTTGGATTGTTCCATCTCAAGCATGACCTAAATGTAACAATCCTGTGACATTAGGGGGTGGTAAAATGATAGTGAATGATGGTTTTTTATTTTTAGCAGTAGCTGTGAAAATGCCTTGTGTTACTCATTGTTCATATTTATTGTTTTCAACTATTAAATGGTCGTATTTTTTGTCTAAATCTTTATTCATTGCTTATACTCCTTTTTAAAAATAAAAAATTCCTATAAAAATAGGAACGTTTGATGTGAACGCGGTACCATCCTAATTCATTTACATAAAATAAATGCACTTAATTATTTATGAAAAATATAATACAAATATAAACTACCTTCAACAAAAACTTGCTTAGTTTACACCGACCACTAAGTCTCTGAATTTACTATTTTTTGTTTACTCTTTTATATTTTTAAGTTATTATTACTTTTTATTCTACAGGTTTAATTCAAAAAAAGCAATGTTTTACCTGATAAACATTTGTTTAATTTCTACAGTTATAACTTGCTTTTAAATAAAAAAAGCATATACTAATAAAAGTAAGATTTTACTAAATATTTTGTTTAGTTTTTAGCCCATTACTTTATTTTAAAGTAAATGGTTTTTTATTTTTAAAAAGGAGTAAACTGATATGATTATTAAAGATGTCCCAGGCGATGGTAATTGCCTTTTATGAGCAGTAATGGTGTCATATTTAGAACAAGTTAAAACTGATGAAGAGCAATTTAAAAAAAGGTATAAAGCACTTTTTGGTGTAGAAAGTGATTGAAACCGTATTTTTAATTTTAATGATTTTGACTTTAAAGATAAAAAAATGTGAGCCTAGTTAAACTATTTCGTAGCCGGATTTGTAATTATATTAAGGAAAATTTAGATACAAAACGCCCACCTAATAAAGGCGATTTTAAATCATTGTTATTAGATAGTAAAATTAATAAAAAAATAAATCCTAAAGATAATGAAGAAAAACAACTAGAAACAACTTTAAAAGAAATGAGAAAAAATGGTAATTATGCAGGTTCTGTTGAAATTGAAGCAATTTGTAATATTTTAAATTGTAATATTATTAGATCTAATGAAGCATCTGACGTTGAATATATTGAAAACTTTAAACCAGATTATGGAAAAACTAATGATGAAATAAAATTACATTATTATGGAAATGAGCATTATAAATATTCTTCAAATGTAATTAATAATAGGAGTGAAGAAAACATTTCATCAGCGACAAACCAAAACTATAATGCTTTAGATTATAATAATGCTACATCACAATTCAAAAATTTCTATAAACAACAATTACTAAGTAAAGATATCGATGAGGAAAATTGTAATGCTATAATAAATATTTTTATTGAAGATTTAAACAAATCACCTTCAAGTAAACAATTAGAAATATTACAAAAATCTATTTTTGAACTAGATAATCAAGATAAATTATTAGAAAATCCTAATCTATCTTTTGAATCAAATGTTAAACCAATAATTAACAATCCCAAAACTTCTGCTCAAGAATTATCAGCATTTGCTAATGCAAACATTAATCAACCATTTGCAATTAAAGTTACTTAATAAATAATGATATTATGAACATAATTAAGTGCGACAGTTAAAAATTAACATTGATTTCAATGTTAATTTTATTTTTGTCTACATCAATGTTTGTAAACTATAATAGTACCAATCAAATACTCAGAGTCACATTTTTAAACTTAAAATGTGTTAATAAGCATATTATCAAAACTCCCAAAAAAAGTTAGTATACTAAAACAGTAAACTTAATATAAGTTTTTTAACCCACTTAATTTTGCTTAAAAGTTAAAGGGTTTTTTTATGTTTAAATTGGGGAGAAGTGAAAATAAATGGCACCAGCAAATAAAAATAGTATGAATGCAAAAGAATTAATTGAAAAACTTGAAGAAATAAATTCAAAATATAAACTTAAGTATAAAAATCAAATTCCTTATTACAAAAGAATTATTGAAGAATTAAAAAAATAGAAAAATTAGAAGATATTGATAGTGCTAGCAAGATACTTAAAGAGTATGAAGATTATTGTGGAAAAAATAGTAAAAAATATGAGAATAACCAAGTTATGCCAATACTTAGTTTATTTGCTACAACAAAGTCATTTTTAAACAATCAAACGAAAGATGGAAACCTAGTTTCAGACTTTAACTTAGTACATACTTATGATTTAAATGCTTTAACAACTACTGAAGAAGATGAAATACTTTTTTCAAATACTAATGAAACTACGATAACAACCTCTTTAATTTAACTAATTCAAAAAATGAAATAAAAAAATCTAAAAGTTTAATTAACTTAACAAAAGATAATAAAGATAGTGAATTGGAAACAAACAATGAACTTTCAGCAACTATTGAACAAAAAAAATCTACTTTAGCAGAATTAAATGAAAAATTGACAAATATTAACAAAGAAAAGGAGATTTTAAAGTAAATTTTCAAAAAGAAAAACAAATTCTAAGAAAATGATGACATTGACCACTTAAATTTATTACATGCGGAATGTGAGAAAGTAAAGAAATTAAACAACTTAATGACAAATATAATGAATTAAATTGAAAATTTACAGAATTAAAAGATGAAATTAAAACATTAGAAACTGAAATTGAATCATTAAAAACTACTTGTTCCTTAACTAATGGCAATAAATCACAGTCTTTTAATGATTTAAATGAGGATAATATAAATTCTCTCTTTACTAAAAACTTCAAATCATCTGAAGTTAATGACTTTGATGAAACAAGCTTATCAAAACAAATTTCATCTTCAATATCACCAAATCCTTTATAAAAAATATAAAAGTTCACCCTAATATTAGGGTGAACTTTATTTTTGTTTTATATTTATTTGCGACGATATTTGTAAGCCATAATAGCGCCAAATACTAATGCACCAATTCAAACAATACTAACTAAAATAGGAACTCAATAGTTATTAAATAAAGCAGAATTAGCTAAATCAGAACTTGAACTATAATTATTTCATCCGCGATTCATAATTGAAACAGGGTATGAAAAAGGAATGATTTTGGCAATAATAACTAAAGCAGGTTGTTTACTAATACCTTGATAGGGAATGTATTGTCCTGATAAAAATGAAGTTGGTAAATATAATAATAACGAAAAAGCGTTAGCAACTTTAAAATCAGGCGCTAAAATTCCTACCATTACCCCTACTGCTGAACACATTACTGATGATAGTAAAATTGATAATAAAACGTATCCTCAATTAATAGCACCCCAATTAATTTGATTGTGATATAAAGCAGCACCAATTCCTAAGGTTCAGAAACTACCAATAAAAATTAAAATAACATGAAAAATCAAAATACTACTAATAAATTCTCATGGTCGTAATGGAGTTGCACCAATTCTTTTAATAATAATGGATTGTTTAAAATCAGAATAAGTCATAGCTAGTGTAACAATTCCTAATACCGGTGACGCTGACATAACTAATCCTGGTAAAACAGTATTGGCGGCATTATCACCACCAAGCACTGCAACTAAAATCGTCAACATAATAATCGGAAAAACAAAGCCAAAAAAGATACTATGAAAAGATTTTTTTAAGTAACCCAATAATAACCGAAACATGGCTAACATTATTTTGCCTCCTTACTAACAGGCTTCTTACCTTCAGTTTTTTCTAAATAATATTTTAATAATGAACCATACTTTTTAGTAACTTCACTCACAGTAGTGTCGTCAATAACCACGCCATCTTTTAAAAAAATAATACGTTGACATAGCGCTTGAATCTCATCAAGATTGTGACTAACTAAAATTAAAGTAATATTATTTAGACTAATTTGTTCTTGCAAAAAGTTAATAACATCAATTCTGGTTTTAACATCTAAACCAGTTGATATTTCATCACCAACATAGATTTTAGGTTGATGAAATAAAGATAAGAAAAGATTAACTCTTTGTCTTTGTCCACCTGATAAACTGTTTACTTTTCGTTTAAACAATTCTGCTAATTGAAACTTTTCTAACATTGAAGAAAATACTTCTGGTTTAATTTTATTAACATAGATTTTATGATAAAAGTTTATTAATTCTTTGACAGTAATAAAATTAGGATAAACTTGATCTTGAAAATTAATCCCTAAAACATAAGGAATATCCTTTTTATCAAAGCTATATTCAATGCTACCGCTAGTAGCATTTTTGGTATTACTAATGATTTCGCAAAGTGTAGTTTTTCCTGCGCCATTAGCACCGAAAATAGCAACTGAACTACCGGCAGTAATATTTAAACTAATAGGGCCAAGTACGACTTTACCATTATATGATTTTGTAATATTATTAATTTTAATTACACTCATATTTAATTCCTTTCTTGAATTTTATACTTTATAAGTATAACATTAAATATTTCTTTTTAACATTTTTTATCCATGCGGTTCAAAGATAGGATGAGGAATACTTTCTAATTTGATAGTATTAATAATATTTTTATTTCACGGAATAAATTTATATAGTAAATAACCACAAACAAAATCAGCCACTTTATCTAAACAAGAAATCATAATTACCATTTGAATGCTCAAACTTGTTCATTGTAATAAAGTAAAGGTAATAAAAATGTCAATAAATCAAATTAAAAATAAATCAGCAATACTAGCAATTAACGTATAACCACCAGCATACAGAAAACTAAATAGCGGTTGCATCATATTAATAAAGAAATAAGTAACAGCAGAAAAAGCCATATACCAAACAGCTAAATTCATAGCTTTTTCTGATAAATTAGGAAATAAAGCCCTCGGTACCCAAAAGGCACTGCTGACAATGATAATAGCAATTACGGTCGAAATACCAAAACTTAACTTTAAAATTTTTAAAGCATTTTCTTTAGCTAACACTAACTCACCAGAACCTAATAAATTTCCGACAGAATTTCCTACTAATGCATTATATCCCCTAAAAGTAGAGTAGAAAATAGCAACAACAGAACCGACAATTTGGACAGCAGCAATGACATCAGTATCACCATAATGTGAATACAAAGCAGTTAACATAACAACTGAAACACCAAATAAAACTTGACTAGCAAATAATGGTAAAAATGTAATAAAATATTTTTTATGTAAACTTTTAGTAAATTTCAAAATATTTAAATTAGGGGAATAAATGGGTTTTTTATAAATCAAATAAGTAACAAAAATAATACATTCCACAACTCGTGAAACAATTAAACTAATAGCTAAACCTTCAATCCCTAAGTTAGGACCACCTTTATATGGTAAAGATAAAATACAAACTAAAGCGGTATTTAAAAATAAAGAACAAATTGAAGTTATTAATGGTGTTTTCACATTACCACAAGTATTCATAGTAATAGACATAATAAAAGCAAATCCTAGCAATGGATAGTTTCAAGCAATTAAACGACTATACTGTTCAGCCACGCCAATGGCTTTTTCATGTGTTTTGTCTTCAGATCCTAGAATAACGCCCATAATTTGTTTACTAAATAATTCTAAAACTATTACGAAAATAATAGAAAAAATTAAAGTGTAAAATAACTTAATATTAGTAGTTTCTTGAATTTTATTTTTATTCTTAACCCCCAGATATTGCGCAGTAAAAATATTTCCTGTTGCTACAACAGCAAAAAAAATATATCAAACCATATCATAAATATTACTTGATGATGCAACTCCAGCAATAGAATTATCATCACCAAATTGACCAACTACAAAATTATTCATTAAATTTAATAATGTTTCAATTAATGATTGAGCAATAATTGGAATCATAAATAATAATGCAGTTTTATAAAATTTTAAATTACTATTTTTAAAGCAGTACATGATTAGATACCTTAATTTAAAATTCATTACTTTCTTAGTTTTTTTTACCGAATAGTAGCATTAAATTTGTTTTTTAAAAGATTTTGAACAACTGTTATTGAAGATTTAATTTTTTCTTCATCTAATTGTTTTTCACTACTATTGAATTTTAAATTAAAAGTTAAAGAATGTTGGAATTGTGATTTTAAGCGATCATCAGTATAAAAATCAATTAATATAACCTGTTCAAGAAATTCAATATTTTTGTCTAACAACATAATTTTAATATCTGAAAACTGGACACTAATTCCAACAAAAATAGAAATATCACGATTTAATGGATTAAATTTTGACCATGGTTTAAACTTAATAACATTCTTTTCAGATGCTATAATAATTTTTGCTATTTTAGTACAATTAATTTCTGCTAAGAATATTTTTTCAAAATTCATTTGCTTTTCAGTTTGGGGATGCAATGCGCCAATAGTAGCAATGTGTTCTTGTTCATAAAAAATATCAGCGCTTAAATATGGATGCATAGCAATGTTTTTATTAGGTTTATAAATAATATTTTGTGAAACATGAGGAATAACCTTGTTTAAAAAACCATCAATGAAACCTTTAACAACATGATAAGGATTAGGATTAGATTTGCTAATACTAGACTTTGGCAAAAAATCACCCATAATTACTAATCCTAAATGATGATTATCATCACCATCATCATCAGTATAAATAGTTTCATCAGTAAAAATTTTAAGTTGGGTTTCTTTGCGCGCATAATTATATTGGCAAATTTTTAATAAACTATCTGTTAAATTAAAACGCATAACTTCACGTGTTGAAGTTAATGGTGAACTTAAACTAACTGGACTTTTATGATTAAAAAAATTAAATTCAGTTAAACTTTCCCTACTTGTTAAACTGTAAGTTTTTACTTGGTTAAAACCATAACTAATTAAGTGATTTCTTCAATTTCCCATTAATGTTTCTAAGACTGTAGGTGGTTTTTGGGGAACATAAAATACTGGCATTGTTACCGGCAAGTTATCATAGCCAATAATTCTAGCAATTTCTTCACTTAAATCATTAGTATTATTTAAATCGTTACGGTGACCTGGTGCAGTTATTTTTAGTAACTCATGATTAGTAGGAACTAGTTCAACTTTACAACCAATAACAGTTAAATAAGTAATGATTTCTTTGATTTCTAAACTAGAGCCTAAAATTTTATTAATATCATTATAATTTAAAACAAGTGATTTTTCTTGAATATTGTAAGGAATGTCATTACTAAATCCAAGAATTTCATATTCAATTTTTAATTGATCTAAAATAAATAAGTAGCGTTGTAAAGCAATCATATAGTAGTCAGGTGCAACTGGTTTCACTAAACGTTCAATAAAAATACTATTAATAGCAATATGACGTTTAGCTTGTTCAATCATTGTTTGAACATTAGGATTAATAGAAAAAATAAAGATATCTTTGGTACTTGGTTTAACTTCATAATCAATATTATAACTAATTCCTAAAACACTAAAGGCTAAAAATTTATCATGGATAACTATATCCCCTTTTTCAATTTTTAAACTGCCTTCTGGATATGATTTAGGAGAAACATTAATTGAAGGTTCTTTTAATAACTCAGCATTAAAAGTAATTATAGGTTGACCTAATTCTAACATAACTAAATTAACAACATCTTCAACTAAAGTTTTAGGGGCAATATTAGCAAGTTGTAAGGTTCTTTTAATTCACATTGGTGTTAATTTAGTTGAATTCTGTTTTAAACGAATTTTTAAAGTTGCTAAAGCTTGAATTTTAGTATTAACAACGGAAACTTGAGGTTTTTTATCTAAAAATAATAAATTACTAATTCCCATATTCTTTAATGGGATTTTGAAATAAGCGCTAAGTTCACGTGCTATACTATAAGTTCCTAAACAATCACTACGGTTAACAGTTAAATCAATAAAAAAAATTGTGTCATCTAATTTTAAATATTGCAAAGGATTATTATTGCCAACAACAGCATCACTAGGTAAATGAATAATGCCTGATATTTCATCTTTATTTTGGACATTACCAAAAATTCCTAATTCTGTTAATGAGCAAATCATTCCTGATGAAACAACATCTTGAATGGTTCTACTCGTGATAATAAGACCATTAGCTAGCGTGCTACCTATGTTGGCAACAACAACTTTGTTACCAACAGCAACATTACTAGCACCACAAACAATAGTTGTACTTTTATTGCCTAAACTTACTTCGCATATATTTAACTTACTTGACTTAGGATGTTTTGTAATTCTAAGTATTTCGCCAACTATTAAATTAGTATTGGTAAAAACTAGGTTTCTAACTTGTTCTACTTCAAATCCTAAACTATTTAAAGCAATAATAATTTCTTTATCTTTAATACTACTAAGATCTAATCATTGTGAGATTATCTTACGTGAAATGGTCATTATATACTCCTCTCTTTAAAATTGTTTTAAGAAACGTAAATCATTATTATAAAATAATCTAATATCATCAATACCATATTTAATCATAGCAATTCTTTCGATTCCTACGCCAAAGGCAAAACCTGCGGTTGCTTCATCTAAACCTGCAGCGGTAAAAACATTAGGATGAATCATTCCTGCGCCAAGAACTTCAATTCAGCCTGTATGTTTGCATAATGAGCAACCTTGTAGCTTACACATTGGACAATTAACATCTACTTCTACTGAAGGTTCGGTAAAAGGAAAATAACTAGGGCGTAAACGAGTTTTAGTTTCTAAACCAAACATTTGTTGACAAAAATGATTTAAAGTTCATTTTAAATTAGCAAAGGTAATATTCGGAGCAACAACAAATCCATCAACTTGCATAAACTGGTGAGAATGAGTAGCATCATCATTATCTTTACGATAAACATTGCCTAAACTAATAACAGCTTCTACTTTCTGTTTATTTTTATTTTGTTTACTTAAAATACGAGCAGTAATGTTAGTAGCATGAGTTCTTAATAATCAACGATTAACTTCTTTACTATTATTATCTAAATAAAAAGTATCTTGCATCGCGCGTGCTGGATGATTAGCAGGTAAATTTAAGCGATTAAAATTGTATTCTTCGTTTTCAACTTCATTACCACTGACAATTTGATAACCTAAATTTTTAAAAATATTAGCAATATCATCAACTGTTTTTAATAAAGGATTACGATGACCAATACTGAAATCTAAACCTGGTAAAGTTAAATCGATTTCAGAATCTTTTAATTTTTCATCAATTACTTTTTTTTCAAGTTCATTAAACTTAATAGTTATCTTATCAGAAATTTCTTTTTTAAGTTTATTAGTTAACTGACCAATCTCGATTCGATATTGATGAGGTAATTGAGTAACCGACTTTAAAATATCATTAATTGCTGAGTTTTTGCCTAAATATTGGGTTTTTGTTACTTGTAATTCATATAAATCATTAATCTTTTCAATATTAATAAAAGCTTGTTGTCTAATAATATCTAATTTCTTTCTTAAGTCACTAACTTCTAACACTATATACCTCCAAATGTTATTCTCTACTGTTTTATAATATAAAACACCTTTATTTTAATATATTACTAACAAATAAGCAATATATTACAATGGCAATACTTGTTGCAAGGTTTAATGATTCTACATTAGACGTAGTTTTAATAATCATGTTAGTATCAATATAACTTTTATACTTGTCATTGATACCTTGACCTTCATTACCAAATAGCAGAGCAGTTTTGCCAGAAAAAGTAATTTTATTTAAGTTAGTAGTATTAGGCTCATGTAAAAATGTTCCATAAATTTTATATTGTTTGGTTTTTACTTTTATTAACAACTGTTCAAATTCTTCATAGTAAACATTACTATAAAAAATTGCTCCTTGACTTGCACTAATTACCTTGTGATTATATAAATCAACACTACCTTGTGATAAATAAATTTCAGAAAAATTAAAAGCAACCGCACTTCGCAAAATATTTCCTAAATTACCCGGGTCTTGAATGGTGTCAATCATAATAATGTTATTAGTAGTTAAATGAGTATTAGCTTTTTTCATGGTACATAGTCCAATTAAAGGTTGTGGTGATTTATTTTGTGACAGTTTTTTAATAATCATCTCATTAATAACAATAATATCAACACCATAACAATCTTTTAACAATTTATCAAATTTATTGTAATATTTTTCATCTATTAAAATTGTTGTTAATTGCTTTTGACTAAAGGCAACAGTAATTAAATGGTCTCCTTCAATTAAAAACAATTGTTTTGTATCACGATATTTTTTATCGTGCAATAACACCAAGTCTTGAATTAGGGGATTTTTAAGTGACATTATTTGTTTCATTAGCAACCCCCCCTACTTTGTTTTAAAAACTTTTGACAATCTTGATAATTAGGACAAAATTGCATAACATAGTTTCAAAAAGATTTCTGATGGTGACCATGAATAATATGAGCTAGTTCATGAATGACAACATAATCAATAATATCATAACTATAGTGAATTAGTTTGTAATTAAGAGTAATTATTTTTGCAATTGGTTGACAAATTCCTCATTTACTAACCATTGAACGAATTTTAAGGATATTAAACTCAATACCCATGATTTGTGACCAATATTGCAAACGATTCATAAAAATTAACATTGATTCCTTTCTTAAAAAGATTTCAATTTTTATTTGGATTTGTTTTAAATCTTGTAACTTAGTAAATACAACTAATTGTGGATAATCAAAATTAATTACTGTTTTTTGAGAATGATATTTAATAAAGATAGGATATTTTTCATTTAAAAAGTAAACGTAATCATCTTGACCATTAATAACCAGATTACGTTCTTTTACTATTTTATTTTTTGTAATTTTTGGTAAACTTTTTAAAATAAAATCTTCAACTAATTTTTCTTGCATAAAAAATGGAGCGCTAACAAGAATTTTATCATTACAAACTTTTAAATACATATGCTTTTGTTGTTTATACGTAATTATATATTCTCATTGTGTATTGCCATAATTAAAATTTTTAACAATAGCCATTTTAAAATTCCTTTCTTACTAATACTTACCTTATTCCAAATTAAATTCCTTTTTTATTTTTAATAATTTTGGGATTGTCGTAAATGATTTATTTTATTTTTAGTAAGATAACTACTAATAATATCATTATTAGTAAATTCGCATCTTTTGGCAATTGAAAAATAAAAGTTTAATAATTGATAAAAGTTTTCATTAGTTTTTGATGTGAAAAATGTAGTAACACTAGCAAATAAACTGATAAAAAGTAGCGTAAGTTCTACTTCATTATCTTGCTCTATAAAATGATATTTTTTAAAATTAATATTTAAACTATTAGCAATACTAATAATAAAATGCAATCCATCAATATATTCTTCTAACATCACATTCTTAGCAGAACTTGGCTTTGAACTTCAATATTTGAAGCATCGTTGTTCATTAGCAAATTCGGCTAATTCAACTAATAAAGCTAAAAAGCGTGCAGTTAAAGTACTACTTTCACTAACACTTCTTGTTGTAATAATTTTATTATCTAATTCACGTTGTAAGTTAATAATTGTTGTTAATTGCTCTTGGTTTAACATAGTTGGTTCACCTTCTAATTTTTATAAATAATTATGATCTTACTGTATTTTTAAACTTAATTGATTTAACAAAATTATGAATTTTTTGAATTAAGTTTTTTTTATTTTCATGAAGTGGGTTAACTTCTGTTCCCTTATCTAAATAAAATGGTAATAAGCTTTTAGCAATAAATACATATGTCAAGCATAGTAAGGTAATACCTACTACAAACATAAACCCAAAACGAAGAATTGGTAATCAAACTGAAGTATTTAATGTATCCTTACCAATACTTGCTGTATATCCTTGATCACCAATAAATAAATAATTAGTACCAAATGATTCGTTAAAAATAAAGACACCTGCTCCAAACATTGTGATATATAAAATGCTTTTTTTGATATATGTTTTGTCATACTGAATGTGACCATATAAATATAAATACAAGTAAGAAAAAATGATAATAGTGTGAATAATATAATAATTTCAATATAAGAAATGCTGTGGTCCAAATACTCATTTACTGCTATCTGGAAATAAGAATGCTAAAAGAACTGGACCAATTAAAGGAAATGTGATATTAAACATTCCTTGAATTGGAATGATTAATAATAAACCACTAGTAATATTTAGCACTGAACAAAGTTGAAATGGAAAATAATCATATGAGTTATAATTATTACCATTAAGACCATGAACAACATAAAAACCTACATATAAAACTAATTGAAAAATTCCTAAACTACACTTAAAACTATAATGTTTGCTTAAGTTAGCGTAAAATCTTTTAAAAATAAATAAACTTCCAATAAAAGATATTGACAAAACTAAACCAATTCAATAATACATTCCAAACAAAGGATTAATAATATCTTGTGGGTTACCATCAAAAAACCCAAATATATTCAAGTTCATACAGCCTCCAAATATTTTGTATAATTTTCTACTTATTACTAAATTAAATTTCATTAACTTTACTACTAATAATACTATAACATAAAAACACAATTTTTTAGAGGTTAAGTCTAAGATTGTGTGTAAATTTAAAAAAGTAATAAAAAATGAGCCATATACCCCTCCTTATCAAATATAACTAGTTTAAAAATAAAAACTAGATAGGATGAGAAATATATGACTCCATTAAATTTTACAATAGAT
>NZ_JAQYTS010000035.1 GCF_030913225.1 Spiroplasma sp. AdecLV25b
GTGTTTAGCTTACTGATACTAATAGATCGAGGATTTATTAAAGATATTCTCTATTGCAAATCAAAAGTAATCAAATTTAAAGATGTCTATTTCTAGTTTTTAGGGAGCAATTGCTGTAAACTATTTGGTGTCAATGGCGGAAGTGGCCACACCTGTTCCCATCTCGAACACAGCAGTTAAGCACTCCAGCGGCGAAAATACCAGCAATGGGAAAATAGCACGATGCCAAATTTTTTATTATTCTTTTTACAAGTCTTAATTTTAAACGTTAAGATTTTTTTTATTTTAAAAATAACACTTATAATATAAATTATAAATAATAAAAGAGTACGTGAATACTTATAGTTTGTGTTATTTATGAAAAAATATAAAAAAATGTTAATATTTACTTATATAATTATGATTTTTTTATTTTTTCTTTAAGAATACAAAGGGTGAGATTAAGATGAGCCAAAATAAAAAAGGATTTTTACATCCTTTTATTAATTATTTAATTGAGAGTAAACAATTGGAAATTATTATTGAAGAATATTCAACAGAATCTGAAGAAATTGTTGCAGCAACTGATTAGTTGGATAATAAATTTAGTTTGTTTTAAACACTTATTTTCTTAACGATTGATAAGTCATTTTTAGTTTATCACAAGTTCTGGTTTTAAAACAAAAAAGTATTGCAATTTGTGCAAAATTTACTATAATAATAAATGACATAAAGAAAGTAGTATTTTACACTCACCTGATAACTAAGTTGTTATAGGTTCAATGCTTTACAGATCTTATTTATATAAAAATAAGTTACTTTGTAATGGTGAGTGTGCTCTTTAGGCACACTTTTATTTATGTATCTATCTAAAGGAGGTATGTATGGCTATTAAAAATAATGACGATTTATGAAATAGCAATATTCCTTATGAAAGCTTAATCATTGGTAACGATGGTACTAATTATGGATTAATGAAGAGATTCGATGCTTTACGCAAAGCTGAAGAATTAGGATTTGATATACTATGCATTTCACCAAATGCTCGTCCTCCTGTTTGTAAAATGTTTAAATTTGATAAATATCGCTTTGAGCAGCAACAAAAAGAAAAGGAAGCTAAAAAAGCACAAAAGGCCGCAATTTCTGAAGAAAAAGAAATTCGTTTAAGCGCTGTTATTGGTGATCATGATATACAAACTAAGGCTAAAAATGCTCGAAAGTTTTTAAATGATGGAAACAAAGTAAAAATTACTTTAAAATATCGTGGTCGTGAAAACTCTAATCCTGAAATTGGGAAAGAAGTTATTATGAAGTTTTACAAAGAATTAGAAGATATTTGTATTTATGATAAAAGTTTTGATAAAAAAGAAAAAAACATACAAACTATTTATTTATTTCCAAAAAAGAAAAGTCAAGAAAATTAATCGGAGGTCAAAAATATGCCAAAAATGAAAACAAAGAAGGCTATTAAAAAGCGTATTAAAATTACCGGAACTGGCAAAATTATGTGTGGGACAGCTGGTGTTTCTCACTTAGCACAAAATAAAACAACAAAACAAAAACGTCAAGCTCGTGGATGAGGTCTAGTTGATGCAACTGACTGTAGACGTTGAAAAAAAATTAAGATATCTTAAGAAAGGTGATATAAAATGGCTCGAGTTAAAGGTGGTTATACAACTAATCATCGTCGTAAAAAAATATTAAAGTTAGCTAAAGGATACTATGGAGCAAAACACACTCTATACCGTACAGCCAATGAACAAGTTATGAATTCCCTTGCGTATGCTTACCGTGACCGTAAGAATCGTAAACATGAATTCCGTAAACTTTGAATTACCAGAATTAATGCTGCGGTTCGTAATTATGATTTATCATACTCACGTTTTATTGATGGTTTGAATAAAGCAAATATCAATTTAAATCGTAAAATATTATCAGAATTAGCAATTAATCAACCAGAAGAATTTGAAAAATTAGTTATTGCGTCTAAAGCAGCTTTAGCATAATAACCAAATTATTAACAAAATGCTTCTCTGTTATAGAGAAGCATTTTGTTTAGTTTTTAATTAATTATTATAACTATAAAAGTTTAACGGTTATAAATTTTCATAGTTATTAGTATTTATTCTTTATATCTAAAAAGGTTAAGTCCCGAATCTTGTGTAAATTTATTTTTACAGAGCAATATTTCTCATATCAAATAAATTTAGTTTAATTTATTATACCATACTTAAAAGTTGGTAGGTTAATCTTATCTAAAATTAATTTTAAAATTCT
>NZ_JAQYTS010000045.1 GCF_030913225.1 Spiroplasma sp. AdecLV25b
ATTTATAAAAATACGTCGAATATAAATTTAAGGGTTAAGAGAATAATTTTGTCTAATGTTCATTATTTTTTCAATAATAATTCATTTGGAAATAAGTTATCAATGTAGTAATTAATTATTTCGTAAATTTGACAACCGTCCATTAATGTTTAATGAACAATACTTTTCAAAGTCATATTCTTTTTTAACTTTTACTATGTTAAGCATTCCTCCTTTGCTAGCTAGTTTGTTAGTTAATGGTATTATTGGAACAGTTGTAATAGATATTAATAATAATTTTAAACGAAATATAATATTTGGTTTGGGTATTGGTTTTTTATTTCTTTCGTTAATTTTAAGTTTTTTATTAAAAGAAAAATCAAGAAATATGGGGATGCATAATTTATTTGTGTTAAAAGAAATAAAACCATTTCAAATTAAAAAAATTGTTATTTTAATTGTTATTGGTTTATCAATTTATATTGTTTATTATTTATTGAATAATAATTATTTTAATTATAAGAACGATATGATTACTCATAATGAAACGTTGAAACCATATAGATTACTAATAACTTATTTGCCACAAGTACTAGGCGTCTTTATTTTAGGTTGATGATTGTATTATTATTTTAATGCTCAATTTACATTAATAGTTAGTTTTTCTTTATGACTATTAGGAATAGTTATTAATTATGTTAGCACCAATTTGTACGCTATTTTATATGCTCATATTATTTTTAGCCTTGCGTTTGGCAGCACTAGTTTTGTAATATATAGTTCTGTTTTAGATTGAAATTATCGTCAAAGGTCGCCATTAACTGGTATTTATTCAACAATTATTACTATTACAACCTTTAGTAATGATTTATTCATCAGCTATGTTAATAATGGTATTATTAACAATGTTAAAATTAATTCTGAATTATTTTATTTCAGTAATATTTTTAGTTTAGTTGTAATAGTGTCATTAATTGTTGCTACTGCTTTTACTCATAATTATTGATTAAGTGAAAAATATGATAAATTAATTAAAATTAAAAAATTATTAAAGGATTATTAACATATAAAATAACACTTAAAATATAATTTTATATTATGTAAACATCTTGATTTATTTCCAAAATATAGTACAATACTAATGGGGATGTTCTGGTTTCGACAGGAGTTAGCAGCCTATTGTGGCAGTGGTCTGGTAGACCATAATACTACGAGGTTTCATAACCGGAAAACAAACTAAAACTGTAGTACCTGCAGATATTAAAGCTAAGTTAAATGAATTTAACTTCAACTTTAATTCAGTAGGAAACCAAGCTGTTTTACCAGCTTAATTACTTTAACTAGTAAATACTACCGTTAGTAATGGCAAGCTTATCACCATTACTAACGTATCATATGATAAGCTAGGGAAAATAATGTTAATAAGTTTTCTTGAATTTTTATTAACTAACTATTTCTAAGTTCGTGTAATTTATTATTAATAGTGAATTTCTAAATTATACTAAACTGTAGATACAGTTGGTCAGTTGACTTTTGGACGCGGGTTCAATTCCCGCCATCTCCACCATTATCTTAAAATGCACACGAAGTGCTTTTTTTATGAAAAAATTTAGTTTTTAATCCATTATTTATAATTATATTTCAAAACAAGTTGCAAATATAATTTAGTCTTGGTAAGATTGAAAAGTCGTTAAATTTAATTGTATCTGGAGCCGTGGCCAAGTGGTTTAAGGCATAAGTCTGCAAAACTTTGATCGTCGGTTCGAATCCGATCGGCTCCTCCAAAAATTATTAATAATATTTACAAATATACTTGTAAATATTACTTTTAATAAGTTATAATTGATTAGGTTTAAATGATTTGTTTATAAACTTTGATAATTAAATTGCGCCTGTAGATCAATGGATAGATCGTTTGACTACGGATCAAAAGGTTGTGGGTTCAAGTCCTGCCAGGCGCACCACCGGGATGTGGCTCAGCTTGGTAGAGCGCTCGGTTTGGGACCGAGAGGTCGCAGGTTCAAATCCTGTCATCCCGACCATTTACATTATTATCAAAAATTTTCATGGGTCCTTAGCTCATTCGGTAGAGCGCCTGCCTTGCACGCAGGAGGTGGTCGGTTCGATCCCGATAGGATCCACCATTTTATAAATTTAAACTTAAACTGGCGAGGTAGCTCAGTTGATTAGAGTGCTCGGTTCATACCCGAGAGGTCATGGGTTTGAGTCCCATCCCCGCTACCATTAATCACTTGGACCCTTAGCTTAGCTGGTTAAAGCTCCCGGCTCATAACCGGGTGACCATTGGTTCGAATCCGATAGGGTCCACCATTAGTTTAAAAAGCTAATAACTGGAGGCTTGCCAGAGCCCGGTTTAATGGAACAGTCTTGAAAACTGTCAATGCGCAAGCATTCGAGGGTTCGAATCCCTCAGCCTCCTCCATAATTATTAAAATTAAATATTTACATCGCGGAGTGGGGAAGTGGCATCCCGTCGGGCTCATAACCCGAAGACCATTGGTTCAAATCCAATCTCCGCAACCATATTGGTCTCGTGGTAAAGTGGTTAATACGCCTCCCTGTCACGGAGGAGATCGCGGGTTCGATCCCCGTCGAGACCGCCATTATTTTAATAGTAAATTAAATTTAAAAAACTAATCAATAATAATATCATTGATTAGTTTTTTATTTAAGTATTTATGAGAGGATAACTCTCTGAAACTAATTTTCAGTTTATATTTGTGAAATATATTATAATTAACAGTAAATTAGCTATTAACATAGAATGAAAATTATTTGGAGTAAACTTAGGTAACTTGTGCCGTTGATTATAAATTTTGATTTAAAAAATTGTTAGAAAACATATCATACCTGAATTGTATATTAAATAAGATTAGGTGATAATTGTGAAACATTTTAAAATTAAAAAATCTTGATTTATTAGTATTTTTACTACTTTTTGTTCAGCAGTATTATTAACTAGTACTTTTTTGATTATTCTTGTTATGGAAAAGGCTTTTAATGTTATTAAGTTTAATCCGAATTTGCCAGAACAATCAATTGTGGTTGATATGAATAAAATTGATATTCATGCTAGTGATAAGAGTTTGCGCTTACTTTATTTTGAAGAAAAAGTAATTAATCAAAGTTTTCAAGAATTATTAACCAATGTATTAAGATCACAAAATATTTTACCTTCTACTCAAGATAAATATGATTTTATTTTTTATAGTCAAGATGGTTCTGAAGGTATTGATAATAGTTTAAGTACAAAACAATGGTTTAGTTAGATGTAATTTAAAAATAGAATTAAAAAAATCAACAGCAGAATTTAGAATACCACTTGTTGTCAAAATTACTAATACAGCTAAGTTTTACGAAAAGTTTATGGAATTTAATCATTTTGATTCATCTTATCTTGAACATCAAAATGGACTTAATCCTACAAATCCATTAGAAACTGAACGAAGTTTTAATGGTTATTTATCACATTATTATAATTATCGAGAAGGTGTTGCTTTAGACAATAAAACTGTTTATGACACTATTGAAGAACAAATTGCTACTTTTATGAATGATTATAAACAAGAATTTGCACCAAATACCCAAATCATCCCTATTTTATCAGCAAAACCATTAGGCGAACTTGATATTAATGATCCTAATAATTTTGTGAATTTTTTTAATTTAGTTTCTAGGCCAAATAATAATTATTTTGGAAATGATGGTGTCGGTAATCCAAGGGAGTATTATAATCTTTTAATTCATACATTCTACCTAACACCTACTGTATTATCGCCTTTTTATATTTTTTATGTTTCTAATCCTAATATAATTAATAATTTAATTGACTTAAAATTAACAACTAAAGAAGAATTAATTGATTATTTTACTAATAATTCTGTTGAATTTATGCCTTTTAGTGAAGTTCAAAGTGGAAAAGTTCCTGCTGGTAATTTAGAAAAATACACTCCAGAACATGTATTAACTTTTCAATATCCTTTTGGTTATTTTCCTCCTGCTCCTGTAAGAGAACATTTTAAATTTCTTGAATTAATATTATTTTTTGCTAATGCTCCTTCAATTAAAAATAAAATTGAAGTGATTTCTAAGGGACAAAAAACTATTGATAATTTAAATTTATATTTACAATTTAAGATTTGAGGTGAAATATCTAATTTTTTATTAAGCCATGATTACTATTTTGATTTAAGGTATCCAGATGTTAATAATCCTGTGCAAAATTGAAATGATGTAACTAAACGTTTAGGGTTATATGCATACTTTGAACAATATTTACTTACTACAGATTTAATTACTATTCAATATTTAGATAGTAATTATCAAGTTCTTAATTTACTTCCAACTGATAAGATTGATCGAGATAAAATTAAAAATATTAATTTTAATATTGGACCTGATAAAGTAGTAACTAATAGGCAACTTTTTATTCCTCAACATAGTTTTAGTTTTTTCTTTAAATTTCGTTGATTATAAATTTTGATTTTTAAAAAATATCTTTAATTTTAAAGTAAATTACTTTAAAATTAAGTTAGATTAAACTACAAATATAGAATAGAAGGAGACAAGAGTTTAAATTAGAGTATTAGAGTAATTTAATTTAAAAAATCTTAGGGGAATAATATGAAAAAAATTTTAAGTATTACTAGTTCATTAATTTTAACAAGCAGTACAGTAACAATTTTAGCAACTAATGTAAATAATTATCAAACAATAAGTAATAAAGTAAATATAGATAATATTAATTGATGTGATGTTAAAAATTATAACAATAATTATTTTAAAAATATTAAAGAAAATTATTATAAAAACCCAACTTTAAACTTACTAAGTTTAAAAAACAATAAAGAAGTTGATATTAATAAAATAATCAACTATGCACAAGAAACAACGAATAATTATGTAGTAAGATTTAAAAATAAAAATTTTAATTTAAATAAAATTATAAGTGTTTTATCAAAAGATAATCTTGAATTTGCAAAAAATTATAATAATGTTTTAATTAGAAAAAATAATGTGTTAAAAAATCCTTTATTATCTTCACAAAATTTAAGGTTATTAAAAGATACATCTTTTTATTCTTTAGAAAATTATGTTTATAATTTAAAGATTGCTAAAACTACTTTTATTACAATATCAGCTGCAGTTGCTGCTGCAGGGTTTTGAGCAGCCGCTTGATGATTTGGAATTAGTATTCCGAGCCATAGGAAGTACAGCAACAAGCGCTCTTGCTGGAGGAGTTGCAGCAAGAATTAATGTAACTTTAGTAAAATATGATCATGAATTAAGTGGACTTGATAAAGCAACAATCTCTGCTACTTCAATATATAAATTAGGACATATATTTTATGCAGTATTAAATCCACTATTAATAACTTTAAAATATATCAGGAAAATTTTAAAACTAACTTAAAAGTTAACAAATTTAAATTATATAAGTCTGATTAGATTGCATTAAGAAATAAACCATTTCAGTTTAATCAATGAAGATATAAAAACAAAATTAGAAAATTAAATAACAAAAAAAGTTATAATGCAGAAAAATATAATCTTAAATTATTAAATCTTTATATTAGATATTTAAAAACATATGCTATTTTTTTCAAAGCAATGGAAAGTGATTCAAAAAGTAATGATGATTATTATGTTGTAATAGAAGAACAAAAATCTAATTCCTTAGAATCATTAAAGAAAACATTAATTACAAATTTTTTTGCCTATGTTAATGAAATAAAGAAACAATAAAAGTTTGCAAAATACAGTATTAGTATAGTAAACCCTAATAGCAATCATTAAAACATAGTGCTTACTCTTTTTTAATTTTAATACTCCTAAATTTAACTATCAACTTATATTCAAAAAATATACTATAATTATATTAATAAATAAGTGATAAACAGTGGGTAGGTGAATACATTATGGATAAAATACTAACATCACAACCGTTAACTAAAAGTAATGTTCTTGGTCAAAAACAATTAACTAAATTAAAAAATATTCCATTACCAGCTACTTTAGATTTAAATTTAACAAGAGTTTATTTTACTAGTGGTAGGGACTCTTGTTCACGCCTTTTAATTTTAATTGTTCATATTTTTTGAATTGGTTTAATATTTTTTAATGGAATTGCTCTAGGAAAATTAGTTGCTAATTCATCAGTATTACCCCCCCTTCCCGCTGTTCAAAAGGCCGTTTTACAAGTTATTACTATGATTATTACGATTCTATTTGCTTTTATAATTTTAATTATGATGTTACCAATTTTCTTAGCAAAAACCATTAGAGGAATTGTTTTAACGTGTGTTGTTTATTTAGCGTTTGGTACCATTATTAATTTAATGATTATGGTTCTAAGTTTTTTCATGTTTTTTGATACCGATAGTCCTTATCGCCTTACTATTATGATTTTAACAATAAGTGGAATGGGTTTTTGATGAGGTGTTGTTATTAACTGATGATTTAGTGCTAAGAAAAGTAAAAAATGCTTAGTGCAAAGTATTATTAAGATGTATGACTTAGGCTATAAATAAGGTTAGGTGATAATTAATGAAACGTTCTAAAAAAAATAAGGATGAAGATATTTGAAAAGAAATAAATGGTTTAACTAAACATGTAATAGAAAAGAAACTATCTTCTTCGCAAATTAGAAAGCGTTGATTTATTAGTGCCATTGCTATCCTTTGTACTTTAATTTTAGGGGCAAGTACTTTTTTGATTGGATTTGCTATGCAAAGTGCTTTTAATATGGGTGATTTTGAGCATAAAATGCCAGAAGAATCAATTGTAGTTGATATGAATAAAGTTGATATTCATGCTAGTGATAAGAGTTTACGTTTACCTTATTTTGAAGAAGAAACCATTGACCAAGTCTTTAAATTGATGACCAATGATTCATGATGGCAGGGGGTTTTACCAACAGAAAAAGATAAATATGATTTTACTTTTTATAGTCAAAACGGAGTTGAGGGCATTGATAGCAGTTTAGTACAAGCTGATGGATTAGTTCATTGTAGTTTAAAGGTAAAATTAAGAAATTTACCAATTGAATTTAAATTACCAGTTATTTCTCAAATTATTAATACAGCTAAATTTTATGAAAAGTTTATGAGGTTTAATCAATTTGATGGACACTATAGTAAGCACATATCAGGTAATACGCCTAACCCACTTCCTTGACCAGTTGATTTACAAGAAAAAAGATATCAAGGTTATTTACCTGGTACTATGTATTTTGATGCTAATGTTAGTAATGTTGATATTTATAATAGTATTCAACAGTGAATAAATAAATTTATTGCAGATTATGCAGAAGAGTTTGCACCTAATACTCACCTTTTTCCAATTTTATCAACAAATGATTTAGGAGATGTTGATTTAAATGATCCGTTAACGTTTACTCCATATTTACAAATGATTGCTCGTCCGGATTTATTTTACATTGGCAACGCTGTTGCTGGTGCTCCTAATCAATATGTTAATTTACAAAATTATACTTTTATTCCATGAGATCCTCCAAAAAGTCCGCGTTCTTTTTATATTAGTTATGTTTCTAATCCTGATATAATTAATCATTTAATTGATTTAAAATTAACAACTAAAGAACAATTAATTGACTATTTTACCCGTAATCCTATTGATTACATTCCTTTTAGCCATGTTCAAAAAGGAGAAGATGCCACTATTGCATATACACCTTCACATTTAATATCTTCAATGTATAATCCTGCTGGTGTTCCCCTATTTCAATATTGAGAATTAGTGCATTATTTTGCCAATGATCATTCAATAAGTAATGATGTTAAAACTATTAGAGCCGCTGATTATGCTAATATTGGTGTCTTAACAACTGCTTTAGAAAATCAATATTGACAAAATATGTTTGATTGATTGTTAGCGCATAAAGCTTATTTTAATTTGCATTACCCTAATTTGGCGACACCAGGTGAACCTAATTGACAAACAATTACTGCAGGTGGTATTACTACTTTTAAACAATATTTTGCTACTGCTTTAAATGTGGTTTTACCAGCATTAACCACTTTTACTTTTTTAGATAATAACCATAGCGATATTGCTTTATTACCAAATGATTTAATAAACCCAGATGAAATTACAAATTTCCGTTTTGATATTGGTCAAGATCTTGTGAGCAATCCTAATTATAATACCTTACCAGATAGTTTTAATTTTTTCTTTAAAATTAATTGAATCTAGTAAGAATATAAAGTAGTAACTCTTATAATCTCAATGTTCTTTCTTAAAATAAGTTATAATATAATTAATATGGGTAAGGAGTGGTAAATTATGATTGATGAAAAAGATAATTTAAAAAATACTCCATTGTCAAGCGTTGATAATAATATTTTAAATTCTAATCACAATAATGATTCATTTAAAGATATTGAAGAACAAAGGTTTACAACTTATAATCCTTTGTTAAGCAACAGTATTAAATTTAAAAAAATGTATTGAAGTTCAACACTAGAAATCATAGCCCGTAGTTTATTACTACTAGTTTCATGTTTTCATTTAATCTTTTCTTATTTTTTAGCTAATAACATTATAAATCAAGTTTTAAAAGCTAGTAGTAGCAGTATAAATCCTAATTATATTATTTATATTTTTTTAGCTATTACTTTAGGTTTTAATTTTTTATTTTATTTACCATTAGCTATTGGTCGTTCTGCCAGTACCATGTTTGCATGGTCAATTGTTTACATTGTTTTAGCAATTTTTTACTTTATTGTTTTAGAACTGATGTGTACTGTCTTATTAGTGGTTGATGGTTTAGTTAATGAATCAGTATCAGCAGAAGTACCAATTTTTATGGTTATTGTGTTAGTAATTACTGTTCTATGATTAGTAGCATCTTGTATTTTATTTGTTAAAAGCGATGATGTGCGAAGAGAACTAAGTGTAGAATAAAGGAAAGGAGAATTTAAATGGGCACTAATAATGAACTTTCAAAACGAATTGAGCAATTAATTAAAGTAATTAGTGCTGGTGTTTATGAAAAAGAAACAGTTTTTAAATTAGCAGTATTAGCATTGCTTTCAGGTGAATCAATCTTTTTATTAGGATTACCAGGTATTGCTAAATCACTAATTTCACGAAGAATTAAATATGCATTTCATAATGGTCGTAATTTTGAATATTTAATGAATCGTTTCTCAACTCCTGAAGAAATTTTTGGTCCAATTTCCATTAAAGACCTATTAAAAGGCCACTATGTGCGAATTATTGACCAATATTTACCTGCAGTTGATATTGCCTTTTTAGATGAAATTTGAAAAGCTGGTCCTTCAATTCAAAACACACTATTAACAATTATTAATGAAAAAATTTTTCGTAATGGTGGCGTTGATATTAAAGTGCCATTAAAATTATTAATCTCAGCGTCTAATGAATTACCAGAAAGTGGTAAAGGACTAGAAGCGTTATTTGACCGCTTTATTATTAGAATGATTGTTCATGGTTTGACTAATGAAAAAAATTTCAACGATATGTTAGGTAGTGTTACTAGTTTAGAAGTAAATGTTCCTATGAAACTACAAATTAAAACTCCTGAATATGTCAAATGATTGAAAGAACTAGAAACAACAGTTACTTTAAGCAAAGATACTTTAAACTTTATTTCCCGTTTCCGTGTGCGATTAACAGAAGCAACAGATGGTAAAGCTTATATTTCTGATCGAAGATGAAAAAAAATTGCTAAATTAATCAAAGCATCAGCTTATTATAATGGTCGCAAAACTACTGATAAACCTGATTTATTAGTTATTCCTTATTGCATTTGAGATGATGAAGCACAAGAACAAAGTTACACTAAATTATTTAATGAAGCATATACTGAAGAATTAACTTACACTTTACGTAAAAAACAAGATGAGTTAGAAAGTGAACTTGAAACATTAAGTAATGATTCAGAAAACATTAAAGATAGTAAATTTCAACCTTCACTATATAGTGAACCTTTTGGATGTACTATTAAAGGCGCTTACTATCGTTTACTATGACATAATGATGAGTTTCCAATTTGTTTTATTAGTCAAAAAGAATATCAAAATTTAACGCGCCGAAATAAAAAATCCCATACTGTTACTTTATTTTATGGTAAGAGTTTAAGTAAACTAGATGGTAGCAGAAAAATAGAATTACAATTAAAAGCACCTAACGAATTAGTTGATATTAAAAACCGTACTAGTATTCAAGTTGAATTAAGCGATTCTGATGGTAAATCACAACTTAGTACTCTTAATAGTCAGATGACCGAAATAAAAACACAAGTTACCAACTTAAAACAACAATTCCAACATGAGCACCAACGTTTAAGTAAAACTCCTTCAATCTTTTTTGATGAACAGTTTAAAATCTTATTAGAAACTGCTTTTTTTGAACAAATACCACCTGTTCCTGAATCGGCAATTGTTAATGATGATGCTATTATAATTCCCCAACCTAATAATATTGAAAATGAATAAGGTGGTGATTTTGTATGGAACAATTAATTGAAACGCAAGTTTCAAAAAAAATGGCATCCAAATTAAATAGTTTAGCTTTATCAGAAACTAATTTAAGCAATTTCATTTGATTTAAAAAACATTTTTCGTGATTAGCCAAGGAATTTGATGACCAAATCAGTAATTTTTATTTAAATGATATATTAGCAGCAACAAAAAATGTCCCGATTAGTCCAATTATTAAACAAGAAATTCGTTTATATTTTTGAGTTAAAGTTAATGGTTTAACACGTTTAAAAAACAATTGACAAGAAATCTTTATTAAAGCTAAAAAGATTAACTCTGGTATCATTAATTATTTTCATTATTACCAAGATAAACTTCAAGAACGTAAAATTAATGGCAATTTAATCTTTAATGATTTTACTATGCGTTGGGAAAGTTTAATTATTGAACGGGTAATTAATTATAAGTTGTTTGAAACTACGCAAATGCGACAAAAATATTTAGCTATGTGAGGAAATAATATTAAAATTATTAATGAAACACGTAGTCTAATTGGATTTGCTTGAAATTTTTTTGGTCGATTTTGAGAGGGGAATTTAAATGATTTTAAGAAAATTAATTTAAATACTTTAATCCAATATGGTGAAATTCTAAAGCAAAATCCAGCAATTATTGAAATAGCTCGGATGTTAGGTCGTTGAAAAGGAACCTCTGATTTAACTGAAAAACAAGTTCATGAAAAAATTCAAATTGAATATGAAATGAAACCATTAGGTAAATGACCAGAAGAAGTGGTTGGAATAACTGAAGGAAGAGATTTAGAACATTTATTGCCTTTAGAATTAGTTAACTTAGCTATTCCAGAGTTAAATGCTATTTTTTATAAAAAATTTGTTGAAGAAAAACTAGCAATTACCGAATTTGAATCAATGGATTTAGTAGCAACAGAACACATTGTTAAAGAAATAATAGAAGTACCGATTCCTGAAAGCGAAGGGCCATTTATTTTATGTATTGATACATCAAAATCGATGGCCAATAGCCCAGAAATTATAGCTAAATCAATAGCATTAGCTATTACTAAAATTGCTTTATTAGATAAAAGACCATGTTATATGATTAATTTTTCTGGCATATTTGAAACCTATGATTTATCAAGTGTAGCATCATCAATTCCAAATTTAATTCACTTTTTAGGTCATAGTTTTAAAGGTCAAACTAATATTAATCCTGCTTTTAGTCATGCTTTAACAGTTATGCAAACTAAAGAATATCGTAATTGTGATTTATTATTAATATCTGATTTTTTAGGTGCTAATATTAGTAATAATAATTTTAATATAATACAAAGTTTAAAAGTTAAAGGTAATCGTTTTCATGCTATTAATATTGCTTCATCGATGTTAAATAATAATTGAAAAAAATATTTTACTAATTATTGATATTATGATCCCCGAGACCCTTTTGCTGCCCGAAAAATTGCATTAAATCTATCACAAAATAAATCAAGACAAAGTAAATAAATATGAATAAGAGGATTAGTGATTTTTATTTAATAATGGTAGAATGTTAGTAGTTAAGTTAACTATTTATTGAAAGGTGTATTATGAAAACATTTGGTTCAATTTTAAGTAAAGTATTAGTAATTATCGCAACTCTATCAGTAACTATTAGTTTAACTATTTTTCCCTTATTCAGTTGAGGTTTACCTTTGAAAAATAATATTGCTGTTATTATTACTTTACTAGTTAATCAAAATCCATTAACGAGCGATTTGTATAAACAATTAATGGCTAGTAGTAATATTATTACTGCTTACTTAGCTGGTGGGTTACTATTATTTAATTTAACATATTTAGTAGTCTTAGTGTTTGTTAAAAAACCGTTTAGTAAAGCATTAATTGCAATTTATATGTTTTTAATGACATTAATCCTAACGGCTTTTGTTTTAATTATTTATAATGTTTTTAATTTTACATATTTTCAAACGATTCCATTTAATAATTTATGAACCATTCCCCTTGCTGGATTAGGTTTAAGTTTTCTAACTATTTTTTGATATGGATTGCGAAATTTATGAGTTAATCCAAGGACATTAGTAGGTAACCAGTCATTAACAGATTCGCCAGAAAATTGATGAAGAGCAAGTTAGTTATGAAGATTTACAAAATCAACTTAAACAATTGAAATCGCAATTAAAAGAAGTAAGGAATGTTGAACGGAGAAAAAAGAGTAAATAAAATTTTATCTTTGTTTATGTGATAAAATCTTAATTAATTAAGTGGTATAAAAGTAATGTTAAAAAATATTAATATAAAATAAAAAATGTATCTAAGTTTAAAAATAAAACTTTAAAGGAGAAAATAAATATGGCAAAACATAAAAAAGATGATAACCAAAATTTTCTATTGCAAAAATCAACTAAAACTTTTGATTTAGATCAATTGTTTAAACATGGTACAGAAGTAAATAAAAATAATCGTTTTATTCAAGAATTAGCAAAAAGATTAGTTGATAAATTTTTTTGCTAATACAACTATTTTTAAAATAATTTAAATTTACCCATTAACCCCTTGTTATTTATTAGTTTTATATGCTATTATTGTATAGGTAATGGCCCGGTAGCTCAGGGGTAGAGCATTCGCCTGAAGAGCGAAGTGTCAGTGGTTCAAATCCGCTTCGGGCCACCATTAAAAAATAAATTAATTAGGCAATATGCCTTTTTTTAATATTTTTTTGTACAATTAGGTTTAAATTAAAATTTTAGGTATAATAACATCAATAGATAAAAAACTTTATTGATTGAATATTTAATTTAAGAGAGAAGGATATTAATGACTAAAATTTTAGTTTTAACCAATGCCAATATTGTTAGTACTAACAATATTATTGAAAATGGGTTTCTAGTGATTGAAAATAATTTAATTAAAGAAATTAAGTCAGGAAAATATAACCAAAACTACAATGACGCTAAAGTTATTGATTGTCAAAACCAAGCAATAATTCCTGGTTTTATTGATTGTCATGTCCATGGTGGTTATGGTTATAGTTTAATGGATGGTATAGTTGAATCAATTGTCAACTTTGCTCAATTAGTTCCCCAAGAGGGAGTAACTAAGTTTTGTTATGCAACTGTTACGGCAAGTACCAAAGAGATTGATAAAATTTTATTAGCATTTGCTCAATATATGAAAACTGAAAATGGCATTGCCAATAGAGCACGGATTGTGGGTGCTTACTTGGAAGGCCCATTTATTTCCCATGAACAAAAAGGCGCTCATACTGAATCTTTAATTCACATCCCTGATACTAAATTAGTTGCAACATGGAATAAGATTAGTAATAATAATATTAAATTTGTTGTATACGCAACTGAATTAGACCCTAATTTTAATAATAATAAAAATTTTACAAGCACATTAATTGCTAATAATATTATCCCAACATTAGGTCATAGTAATGCTACTTTGCAACAAGTTAGCCAAGCAGTACAACAAGGTTTAACTCATGTTACCCATCTTTACAATGGTATGAGTGGCTATGACCACCGTAATCCTGGTGTCGTTTCAGCAGCACTTTATTATGATGAAATAGTAGCAGAATTAATTTGTGATGGTATTCATGTTAATCTTGATATTGTTGCACTAACTTATAAGATTAAAGGTGCTAATAAGATTTGTATGATTACTGATGCTATGAGTGCCAAAGGCTTACCTGATGGTGATTATTTTCTCGGTCCATTACCAGTAATTAAAAAAGATAATCAAGTGGTAGTTAAAAGTACTGGTAAATTAGCTGGGAGTCTTGCTACTATGATTGCGGGCTTTAAAAACTTATTACGTGTAACTAACAATAATTGACAAGATTGTGTTAAAATGGCTTCGTATAATAGCGCAAAACAATTAGGCATCGATAGCATTACTGGTGATTTAGTTGTTGGATTATTAGCAGATATTGTCGTGCTTGATAAAAATAATGATATTTTACTAACGATTTGTGAAGGAAATATTGTTTATCAAAGTTAATAAAATTTAAAGGAGGTACGAGAAATGAAATTAGTTGTGTTTGAAACAAAAAGTGAGATTGCTAAGTTAGTAAGTACGATTATTATTGAAACAATAAAAGAAAATCAGAAATTAGTTTTAGGCTTAGCAACAGGCAGTAGCCCGATAGAGACTTATGATTTATTGATTAAAGATTATCAAAAGAATCATACTGATTGGTCACAAGTTACCACTTTTAATTTAGATGAATACGTCGGATTAGCACCAGAACATAAAAAAAGTTATCGTTACTTTATGAATGAACAACTATTTAACAAAATTAACATTAAAAAAGAAAATACGTATGTTCCTAATGGTTTAGGTAATGTAACAGCAAATGCGCAAGCATATGAAAAATTACTAGTTGAAAAAGGACCTATTAATTTACAAATTTTAGGAATTGGTACTAATGGACACATTGCTTTTAATGAACCAGGGACATCAGGTGATAGTAAAACTCATGTTGTTGATTTAACTACAGCAACTATTGAAGCTAATAAAAGGTTTTTTGCTAGTGTCAAAGATGTGCCAACTAAAGCAATAACCATGGGCGTTGATAGCATTTTACAAGCGCAAGCCATTATCTTAATTGCTGATGGTCAAGCAAAAGCGCAAGCTATTTATGAATTAGTTCATGGTAAAATTACCCCTGATTATCCTTGTAGTTACTTACAAGCCCATGACAACGTTATGGTAATTATTGATAGTGCCGCAGCTTCATTATTAAAGCCACCAACTATCCAACCAAAAAACTAAGGAGTGAATAAAATGAGTCGTAAACATATTATTATTGGCAATTGAAAAATGTATAAAAACATGGAGGAGACACAAACTTTTCTTAATCAATTTAGTAAATTAATTAAAGGTAAAGATATTAAATGTGATTATGGTATTGCTGCTAGTTTTACTAACTTACCAGTATTAAAATTAAATCAGGTTAATAAGTTAATCATTGTTGCGCAAAACTGTCATTATGAACCTGAAGGTGCCTTTACTGGTGAAGTTGCAATTAAAATGTTAAAAGATATTAATGTTAGTCACGTTGTGATTGGTCATTCTGAACGCAGAATGTATTTTAATGAAACAAACGAAACGATTAATAAAAAACTACATGCTTTATTTAATGCTAATCTGATTCCAGTTTTATGTTGTGGTGAAAGTGATAGTGAATATGAAGCAAAAAAAACTAATGATGTTATTAAAAAGCAAATATCTTTAGCGTTAACTGGCATTAAATCGCAACATGTTACTAAATTAGTAATTGCTTATGAACCAATTTGAGCAATTGGTACTGGTAAGACAGCGTCTGCTGCTGAAGCACAAACAGTTTGCAAAATGATTCGCGATTATATTGCTGAATTATATGATAAAAATATTGCGCAAAAAGTTCGCATTCAATATGGTGGTTCAGTAAAACCTGAAAATATTAAATCATTCCTTGAACAATCTGATATTGATGGCACCTTAGTAGGTGGTGCATCATTACAAGCAAAATCATTTTTAGGATTATTAGTTTAACTTTATTTAAAATATTGTCACTATTATTAAAATAAGGAGTAACTTATCATGAATTTATCAAATACAAAAATTGCTAGTATGTGAGAAAAATTAGAAAATCAAATTAGTTATTATAGTTTCTCTCATACTACCTTTATTAACAACTTTACCACTAGAACCAAAATTTTATCTTTATTTACTAAAAATGGTGAACCTACTATCCAACTAGAACAAATTGGTTTTATCATTTGTTCCAAAACTATTTTTCAAGCCCAAAGTGATACTATTAGTAGTGACCGCGGTGTTATTACTAATGATTACTTTGTTGGAGAAATAATTGATGTTAATAATACTTTATTACCAGGTGTATATATACATTTAGTAAAAGTGATTAGTGGACCAATTGTTATTAATGACATTCCTTTACAATTATCACTAGATGAAGACCGACATAAAGGAATTGTTAACAATACTTTAGGTTGAAAATTATTTGATGCTGTATTAAATAAAAATTTACGAACTAAAAATAAATTTAATAGTACTATCGATAATCAAAAATTTGTAGTTACTAGCAAAAATCTTAAGTTAAAAAAACAACAAATTCTAAGTTGTGAAGCAGAAATTAATGTTTTATTAAGTCAACAATTACCATTTTCACAATTATTATCTTTACAAATTGCTAATAATAGTAAATATTATTTTCTAAAAGCGTTAACACAAATGGAATTAATGCAATTAAACAATTTACAACGCTTAGCAGTTACTAATATTATGGTACAACACAAACAGTTAGCAATCACTGTTATGTCAGGTACTAGTGAAGATATTGAAAAATGATTTACCAAAACTAAAAAACCTATTATTAATGGTATTAATATTCTCAATAAAAAAATTAGATTAATTAATCAACCTGATATTATTAAACCAGTAACTGTTGTTAATAATATTACAAACTATCAAAATTTATTTCAATTACAGTTAGTTTATAAAAGATTAAAAATCCAATTTCACAATTGAAGAAAAATTTCACAACCTTTTTTAGAATCACAAATCGATAATATGGCTTATGGTTATTATTCAGAAGCTGTTGATAATTTCAAATTTGTCCACTATTCTTTTAATAATGATTTGTTAGATGATAATTTAATGGAAATTAAAGGCCGAAAGTTATTAGCAGATGTTAATAATACTATCTTATTCCTAACTAATAATGTTGTTGATAATCCTAGTATGATTATTTTAATGAGTAATAATATTAGTAGTAATTCACGAGTAAAAACAATTATTAGTAAAACATCTAAATTACCATTAACTAAAATAAAAATTAAACATGATATTATTATTTTTAGTACTAGTAATTATCAAACTATCACTAATGTTATTAGTGAAATTATTTCTGTTTTCAAGAAAGGCAACTATAAATATAAATGACAATTAAAATAAACTCTGAGGTGAAATTATGAAATCAAAACAACCAATCTTACTATGTATTTTCGATGGTTTTGGAATCGCTAAAACCAATCTTAATAATGCTATTAGTCAAGCTAAAACTCCTAATCTTGACTATTTAAATAAAACTTATGCTCACACTGAAGTATCTGCTTCTGGCTTAGCTGTTGGTTTGCCAGAAGGGCAAATGGGTAACTCAGAAGTTGGTCATTTACAAATTGGTGCTGGAAGAGTAGTTTATCAATCTTTAACTTTAATTAATAAGGCTATTAGTGAAAAAACTTTCTTTACTAATGAAACAATTTTAAAAACTATTAAACATGCCCAAAAGAATAATAGTAATTTACATATTTTAGGGCTATTAAGTGATGGTGGTGTTCATTCCCACATTAATCATATTTTAGCGTTATTGGAAATTGCTGCTAAAGAAAACTTTAAAAATGTTTATGTTCATGCGATTCTTGATGGTCGTGATACTAAAAGTGATGTTGCTAAAATTTATGTTCAACAACTATTAGATAAAATGACAGAATTAAAAACTGGATATTTAGCTTCTATTTCTGGACGTTATTATGCTATGGACCGTGATAAAAGATTTGATCGTGCTCAAATTGCCTATGATGCTATCGTTAACCATAAAGGTATTATTTTTACTGATCCGATTGCTTATATCAATAGTGAATATGCTGCTGATAGAAATGATGAATTCATTAATCCAGCCTACAATCCTGAGCTTGCTCGTGGTAACATTAGTAATAATGATAGTATTATTTTTGCTAATTTTCGTCCTGACCGTGCTATCCAATTAGCATCGGCTTTAACTAATCCCAAATATGATTGAAATATTGCTAATAAAATTCGACCTTTAAAAAATACATTTTTTGTTTCGATGATGGAATATGCCAATAGTGTGAAAGCACAAGGAGTTATTTTTCCACCAACAATGATGATTGATGGATTGGGAGAATGATTAAGTAAAAACCAATATCACCAATTACGAATCGCAGAAACAGAAAAATATGCGCATGTTACTTACTTCTTTGATGGTGGTGTTGATATTGAATATCCTTTATCAACAAGGATTTTAATCCCTTCACCGAAAGTTGCTACTTATGATTTAAAACCAGAAATGAGTGCTCGTGAAATTACAAGCAGATTAGAAATAGAAATTGCTAAAAATATTTATGATGTTATGATTTTAAACTTTGCTAACCCTGATATGGTGGGACATACTGGTAATTTAAAAGCTGCGATTAGTGCTATTGAAGTTGTTGATGAATGTGTTGGTAAATTGTATAATGCTATGAAAAATGTTAATGGTATTTTAATGATTACTGCTGACCATGGCAATGCAGAAGTTATGGTTGATGCTCAGGGTGCTATTAATAAAAAACATACATCACAACCTGTACCTTTTATTATTTGTCAATCAGGGATTAAATTAAAATCAGATGGATGTTTGGCTGATATTGCTCCGACTTTACTAGAAATTTTAGGATTAGAAAAACCTGAAGTTATGACTAATCAGTCGTTATTGAAAAAATAAAGATTTTTAAATCTATTGTATTAAAATTAAAAAGGATTATAATAAATATGTAAAATTAAAGATAGTGTTTTCCCCTTTTATTTTTTAAATAAATAAGAGGGGTTTATTATTAATTTTAAAAAATTACTTTTTGAAAAGAAGAGAAAATATGGCTTTTGATAAAAATAATTTATACGGTTCTAATTTTGAAGATTTACCTTTTCTTCAGGACAATAATTCCAATAGTTCAGATGAAAAGGAAAAAAAGCTTCAGGGTGGATTTCAGTATGTAATTGAAATATCAAATAATGGATATAAAATAAAAAACAGCAATATAGATATTGTTCTTAATCCAAACTCAAATCAAGAATTATTCAATTCTCTTAATAGTATTATAAAAAAAATTAGAGATAAAGGTAAAATAAGTTCCAATCAATCAACTACTATTTATATTAACTTAGATGAAAATGGTCAAATTATTGGTTGTGAAGTACAATCAGGTTCAAGTAATGAAAGAAAATCCATTGAATTAAGTGATGAGACTAAAAATGACTTACAAAAATGTTTACATGGTATACAACGAAAATGCGATGAAAAAAGAGTTAGTAACTCTAAATCAATAAATCAAGTAGTAGAACAAGCAAATTCTCAACCATTATCAACACAACCTACATCACAACCATTAGCAACAAATACTAATAGTTAAAAAAATATTAAAGAAGGAGAAATTAAAATGGCAATAATTAGAAACAATGATTTTTGAAAATATATAGAAAAAAGTAATTCTGAAATACAAACATTATATAGTGAGTTACAGGAAAAGATAACAACTATACTTTCAAAGAAAGTTTCCTATAATGAAAAATTAAAAAAAATAAAACATGAATACATTGTTATTGCAAATAAATTAAGTAAAAAAGATGTAGATTTTGAAACAAATATAAAAAAATACACAGAAAACCAAGAAGATAATGGTACAAAAATTATTAACTATGATGAAGTTGAAAGTGGCAATGTTGATGTCAAAGAACAAATAGAAAAAGATAAAAAATCTATGAAAGAGTTTGAAAAAAATTTTATTTTTTTCAACCTTGCAAAAAAAAACATAGAAGAAAATGATGATAAAATAAACTATGAGCCTATTTTAATACTAGAACTTTATAAAGAATTTCTAACTCCATCAGCTAAAGTTGAATTGTATGAGTTTAGAACTCGTGAAGCAAGTACTAATTTTGAGTTTAGTAAGAGCAAAATATATTTTGAAGATTTAGAAAAATTTGTTATTAAGTGCAACCAAGCATTCAAATATTATGAACAAGAAGTGTGAAATTTAAATACATGGTATTTAAAAAGATTTGAAGCAATAAAAGAAAGTAAAGATGTTTACAATCAAGAAAATAATTTTGAGAAGTTAGATAGAGACTTTCAAAACAAAAGAAGTGATGTTTTTAAAAAATTTGAGGCAGGATATATTAAACTTCTTCCTGAGTTAGAACACCATCTTATTTATAATAGAGAAGAATTAGACTATCATATTACACAAACGGGTTACAATGCTCAAGATCAAGAACAAAAAGAACAGTTTCAAAAGTTTTTATTAATAAAAGCAAATCTAGAAAACTTTCAAATCAGATATCAAACGTATTATGGGAATAATAAAGTAATTAACAACGATGCGCAAAAATTAAATAAATTGCATAAACAAAGTGTGGAAAATAAAGAAAAAGAATATTTAAAAAACAGTAGTCAAGAAAGCCAAGATTTTAGCACTATTGGTGATGAAGGTATTAAGGAAAAAATTAAGTATTTAGAAAAATATTTGTTAGCAAACAAAAAAATTGAAGACATTTCATCAGCAATAACATTATTTAAATCTGAAACTGATAAAAACTATGAGAATAAAAGAAAAATTAAACTACAAAAAGAATACAAGATTATATCTGCTTCTAAAGACGTCTTTGGTGATGATTATAGTATAAAAGAAAAAAATAGAATGTTAAAACTTAACCTGTTTGATGTTGATGCTTCTAAAGTTGCTGTTGATAATCTTGCTGCTGTTATTAAAACTAAAATAACTAATGATAGTGAAGCAGTTGATGCTGCTATTGATTTTAATGTTACTACTTATGATAATGTTGTTAAAGCATATGATGATGTTGTTAAAACTTATAACGAAATTATTGAAATTTATAATGATGATGATATTGTTGCTAAAGTTGCTTATAACGAAGCTATTGCCAAAGCTAAAGTTGCTGTTGACCTTGCCACTAAAGATAGTAATAAAATAGCTCAACAGTTATTACTTAACGAAGAACGAAAAAAATTATTTATAAAATTTGTATCAGAAGCTAGAACAAGTAATTATAAGTTTAAAGATAACATTGGTACTATTGAACTTAAAACAAAAAAGTCACTAACGTGAAGAGTATGAAATACTGTTAAAAGTAAAACAAAATGATTTTTTAAAACATTATTGCCATGAAATGCTATTAAAAGTGCATATAATGAAATTAAACAATCAATAAACCCATATATATTTTTAAAGCGGAATACTGAAAAACTAGAAGCATTAAAAGACCAATTAGCTTTGGAAATTGATAATATAAAACTAAAATATGCTAAAAAAATGGCAAATGGCCCAGGGTGAAAAATTTGAAATCTTAATAAGAGTGATTCATATTATCTTAATGAAGCAGATAAAGAAATAGAAGATGCAATACATAAATTTAATTTTAAAGCAGAGCAGATAGTTAAACATTATGAATATTTAACTCAAAAGAATATTCATGTATATTCTCCAGGTGGTAGAGCAGTAAAAAAAATAGAAAAATTTAATGATTCATTAAAATTAAAATATAAAGAAAAAAAATGATACACTTCAGTTACTGATATTGAAGAACTTAATGATAAGTTAAAAGAATTAAGTGAAAACTCAAAACTTAAACTACAAAGTCCTAAAATCAAAGAATTAGTTGAATCTTCAAATTCATTAGATTCTGATATTAAAAATAGCATTGTTAATCCACAAGTACTATAAAAAAATCAAAGCACAAATAAAAAATATTTGTGCTTTTTTAATTATAAACACCGTTTTTCTGTATAATAAATATTGAACTATACAAAAGAAAGAAGGAATGAACACATGTCATGCATTATTGATATTAGAGCATTACAAGTAATTAACTCACGAGGAAACCCTACTATCCAAGTAGAATGTTGAACAGAAGACGGTGGATACGGAATCGCCTTAGTCCCATCAGGTGCTTCAACAGGAACTAGAGAAGCCCTAGAACTACGCGATGGAGACCCTAAAGTCTATGGAAAAAAAGGTGTCTTAAAAGCCATTAAAAACATTGATGAACTTATTGCTGATGAAATCATCGGTCTAGAAGTAACTAATCAAAGACAAATTGACCAAACTATGATTAAATTAGATGGCACTGCTAATAAAGAAAAACTAGGAGCTAACGCTATCTTAGGTGTTTCATTAGCTGTCGCTAAAGCTGCTGCTGATGAATTAGGTCAACCATTATATGCATACTTAGGTGGACCAAATGCTTGCCAACTACCTTTACCAATGTTAAACGTAATTAATGGTGGCGCTCATGCCGATAATAATATTGACTTCCAAGAATTTTTAATTATGCCAGTAGGTGCTAAAACTTTTTCAAAAGCAATGCAAATGGCTGCTGAAACTTTCCACGCTTTAAAAGATATTTTAAAAACTAAAGGCTACGTTACTGCTGTTGGTGATGAAGGTGGATTTGCTCCTAACTTAAAATCAACCGAAGAAGCATTAGACTTAATTATGGAAGCTATTAAAAAAGCTGGATATACACCTGCTAAAGACATGAAAATTGCTATGGACTGTGCTTCATCAGAAATTTACAAAAATGGTAAATATGTTTTTGGTAACAAAGATGGAAAATCACAAGCTACAGAAAAACTATTAACTTCAGAACAACTAGTTGATTACCTAATAGGTTTAACTAAAAAATATCCAATTGTTTCAATTGAAGATGGTTTAGCAGAAGGCGACTGAGATGGATTTAAATTACTATTAGAAAAATCAGAAGGTAAATTCCAAGTTGTCGGTGATGACTTATTTGTTACTAACCCAAAAATTATTAAAGAAGGAATTACAAAAAATGTTGCTAACTCAGTATTAATTAAACTAAACCAAATCGGAACATTAACTGAAACCATTGAAGCTATTCAAATGTGTCAAAAAGCCGGTTGAACTGCTGTTGTTTCTCACCGTTCCGGTGAAACTGAAGATACAACAATTGCTGATTTAGCTGTTGCCTTCAACACTGGACAAATTAAAACTGGTTCAATGTCAAGAACTGACCGTGTTGCTAAGTACAACCGCTTACTAACAATCGAAGCAGACCTTGGTGACCAAGCAGTATTCTTAGGTGATGATGCTTTCTATAACATCAATAAAAAATAATTAATTATTATTGTTTTTAATCAACTCTCAAATCATAATTGTATTTTTATACGGTTATGATTTGATTAATATTTAGTTTTTGATTTAATAATAAATGTAACAATTATTTATATGCACAATTAGAAAAGGATGACTAACTATGAATGATACAAAAAAAACAAGAATTGGTATTTTAACCTCTGGTGGCGATGCCCCAGGCATGAACAACGTAATTAATGGTGTTTATAAAACTCTCCGTAGTATGAGTTTTGAAAACAGCAAAGCAGGTAGCACTGATAAAAGAGCATTTGAATTAGTTTTAATAAAAAATGGTTATAAAGGTTTATTTGAAAGTGAGTTTCAGACAATTAATGCCCAATGAATACAACTAATTGATTTAGGTACCCAAATGGGAGGAACTATTATTGGCTCAGCTCGTTTTAAAGAATTTGAAAATGAAGCCACAAGAAAAAAATGTATTGATATTTTACGTAAAGAAAACATTAAAGGTTTAATCGCAATTGGTGGTGATGGAACAACTACTGGTTTACAAAAGATTAGTGTTGAATCAGGAATCCAATGTGTTGGAATCCCAGGAACTATTGACAATGATGTTAATTCAAGTGAATTTACTGTTGGTTTTGATACTGCTTTAAATACTATTGTTGAAAATCTTGACAAAATTCGTCAAACTGCAGATTCACATAGTAGAATTATGATTGTTGAAACTATGGGTCGTGAATGTGGTGACCTTGCTCTACATGCAACTGCTGCTGCCAACTGTGATTTAGTAGCAACCAAAGATTTAAATATTTTAGAACCTGCTTTAATTGAACTAATCAAACAAATGTATCTTAAAAAACAACGTCGTTCAATGGTAGTAGTAGTAACTGAAAACCTATATGATGTTAAAAAAATGGCTAAAATTCTGGAAGCAGAAACTAAATGTGAAACAAGATCAGTAGTTTTAGGACAAATTCAACGTGGTGGCACAGCCAGTGCTTTTGACCGTTATCTTGCGACAATGATGGGAGTTTTTGCTGCTGAAAGATTTGCAAATAGTAACAAATCTAGCATTTGTGTTGGATTACAAGGTAACCGTTTAGTAGCCATTGAAATCCAAGATGCACTTAATACTCCAAAAACACCAGAAAAAAATTCAGCACTAACTGCTAAAGTATTACGCTTATCAGGGATTATTACAAAAAAGAATACTTAAGAAAGAGGTGAATCACTTGATTCCAATTATAAAAACAACTAAGTGTGTAACAACCTTAGGACCTGCATCAAGTTCAGCAGAAGTTATTCAACAACTAGTTGAAAATGGATCGACTTGTGCTCGAATTAACTTTTCTCATGGAACCCATGAAGAACATTTAGCACGTATTACAACAATTAGAGAAGTTGCAGCAAAACTAAACGCTCCAATTGCTATTATGTTAGACACAAGAGGACCTGAAGTAAGAACTCATACTTTCAAAGGTGGTAGTGCCCAAATTAAAAAAAATGATGTTATTACTATTATTGACAATGAAGAAATTATTGGTACTGCTGAAAAATTCTCTGTTAACTACGCAAATCTTTCTAAGGACATGAAAGTTAACGATAATTTATTAGTTGATGATGGGAAATTAACATTAAAAGTTATTACCATTAAAGGGCATGTTATTACTTGTCAAGCTTTAAACACACATACGATTAAAGACCGTCGTGCCATTAATATTCCTAACGTAAAATTATCATTACCATTTATTTCTGATAAAGATAAAGCTGATTTAATTTTTGGTTGTCAACAACAAGTTGATTTTGTGGCAGCATCATTTGTTTGTTCAAAAGCAGATATTTTAGCTATTCGTAAAGTATTAGATGACAATGGTGGTAAACACATTCAAATTATTGCCAAAATTGAATCACAATTAGCAGTTAATAATTTTGATGAAATCTTGGAAGTTTCTGATTCTATTATGGTTGCCCGTGGTGATTTAGGAGTTGAAATTCCATTTGAAAAAGTACCATTCCTAGAACGCCAATGAATCCAAAAATGTTGAGATGTTAATAAAACAGTAATTGTTGCTACACAAATGTTAGACTCAATGGTTGATAATCCTCATCCAACAAGAGCCGAAGTAACTGATGTATGAGTAGCTGTCGATTGAGGTTCAACATGTACAATGCTCTCAGGTGAATCAGCTAATGGTAATTACCCAGTACTAGCCATTGCTACGATGAGTAAAATTATTGTTGATGCTGAAAGTCATCAACCAGTAAGTAAAATTGCTAATGAATTACTAACATCAAAAGATACGTTAGTTGCTAAAACAATTAAAACCATTATTGATGAAAAACCACAATTTTTAATTACTAACAGTCAAGATAGTAAATTCTTAACAACAATTGCTAATGCTCATTTACCAGTATACATAATTCCTATTAGCAATAATGTTATTGATTACAATAAGTTTGCTTTAAATTCTGGAATTTATGCTTATTATGACCAAAAAGGTGCTACAATTGATTTAAATAATACTTTACAAATTCAAGAAGCGATTAGTAGCACGTACACAATTCCTACTAAAGTCAAGATATTAGTAATTGATATTAATAATAGTACTAAACCTTTTTCATCTTTCACTGCTAAATAATCTAGTACTATTCATGTAAATAGAAAAGGAATTAGGTAACTTATGAAAATTAATATAAATACAGTAGATGGTAAATTAACATCTTATCAATTAGACCAACCGATCACTGGTTATGAATTATTATTGAAAGATGATGATAAGCAAGCAGCTTCGATCATTGCTTTTACATTGAATGGTCAATTAAAAGATTTACACTGAGAAATTAAAGAAGATGCTGAAGTTAAATTTGTTACTAAAGATGAAACTTTAGGTTGAACGGTTTTAAACTATGGTTGCGCCATGGTTTTAGCACATGCTATTAAAACTATGTATCCCAAAGCATTAATTACTGTTGCGAAAACTAATGATGATGGTTTTTACTTAGATTTTGACTATAGCACTCGTTTAACAAACGAAGATTTAGTTAAAGTTGAAAAACAAATGCATGAATTATTAAAAAATAATTTAGCTGTTGCTCGCATTTGCCAAACCCAAATTGAGTCATTAAAAAGTCACAGTGAAAATCCGTTTGCCTTAGAATATATTAAATTAAATCATGTTAATGGTTTAAAGTGCTCATACTTGGTAGACAATAAAACCTTAGTAGTTGCTTCTGGAGTTGCCATTAATGAAACAAAGTCAATGAAAGCTTTTAAATTATTAAATATTACTGGTGCATATTGATTAGGAAATGATAAAAACAAACAATTGCAAAGAATTACTGGGATTTGTCACTACTCAAAAGAACAATTAACAGCAGTTATTAAAGATATTGAAGACCGTAAAAATCGTGATCATCGTAAATTAGGAAAAGAATTAAATATTTTTACTTTCAACGATGATTGCGGGAAGGGTTTACCAATCTTTTTACCTAATGGAATGACAATTAAAAAAGTTTTACAAAATTACTTACGTGAACAAGAATTCAAATGAGAATATCAAGAAGTAGCAACACCAGTTTTAGGTTCAGTTGAACTTTATAAAAAAAGTGGTCACTGAGACCACTATCGCGAGAATATGTTTAGTCCAACTGAAAAAGAAGGTGAACAATTAGTATTGCGACCAATGACTTGTCCTCATCATTGTATGATTTATAAAAGTGTCCCTCGTAGTTACCGTGATTTACCACTGCGTTTAAGTGAGCATGCATTGCTATATCGTTATGAAGCAAGTGGTGCTTTAACTGGTTTAGAACGTGTTCGTAGTATGGAATTAACTGATTCCCATATCTTTGTGCGTCGTGACCAAATGAAAGCAGAATTCAAACGCTGTTATCAATTAATTGCTGAAGTTTTTAAAACTTTAAATATTAAAATTGATTACTTATCACTATCATTACGTGACCCTGCTGATAAAGAAAAATATTTTAATGATGATAAAATGTGAGTTGAAGCAGAAACAGCATTGCGTGAAGTATTGGATGAATTAAAATTAGATTATAAACCGATGATTGGTGAAGCTGCCTTTTATGGTCCTAAGTTTGATGTTCAAATTAAAACAGCACTAGGTCATGAAATCACGATTTCTACAATTCAATTTGACTTTTTATTACCAAGAAAATTTAATTTAATTTATATTAACCAGAATAATAAAGAAGTTAACCCAGTTATTGTTCACCGTGGTTTAATTGGTACTTACGAACGTTTTATTGCAACACTGTTAGAACAAACAAAAGGGGTATTCCCATTATGACTATCTCCAACCCAAATTGCTATTTTACCAATTAATGAAACCCAACCGATGTTAGAATATGCTAATGCGATTCATGAAACATGTAAGCAAAATAATATTCGCGCCAAAATCATTAGTAGTGGCACTATTAGTAAACGAATTGCTGAAGCACAAACTCAAAAAGTGCCTTATCAAATTATTGTTGGCCAAAAAGAATTGAATGACAATAAAATAAGTTATCGTCAATATGGACAAAAAACAAGTCTCACTAGTGATTTAATATCATTCTTGAAATTATTAGTAAAACAAGTTAATGATAAAAAATAAATATTAATTTCTAAAAAGTATTTAAGAAATAGTCTTGAATACTTTTTATTTTATATAGATGCTTTTTAAATAGTAATCAATTAGATAATTATTACGTCCAAAATAATATTCATTAATCATAAATAAAATTTTTGTGCTTTCGTTAATTTTAATGATGTTTTTTTAATTCATTAGAATAAAAATTGATAATTTTTAAAAATAAATAAGTGTTATTTTTGATAAAATTAATATTATTTATTGATATTTTTATTAGTTTTTAAAATCTAATAAAAATATAATTATTTTTTATTAGATTTTAATTGACATTGCCTTTGCTTTTCTGTATTATTATTATTGTGACCAAAAACAAAGGGGTCATAAACCAGAAAAAACGATCTTTGAAAACTAAATAGAACAAGAATTAATCCGTCAATTTTTATTAAAAAATTAAGTAAGTCAGACATCATTCTTTTAACAAAAAAACAATTTTATTGAGAGTTTGATCCTGGCTCAGGATTAACGCTGGCGGCATGCCTAATACATGCAAGTCGAACGGAAGTAGCAATACTTTAGTGGCGAACGGGTGAGTAACACGTATCTAACCTACCATTTAGTGGG
>NZ_JAQYTS010000009.1 GCF_030913225.1 Spiroplasma sp. AdecLV25b
AAACATCCACCATTTGCCATATTTGCTACTTTACGAATAGTTTCAAATCTATTAGGTATTAATTCAGTAATTCCTGCTATAAGATTTGAAATACCATAAGCATTTAATGAAATATAAGTATCTCAATCCATTAAATTATTAAGATTATTATTTTCATTCACCATTAATGGTCATGGTGGTGTTTCTGTGGTAGTAGTAGGAATTGGAGTTGTCGTAATTGGTAATGGACTAGGAGTTGGATTAATATTATTTTCTATTCATTTAGTATAATTTGCTAACCCAATTGTTCCTAAACCTAATAATATTTTTTTAGAACTATTAATTAGTTTAGTTTTAGAAGAAGGTCTTTGATTTAAATTTCATATATCAAAACCTAACTTTTTACCAAATAATAAACTGTTAATTGAACCTAATATTGGATTACCTATTAATTGACCATAATAAGCACTTGTACCTATCATTGCTGAAATTGGACTTATACCTGTTCTAATTAATTTAGTTAATATATAATTATTTGTTTCCATATTTATTCTCCTTATTTTCATTATTATCATTTCATTTAGGTATACTATCTCAATCAATATTTATACTTGATCGTTTATTATAATCATGTTCTTCACATAATTTACAATTTGAACATTTCATAATTTTTTCCATATGCATTAATAAACAATCTAAAGTTAATTTATCAACATTATTCATTATTTACTCCTTAATTTTAATTTTATTATCATAATATTCTTTTATTTCTTTTACTTTATTATTAAAATCTAATTGATGTTTTTTACACATTTTAAAAAATTGAATAGAAGTATTTTCTAAATCTGTAGATTGTAATTTAATTAATACTTTTTTATTACATTCTTTAACAATACATTTTAATTTAGTATTCATTATTTACTCTCCTTTATTTAAATAATATCAACCAATTAATAAACTTTCTGCTTCATCATGATTGGATATTTTTATATTTCAATTATTTTCTTTAATTAATCAATTGGCTATTTCTATTGATATTTTTTTATCTCAAGCACGTGGACCAATTCCTATTCAATCAAACTTAATAATATCTTCATTAATACTTTTACTTCATCAACTTTTTCATTCACTTGGACTTATTAACATATCTTTAGTTAATAATTTATTAAATTGTCCAGCAATAAAACCTCTTAAATGGTCTAAAGTTTTTTTACCACGACCCATTTTTGGATTAAATATACCACGTTCAATTACTAAATATAAACTATAATCTGTTTTATCATCAATTAAACCTAAATTATTAGTTTGACATTGTAGAAAAACTATATTAATAAAATCAGTAAAATAATGATAATCTTTTTTAGAAAAATTAAGACTAGTTATTAATATTGGTTTTTTATTTTCTCATAATGTAAACCCAGTATTTTTCATACTTGGGTCTACCGATAATAAGTAGTTATTCATAATTATCACTAAAACATTCTTCACAACAAGCATTACACATTAAATGTACATCACATAAACAAGAAATACTTATACCAATATTATAACCTAAACAATTAATAAATCATTTTTCTTTATCTTTATAAAATGATTTTTCTTTAGAGCATTTAACTTCCTTGATTTCTTTATTCATAATTAAATTTCAAAATTTTCTATTAATTGTTCTTCTTCATTTAATTTATTTAATACTTCTTCATAATTTGTATTAGTATTTGGATTATCAATATATATTTTTTCAGTTTCAGTAATAACTGCTTGGTCATTTTCATAAGCAGTTTGTAATTCAACTGACATAATGCCCCATTTTCTTAATAATTGAGTTAGTACAGTTTTAAGTGCCATTGCTTCAAAACTACTAACAATAAATTTTTTATTTTTTTTATAAGTTTCACTATAAGTATTAAAATGATTTTCTATTTCTTCTTTACTCATATATAAATATTTTTCATAACCATTTTTTAATTTAAAATAAGCAACATAACCAATTACTGGTGCTTTTAAACGTTCTAATTCATTTTGTATTCAAGTAAATTTAATACCTTTTAATCTATCTATTTTTTTAATTTCACCAAGTCTTACATCACTAACATTAATTTCTTTATATTGTTGACTACGTAATGCTAATTGAATATAACCTTTATAACCCATTTGAAATTGTGCTTTACCTTTAAAAGGTACAACTCAACAATAACCAAAGTTTTTTTCTAATGGTAAATTTAATAATGTTGCTTGATAACAACTTTCTAATATAGTTCCTAAATTAGCATTTACTAAACCTAAATTATTTTTAATTGCTAATACATTACTTTTAAATCTTTGTATTTCTTTTTCATTAATAATACTCCCTTGATTTTTATTAGTAAATCATTGTTCAATAGTTAATTGATTTTTATTAATATTACTTAAATTATTAGTCATTTTCTATTTCTCCTTCTACTTTCATTTTTTAACTCTTTTAAATCTATTATCTAAATGTACTTCAATATTTTTACTAGGATTAACTATTAAATGACTATTCATAA
>NZ_JAQYTS010000029.1 GCF_030913225.1 Spiroplasma sp. AdecLV25b
TCCGCCATTGACACCAAATAGTTTACAGCAATTGCTCCCTAAAAACTAGAAATAGACATCTTTAAATTTGATTACTTTTGATTTGCAATAGAGAATATCTTTAATAAATCCTCGATCTATTAGTATCAGTAAGCTAAACACATCACTATGCTTACACACCTGACCTATCAACCTTGTAGTATTCAAGGGATCTTACTTCTTTCGAATGAGAAATCTCATCTTGGAACTGACTTCGCGCTTAGATGCTTTCAGCGCTTATTCATGCCCTACATAGCTACCCAGCTGTGCCACTGGCGTGACAACTGGTGCACCAGAGGTAGGTCCATTCCGGTCCTCTCGTACTAGGAACAGCTTTCCTCAAATTTCTTGCGCCCACGACAGATAGGGACCAAACTGTCTCACGACGTTCTGAACCCAGCTCGCGTACCGCTTTAATGGGCGAACAGCCCAACCCTTGGAAGCGACTACACCTCCAGGATGCGATGAGCCGACATCGAGGTGCCAAACCTCCCCGTCTATATGAACTATTGGGAGAGATTAGCCTGTTATCCCCGGGGTAACTTTTATCCGTTGAGCGACGGCCTTTCCACACAGCACCGCCGGATCACTAAGCCCAACTTTCGTTCCTGCTCGACTTGTATGTCTCGCAGTCAAGCACCCTTTTACCTTTGCGCTCTACATATGATTTCCATTCATATTGAGGGTACCTTTGGGCGCCTCCGTTACTTTTTAGGAGGCGACCGCCCCAGTCAAACTACCCACCAGACACTGTCCTTAAACCAGATCATGGTTTCAAGTTAGAATTTCAATATAGCAAGGGTGGTATCCCAATGGTGACTCCATGCCTACTTGCGTCTGCATATCAACGTCTCCCACCTATGCTGTACAAACTACACCAAAATTCAATATCAAGTTGTAGTAAAGCTCCACGGGGTCTTTCCGTCTAATCGCGGGTAACCTGCATCTTCACAGGTACTAAGATTTCACCGAGTCTATAGCCGAGACAGCGTCCGGATCGTTACGCCTTTCGTGCGGGTCAGAACTTACCTGACAAGGAATTTCGCTACCTTAGGACCGTTATAGTTACGGCCGCCGTTCACTGGGGCTTCAGTTCAAAGCTTCGCTTGCGCTAACAAATCTCTTTAACCTTCCAGCACTGGGCAGGCGTCACCCCGTATACTTCGTCTTACGACTTTGCACAGAGCTGTGTTTTTGCTAAACAGTCGCCCGGACCTCTTTACTGCGACTCATATTGCTATGAGCTCCCCTTCTTGCTAACTTACGGGGTTATTTTGCAGAGTTCCTTAGCTATAGTTATCTCGCTTGCCTTAGGATATTCTCCTTGACCACGTGTGTCCGTTCTCGGTACAGGCACCATGATGATGTCTTTAGAAGCTTTTCTTGGAAGCTTGGCGTCAAATACTTCGTTACTAGGCGAACCGTTAACTCCCCATCATACTTCAAGGTTATTGCTGTGCGGATTTGCCTACACAACCCTCTTTGTATTTAGCCCAACACAACCAACGGCTGGGAAATTTTAGCCTTCTTCGTCACTCCATCAGTCACCATGGTGGTACAGGAATATCAACCTGTTGTCCATCGACTACGCCTTTCGGCCTCGCCTTAGGTCCTGACTAACCCTGGGTGGACGAACCTAGCCCAGGAAACCTTGGTCAATAGGCATGAAGGATTCTCACCTTCAATCGTTACTCACGCCGGCATTCTCACTTCTAAACGCTCCACTAGTCCTTCCGGTCTAGCTTCGTTGCAGATTAGAACGCTCCCCTACCGCCCACAATATATGCGTACATATATATAGACCCATAGCTTCGGTACAATACTTAGCCCCGGTACATTTTCCGCGCAGAATCATTCGACTAGTGAGCTGTTACGCACTCTTTAAAGGATGGCTGCTTCTAAGCCAACCTCCTAGCTGTTTAAACAATTCCACATCGTTTTCCACTTAGTATTGATTTGGGGACCTTAGCTGATGATCTGGGCTGTTTCCCTCACGTCCATGGACCTTATCACCCATAGACTGACTGCCAAACATGTAACAACGGCATTCGCAGTTTAATTGCATTCAGTACCCCGAGGTGGGGCCATCATACATTCAGAGCTTTACCTCCGTTGCACTAATTTTGACGCTAGTCCTAAAACTATATCGGGGAGAACCAGCTATCTCCAGGTTCGATTGGAATTTCACCGCTAGCCACAAGTCATCCACGGTCTTTTCAACGAACGTTGGTTCGGTCCTCCATTGACTGTTACATCAACTTCAACCTGCTCATGGCTAGATCACCTGGTTTCGGGTCTACGACCACATACTAAACGCCCTATTCAGGCTCGCTTTCACTTCGGCTCCGTCTTTTCGACTTAACCTTGCATGTAATCGTAACTCGCCGGCTCATTCTACAAAAGGCACGCCGTCACCCATTAACGGGCTCCGACTTGTTGTAAGCATATGGTTTCAGGAACTATTTCACTCCCCTCTCGGGGTACTTTTCACCTTTCCCTCACGGTACTGGTTCACTATCGGTAATTGGTTAGTATTTAGCCTTACGCAGTGGTCTGCGCAAATTCCGACAAGGTTTCACGTGCCTCGCCGTACTCAGGGTTTACCAAGGAGGTCTACACATTTCGCATACTGGGCTTTCACCGTCTATGGCGTTGCTTCCCAACAACTTCTGCTATATGTAAACTTTGTAACTCCTTCAAACTTAATTAGTGGCTCCCTATAACCCCAGTCTGACGACTGGTTTAGGCTGGTCCCTTTTCGCTCGCCGCTACTAAGGGAATCGCATTCGCTTTCTTTTCCTCTAGGTACTAAGATGTTTCAATTCTCTAGGTATCACTCTACATAACTATGTATTCATTATGCAGTACTATCTGATTAAAAATAGTGGGTTTCCCCATTCGGACATCTCCGGATCAAAGCTTATTTCCAGCTCCCCGAAGCTTATCGCAGGTAATCGCGTCCTTCTTCGTCTTCCAATTCCAAGGCATCCACCATACGCTCTTAATAATTTATTTTTAGAATATCCTATTGCAAGATAAAATTTATCTTATTTTTTTTAAAAGATGTCTATTATCCAGTTTTTAAAGAACAATTGCTCAGAGATAACAATCCCTGAAAACTAAACAGAACAATTAAATTAATCCAATAAGTCACACATCTGATTTTTCTTGTTGTCTTGATTTCTCGAAAGAAATTAAACTCCATAGAAAGGAGGTGATCCATCCCCACCTTCCGGTAGGGATACCTTGTTACGACTTAACCCCAATCATCAACCCTGCCTTGGGTGGCTCCCTCCTTACGGTTAGGACACCAACTTCTGGCATTGCCAACTCTCGTGGTTTGACGGGCGGTGTGTACAAGACCCGAGAACGTATTCACCGCAACATTGCTGATTTGCGATTACTAGCGATTCCGACTTCATGAAATCGAGTTGCAGACTTCAATCCGGACTGAGACTGACTTTTTGAGATTGGCTTAACCTCGCGGTTTTGCGACTCTTTGTATCAGCCATTGTAGCACGTGTGTAGCCCAGGTCATAAGGGGCATGATGATTTGACGTCGTCCCCACCTTCCTCTAGCTTACACTAGCAGTCTCCTTAGAGTCCCCAACTTAATGCTGGCAACTAAGGACAAGGGTTGCGTTCGTTGCTGGACTTAACCAAACATCTCACGACACGAACTGACGACAACCATGCACCACCTGTATCCTTGTTAACCTCCACTATATCTCTATAGCTTTGCAAGGTATGTCAAGACCTGGTAAGGTTCTTCGCGTTGCTTCGAATTAAACCACATGCTCCACCGCTTGTGCGGGTCCCCGTCAATTCCTTTGAGTTTCACTCTTGCGAGCATACTACTCAGGCGGAGTACTTAATGCGTTAGCTACAGCACTGCCTCTTGGCAACACTTAGTACTCATCGTTTACGGCGTGGACTACTAGGGTATCTAATCCTATTTGCTCCCCACGCTTTCGTGCCACAACGTCAGTAATAGGCCAGTTAGCCGCCTTCGCCACTGGTGTTCCTTCATATATCTACGCATTCCACCGCTACACATGAAATTCCACTAACCTCTCCTATACTCTAGTAATGTAGTTTCCAAGGCGGTTAGGGGTTGAGCCCCTAAATTTAACCTCAGACTTGCATAACCGTCTACGCACGCTTTACGCCCAATAAATCCGGATAACGCTTGCCACCTATGTATTACCGCGGCTGCTGGCACATAGTTAGCCGTGGCTTTCTGGTAAGGTACCGTCGATCCTATAATCATTTCCTATTATAGTATTTCTTCCCTTACAACAGACCTTTACAATCCGAAGACCTTCATCAGTCACGCGGCATTGCTCCATCAGGCTTTCGCCCATTGTGAAAAATTCCCTACTGCTGCCTTCCGTAGAAGTCTGGGCCGTGTCTCAGTCCCAATGTGGCCGTTCGTCCTCTCAGACCGGCTACGCATCATTGCCTTGGTAAGCCATTACCTTACCAACTAGCTAATGCGCCGCATCCCCATCAATTAGCGAAGCATTACTGCTCTTTTCATTATTAGTTTTTCATACTAATAACATATGCGGTATTAGCTGTCGTTTCCAACAGTTGTTCCCCACTAAATGGTAGGTTAGATACGTGTTACTCACCCGTTCGCCACTAAAGTATTGCTACTTCCGTTCGACTTGCATGTATTAGGCATGCCGCCAGCGTTAATCCTGAGCCAGGATCAAACTCTCAATAAAATTGTTTTTT
>NZ_JAQYTS010000026.1 GCF_030913225.1 Spiroplasma sp. AdecLV25b
ATAAGAATTTTAAAATTAATTTTAGATAAGATTAACCTACCAACTTTTAAGTATGGTATAATAAATTAAACTAAATTTATTTGATATGAGAAATATTGCTCTGTAAAAATAAATTTACACAAGATTCGGGACTTAACCTAAAAGTAAAATATAAGTTTTATAGTATAAAGTAATTATAACTAAAATTAATGTTTTTTTATTAAATATCGCTTGTTAATTAAGAAATTAACAAGTTTATTGTATGAAAAATTGGAAAATAAGAGATAATTAATTATATTAATATTAAAAACAGGAGGTAAAAAACGGAAACAACAATTACCATCCTATCATGGATGGGGGCAGTACTAACTAGTATTGTTTTAATACCACAGAGTTATAAAATTATTAGAACGCGTGACACACAATCATTATCGTTATATATGTATATTATTTTTGAACTATCAGCAACAGTATGAATTACATTTGCCATACTTTCAAATCAACCAGCTATTATTGTTACTAATAGTATTGTAGCGGTTTTAGCAAGTATAATTTTGATTTTAAAAATTATTAATATTATTAAAAAAAATGAAAAACCTTAATCTTGTTAAACAAAGATTAAGGGATTATTATTTAGGTAATTAATTCATCATTTAAAGCCATGACTACCATTATTGTCAATCATTATAGTAGTGATAATTTTATGCGATATTAGTAGTTGTTCTAAACAGATAGTATTACTTTCATAATTAGTACTGATTTTACCTTCAAAGAACTTGGGTTCTTTTTTACCAACTCATAACTTAATGGTTAGGGGTTGATTTTTATTTAGAGCTTTAATTGCTAAATCATTAAAAATTTGTTCATTAAATCAAATCGCAGGTGATAATAAAATCATAGTATTAAAAGTTAATGATGAACAATACAACATTTGTAAGCAAAAGTAGGCACCCATTGAGCAACCAAGAGCATTTAATGAAATTATTTTTAGTTTAAATTTATTAGTAACGAAAGGTAAAACTTCATTTTCAATGAATGCTAAATAGTTTTCACCATTACCACCTAAACTATTAATATTACTACTAGTAAGGATGGGAAAATATTTTGTCATTAATGTTTTTACTTCACTATTAGTATACATTGCTAAATCATTAAATCTTGTCATATTATTAGTGCTGCTAATACCAATATACACACAATTGCTATTGTTGTTAGTTAGGATATTATGGTTATTTAATAATAAATCTTTACCATCAAATACTAAATAAGTGACATAACTTTTAGTTTCTTCAAAATTAGGTGGTAAGGCAATAATAATATCCTTATTCATGGTTAGTGTCTTGCTAGCATAACTAATAACTTGCAATTGATAATTATTCATAGTTACTCCTTTTAATTATTCAGTCTTTTTATTTTATTAATTTATACGAAAGATATCCCCAAGCAGTAACGTTATTTAATAATTCTAAATAGAACCAATTTTCGTTATAGTTTGTTTTAAAATATGGGAAATTTGAAGATTCAAATTATTTTGATTTATAAAATAATTGTATTGTATTAAGATATGTTTTTTAATTTAATTGTGGTTTGTTGCACTAATTATTTGAAAAAGACAAACTATTTATTATTAATAGAATTATGAGTATCAGCAGTTTTAATTGTTAAACCTGTTCCATTTAATTTATCAGGTTTTGAACCATATCATTGATTAGAATAATTTAGTTTCATGCCCTTCATATCTATTTTAACTTTATAAACAAGATTTGGCATATAAAAATGTATCTAAAGAAAAATTGTATTTTCATACTAAATAATAACAAATAAAAATATATCTTACAATAAGCATATTAACCATGGGTTAAATAATTATTCATATTTTCCTAGTAAAGTATAATTCATAATTCTAATATACAAGTTAAAATGTGTTGGTTCTAAAGACATAGCACTATTAATTAAACTGTCTAAAATTAATAATTTAGTAGTAAATAATTGTTGATATGGAATAACACTTTTTAAATTAAAACTAGTAATATCGCGGTTTACTAAAGTTTTTCTAGTTTCTAAATCTAAAAGATAAAATAATATTAAAAATTTACCAAAATCATAATTATAAGAAACATTTTTTGGCTTGTTATTAAGATGAACAAATATTTGACCACTAATATGCATTAATTTTTTAATTGCTAGCAAATGATCAACTTTGTCAGTAGGTAATGGTTTATTGTTAAAAAAATCAGGTAATAAATCATTTTTTGTAGTTTCATTATACCACTGATTAATAATATCTTGTGAACCTATATGTAACAAGGTAGTTTTTACATGTTCATAATTTCCTAAATACTTTGTTTGACGTAAAAAAACGGGACTTAAAGCTGTAATAGTTAAAATAAAATTAGCAACAAGTTGTATATTTTCTTTGTAATTAATTTTATTTAATTCTAAATAAACGCTAATAATTTTCATGAACATTAAGTTTTTGTTACTATTAAAAACCAAATGATAAGCTGTTCGAAAAGAGTTACCCGGCAAAGTTGCTAATATTTTCTTAATTTCACGTTTAAAAAAATAGTTACTTTTTAAAAGCAACAAATGATTAATTAACCAATATTCAGGAACCATATTGTTTTTCCAATCCAAAATTTATAATTAAAGTTATTATTATACTAATATTATATCATTGATAGAGGATTTATAAATAGTGCACTACTTATTAATTTTATCTAAAACACCATTAATGTATTTATAAGCATCATTAGGACAGTAAGCTTTAGTAATACTAATTGCTTCATTAATAGCAATTTTTTTATCAATGTTAGTATGAATAATTTCGTAAGTAGCTAAAATTAAAATTGCTTTTTCAATAGCTTTTAAACTTTCAAAATGTCAATTAACTTTTAAATGTAAATTTATAATATCAATTAAATCATATTCATTTTTAATAATACCTTTTAAGATATTACATTGTTCGGTAATTAAACTAATACCTTCTTCTTCAAAAATGTATTGTTCAAATTCTTTTTCTGATTGACCATCAAGAAAATATAGATAAAGTGCTTTCATAAGACCAATCCGTTTTTCATGCTGGGTTAGGTTTTTATATTCTGACATTATTTTTTTACTTCTTCCTTGTTATTGGTAATAAATACCAAATGGGTATTTAATAATACTAAATTTAATACTGAGTTAACACGTTTTAAAATCATTTTATTAAGCTTACTTTTTAAACTTAATAAATCAGTATCACAAGCAACTGCTAATTTGATTTCAGCAATAATTGAATTATCTTCTAAAATTGAAGCATCAATATCAGCGAATTCAACTTGGTAGTTATCACTAGTTAATAATATATAAATTAATTTTTTAACAACTAATGAAGTTAATTTTAAAGTTCCACGTTTGTTTTCCTCAATAAGAATATCCATTTCCTTCTCCAATCTTTTAAGCACGAGATTTGTACTTACCGTCATCAGTACCTATTATAATTCTATCACCATTATTAATAAACATGGGGGCTTGTAATTGTCAACCCGTTTCAATAGTAATTGTTTTCGTAGTATTAGTTGCACTATTACCTTTGACACCTGGAGGAGCATCAGTAACCTCTACTTCAATTGATGCTGGTAAGTCAACACCAAGAATTTCTGTTTGTTGATAAACTCGTAATTTTATTTCATTGCCTGGTATTAAAAAGTTTTTTTCTCATTGTAATCTTGATTTATTAACTCTGATTTCATTATAATCAGAATTATCCATAAAAATTGAATAGTCACCATCATCATAACTATAAATAGCTGGGCGTTTATCAATAACAGCAGGATAAACAGTATCACCGCCAGTAAAAGTAATACTAGTAATAGCACCTGTTCTTAAATTTTTAGCTTTTACTTTGACATGAGCTTGACCACGACCACTTTTTGAGTGCGCTGATTCAATAACTGTTAGAATATCATTTTTATTATTATGCAGAAATGTTGTACCAGGACGAAAGTCATTAACGTTAATCATGATTATTTATTTTCCTTTCAAACATTTATTTCTCGTAGTGATTTTGCTAGGATTTCGTATCCATCTTTAGTAACAAGAATATCATCTTCAATTCTTACACCACCAAGATTAGGAATATAAATACCAGGTTCGACAGTAATAACCATACCTGGAACTAAGATAGTAGGTTCATCTTTAATTACTCATGGTGCTTCATGAATTTCAATTCCTAATCCATGACCTGTTCCATGGGTAAAGTATTGACCGTAACCTTTTTCATTAATATAATCACGACAAATTTTATCAATTGCCCCAATAGCAATGCCTGGCTTAACAGCTTTAATACCTGCCATTTGTGCAGCTTTTACAATTTCATGAATTTCATTTAATTTAGGAACTATATTTCCAATAGCAAAGGTTCTAGTCATATCTGAACAAAATCCTTCATAAACACAACCAAAATCACAAGTAACTAGTTCGTTATTAGCAATAAGTTTATCACTTGCTTTACCATGGGGCATTGATCCACGAACACCTGAAGCAACAATAGTGTCAAATGATGCTTTAGTTGCACCATATTTAGTAAAGGTACGTAAAATAACATCTTCAACGTCTTTCTCACTAACACCAGGTTTAATAAAACTTAAGACTTCATTAAAAGCTAAATCACCAATAGCACATGCTTTAGCAATTCTTTTAACTTCTGCTTCATCTTTAATAGCACGTAAATCATGAACATATACAGGTTTAAAAGTAATATTAGGCATGGCTTTTTCTCATGATTCTAATTGAGCATACGTAATGTATTCAGCTTCAAAACCAATCGTTTTAATTTTTTGTTCACTAGAAATGGTAGTTAAACTAACAAAAGGGTTAGTGAAATCTTGACAATTAACATTTTTGGCTTTTAGTTTACTTTCAGTAATATAGCGACCATCAAGTAGTAACGTAGCGTTTGTTTTGTCAATTAATAAGTAACCCAGAGTAGAAATAAAGTCACTATATCAAAAGCGATTTTCTGGAGCATAGAATAGCATAGCATCAATTTTTTGCTCACTTAAAATTTTTTTTATGGTTTCATGTTTACTAGAACTATTCATCTTTAATTCATTCCTTTTTATAAATTTAGTTTATTTATTATACATATATTGTACTCTAACTTAAAGAAAAGAAATAAAGTTTTACTTATTTCTTTTCTTTGTGTAATGTATGTTGATTACAACGTGAACAATATTTTTTAGTTTCTAATTTTTCAGTTTGAGTTTTTTTATTACGATCTGCAATGTAGTTTTCTTCTTTACATATGTCACATCTTAAAGTTAGGCCATCACGCATTAGGCACCTCCTGGAATAATAATTATTAATTTAAGTTATACACAATATACTATTATTGCATAATTAAGTAATAAGTGCAATCAAATCAATGATTGTTTCCAATATTTTTCCTTTGAATAAACTGAAAGACTAATTTTAGTCTTTTACTGAAAATGTTTTAATTATTAATTTAATGCTAGATCAATTTTAACATCTTGACGATCGTTTTCAGTAGCAGCAAAATAGTCTTTTGAAATTAAATGTAATGATTCAGCTATAACATTACTAGGAAATGTTTTAATTTTACTATTAAATACTTTAATATTAGCATTGTAAAACCTTCTTGCAGCAGCAATATTGTCTTCACAATCTTTTGCTCCTGACTGTAATTGTAAAACCGTTGTATTAGCTTTTAAATCAGGATAGTTTTCTAATAGTGCATTAAACTTACCAAAGGCAGAATTAAGTCCACTGTCAACTTTAGAAAAATCTTGCATTGTTTCCATTTTTCCATTTCTTAAAGCAACAATTTGTGATAATGTTTCTTTTTCAAATTTCATGTACCCTTTAGTAGCATCCAATAATTTTGTTAACAAGTCAAAACGTCGTTTTAGTTGTACATCAATATCAGAAGCTGTTTCCTCAATTGATTGTTGTAATCGTAAAAAGTTATTACGAGAAACAATAAATATAATAATAGGGATAATTAAAATAAAAGATAAATATATTATAATTTTCCCTAAAAGTGATGGTTTTGCTGTAAATGATTCGTTGCTAGGTTTGATTGTTGTCATAGTGTTTCTCCTTTCTTGAATATATAAATTAATAAACTAAGATTAATATTTAGTTCGAATTCTAATTTAAATATTTCCTTTACACATTTAAACCACAATCATTTTACTATATTTTTTAGTACTAAGTTATTAAATATTTTTTTTATTTAATTTTATAATATTTTTTATTTAAGTTAATACTATAATAGTTTTCACGTCCAATAATAATATGATCTAGTAGAGTAATATTTAATATTTTAAAATTACTTTTTATTTCCTCGGTAATATGTAAATCTGAAAGCGAAGGTTCACTATCACCACTTGGATGGTTATGAATACAAATTACTTTGTTAGATTTATGAATAAGTGCTAAATGTAGCATATCTTTAGCATCAATTTTTAGTGTATCGTTAGTACCTTTATATAAAAGATTTTGATGAATTAATTTATTTTGGTTATTTAACAATAATAAATAAAAATGTTCTTGTATTAAATTTTGAAAATAAGCATGTACTAGATTAAAAACATCTTCTGGTCAAATAATTTTACTATACTTTTTCTGATTTTGAATGGTTTTGATACGCTTGGCAAGTTCCAAACAACTTAAAATTTCTAATGATTTACTAGTACCAATCCCCTTGATTGTTAATAGTGATTTAAATGTCACTTTACTTAAATTTTCAATACCACCAAAATGATTAATAATTTCTTGGGCTAATAGTAAAACATTTTTTTCTCTAGTTCCTGTTCGTAAAATAATAGCTAATAATTCATTATCTGTCAAATATTCAAAGCCATATTTAATGGCTTTTTATTTTTATCAATTGTTCTAAAACTCATAAAATGGTGGGATTAAATGACCAAATTGTTTAGTAAACTTATCAAAATCATCCTTAAATGCTTTCATTTCTTTACTATCATCTTTAGTACTATCTCATTTACTTTCAATGCCACCTGGTAATTTAATACTACCACTAACACTATTTCATAAACTTTTCACGACAGGAACAGCAAACATTGCTAGCAATCCTCCAAAAAGTAATTGTAAGAACCCACCATTTTCATTTTGACATTCTTCATCTGTCATTGGCATTAAATTTGTTAATTCCATTTTTATCAACCTCCTGCTAATAATTAAATATTGTTATAAATATTTCCTTTTTTAATTTTTTAAAATTAAAAAAATGAATAGACTACAATTCCCAAATTGTAGTCTATATTATTGTGAGTGGTTGTTGGTGTTTATACTTAATTACTTCTAATTGACCATTAAATGTTTGATTTAAAAAATCATAAATAAAATCAACAAATTTTTGTTCCATATAATGACCAACTAAAAGTACGTTAATTCCACAATCTTGAGCTTCAATGATATGATGTCATTTCATTTCTCCAGTAATAAATAACTGAACATTATTAGGCAAGATAGTAATGGCATCACCGCCAGCACCACCAGAACAATGCAACATTTCTAATAATTTGGTGTTGATTACCAATTAATTGCAAATATTCAATCTTAAAATAATTCTTAACATTTTTGATAATCGTAGAAACTGATAGTGCCTGATTTAAATTACCAACAACTGCTAATTTTTCTTGACCTAAGAAATTAATGTTTTCTAAATTTAAATCCTGCGCCATTAAGACATTCATACCTTTGTCATCTTTTTCAAAATTAGTATGAAGAGTATAAACGTTTATATCATTATTTTTAATTTTTTGATATAATTTCTTTTTTCATGGCGAAATAGTAGGATGATTAATATCGCTAGCAAAAACAAGTGGATGATGACAAATTATTAACTCAATATCAGCAGCAAGTGCTTGGTCTAAAACAATATTAGTAATATCTAAACATACTAAAATTTTATTAATAGTAATTTTTCCTTTAATTTGTCATCCTGTAAAATCTCATAAACAAGCATTGGCAAGTGGAAACTTATCCTCAATGACAGTAATGATTGTTTTGATGGGTAACATGTTAATAATTTATCCTTTATAAAATTCTTTAATATGTTTAGATTTTGATGGACGTTTTAGTTTTCTAATCGCTTTAGCTTCGATTTGTCTAATTCTTTCTCTAGTAACTGTAAATTCTTTTCCTACTTCTTCTAAGGTTTTAGGTGAATCATATTTATTAATGTGTTTATGTACTACTTTATCACGTAATAATTCTGTTTTGTCTAAACTGGTATCATAATGTAATTGTAAGGTGTTAACAACCATTTTTAGTTCATTGATTTCAGTGTCATCTTCACATAGTTCTAATAGTCTTCTTAGTTTTGTTGGTAAAATTCCAAAACGCATTCTAATAACTTTTTCTTCACGTTTAGTTAAAACTTCGGCAAAGACACGATCTAATTGCTCACGTAATCAATGTCTTTCGGCATATTCATCAGGTGATAACATGTTTTTATCTTTAATAAAATCACCAAAGTGAGTGTCATCTTCTTCACCAATGGGTTTTTCTAATGAAACTGGTTCAATAGCTAATTTTTTAATTTCTCGTACACGGTCTGCTGTCATGTTTTGACCCATCTTTAATGCAATTTCTTCATGGGTTGGATCACGACCTAATTCTTGAGTTAAGTTTCTTTCAATTCTTGTTAGTTTATTAATTCGTTCTACCATGTGCACAGGAATACGAACCATTTTTCCTTGATCTGCTAAACTTCTAGTAATTGATTGTCTAATTCATCAAGTAGCATAAGTTGAGAACTTGTAACCACGACGATAATCAAATTTATCAACGGCTTTAATTAAACCAATATTTCCTTCTTCAATTAAGTCGGCAAAATCTAAACCACGATTTAAGTGTTTACGTGCAACAGATACTACTAATTTTAAATTTGATTTAATTAATTGTTCACGGCCATATGTACATTCTTCATCATCTTTTGATTCTAACATTTTGGCATATTTAATTTCTTCTTCTTGGCTTAAAATTTGACTAGTTCCTAAAATATTAAAATATGATTTAATTCCATCTTTTCTTCGTGTGTCATTAGAAATACCCATTGTATTTTTAAAACTTAAATCGCTAGCTAGAATATCGATATCTAAATCAACAGAAACTTGGTATTCATCAAGATCTAAAAGACTAATATCATCTTCGTCTTCATCATCTATTAAGATGTCGGTAAAAATAGCGCCTTCTTTTTGTAAACGATCAAAGATTTCTTCAATTGTATCATCATCTAATTTTAAATGACTAAAGGCTTTAATAACTTCTTCTTGTTTGATATCTTTATTGTTTTCCAATTTAACAATTAGATTACGTTCTACTTCTTCTAACGTTAGTAGTTTTTTTAGTTTAGCAGTTGGGTTTTCTTTAGCCATGTTTACACCTTATCCTTATTGTAGTTTAGTTTACTTATTGTTTAATTTTTGTTTTTAAAAGTGATATTTGTTTTAAAAGTTGAATTTGAGTAGTAAGATTGGTTTCGTTTTTTAATTGCTCATTAATACCTCTTATCTCATATTCAATTAATTCATTATTAATAATTTTTAAATAATCAATAATAATTCGTGGTTTTAAATCAAATTCTTTATCTTTGTATTGATTAATAATGGTTTGTAAAGTATCTAATAATAAATTTGTTTGAAGTTCATTGATAATAGTTCTGAAGTCAATATATTTGATAGTTTCATTTTGATAAATTTGACTAATTAAGAAATATAAGGTCATATAATCTTGATGTGGAAAAATAAATTTTTCCTTTTCTAAAATTACATAAACATCACGTGACATTAATACTAGAAATATAAGCTGCTTTTGGGCTTCAATAATTTTATTTTTAGTTACTAATCTAGTTTGTGGTTTTTGATAATTACTAATAACTGGTTTCGAAATTATCGTTTCTTTATGTAGTGGTTTTTCTAGTAACAAAATTTGTGTTAAATCATTAATTGTTAAATTGGTAATGGTTACTAAGTGATTTAAATAAAATCTTTTAGTTACAATGTCGGTCATTGTTTCCCATATTGGTAATAGTGATTTAAGAAAGGCATTAAGTTGATAACTATCTTTTTTAATGTCATTTTGGGTTAAACCTAAGTTAATAGCAAATTCAAAGGGATGAATAGTACTAGCAATGATATTTTTAAATTGGTTAGGATGTTTATTAATTAATTCATCAGGGTCATATTTAGTATTATTATTAATAATTTGAACTTTGAAATTTTGTGACAAGAGAACAGTGGCAATTTTTAAGCAAGCTAGTTTACCTGGAATATCACCATCTAAAAAAATAATAATATTATTAGTGGCTTTTTTTAAAAGTATAATATGTTCTTGTGTTAAGTTAGTTCCCATTAATGCCACACTAGTTTTAATATTAATTGTGCTTAGAGCAATAGTGTCCATAAAACCTTCTGTTAAATAAATGGTATCATCTTTTTTTAAATGTAGTTTGACTTGTTCAAAATTATAAAGAATATTACCTTTTTTAAAGATTTGTGATTGGGGGCTATTAATATACTTAGCACTTTTATCATCTTCAAGGTAACTACGAGCTGAAAATCCAACACAATTACCATTATTATCTTTGATAGCAAAAATAATACGATTGAAAAAACTATCAATAACTTGGTCATTATTGTTAATTTTTGCTAAACCTAAGTTAATTATGTTACTGTCTTTATAACCTTGGGCACGCAAGTAATCTCGTAATTCATTATTACTAGGAGCATAACCTAAATTAAAATTTTTAATAGCATCAGAATTAATATTACGAAATTCTAAATAGTTCATGGCTTTTTTTCCTGAATCAGTTAGCAATTGATAACTAAAAAACTGCATGGCTGTGTTATTGATGGTTATTAATGGATTAGTTTTTGGTTCGATAATATTATCATTAAGATTAATATCATACTCTTTTAAATTAATACTAGCACTTTCTGCTGCTTCTTTTAAGGCATTAATAAAACTAATGTTTTTAAATTTTTGTAAGAATATAAAAACATTACCTTGTTCACCACAAGCAAAACATTTATAAATTTGTTTGGATTCTGAAATTGATAGTGATGGTGCTGAGTCTTCGTGAAATGGACAGATAGTTCAAAAATTATTGCCTTTTTGAATCAAATTTAAATATTTGCTGATTACTTTAACAATACTAATTTTTGCTTTAATTTCACTAACTTTTTTATTAAACTCTAAATCCATATTTCACACAACTTTAACAAATAATATCTAATTTGTTATATAAATATTTTTTAAGACTACTTAAAGGTACTATTTCTTGTTGAGTAGTATTGCGGTCACGAACAGTTACAGTACCTTGTTCTTCAGTTGCATAGTCAACTGTCACACAATACATAGTGCCAATACCATCTTGATAACGATAAGATTTTCCAACATTAGCAGCAGTTTCATATATTACTTTTAATTGAGTGTACTTTAAATCATCAAAGATTTTAGTAGCAAGCGCACCAAATTTATTTTTATTAGAAGGCATAATTGCAACTTGAAATGGAACAATGTTTTTATCTAATTTTAACACTATTCTTTGCCGACCGTCAGTTAAAACTTCTTTAGTGTAAGCTTCACAGATTAAAGCTAATAAAAGTCGTTCGACACCCATTGATGGTTCAATAACTGATGGAATTACCATTTTTTTAGTAGCAACATTAGGGTCTTGAACTTCCATTTTAACACCAGAACTTTCGCTATGTTTTGTTAAATCATAGTTACCACGGTTGCAAATACCACATAATTCACTCATGCCAAAGGGAAAATTATACTCAATATCAGTAGTTGCCAGTGCATAATGCGCTAATTGATTGGGTTCATGCTGTTTAAAACTAAGATTTTTAGAATTTGATAATCCAACACTTGCTAGGAATATTTTACATTGATTAACTCAATAATCAAATCATGTGTTATCATTTTGGTTTTGTGGAATAAAGAAAAACTCTAATTCCATTTGTTCAAATTCTCTAGTACGGAAAATAAAATTACTGGGAGTAATTTCATTGCGAAAACTTTTACCAATTTGACCAATGCCAAAGGGAATCTTTTGGTTAACGCTTTTTCTCACATTATTAAAATTAATAAAAATACCTTGTGCTGTTTCAGGACGTAAGTAAATTTTATTATGTTCATCTTTGATTACACCTTGATGAGTTTCAAACATTAATTGGAACTGACGAATTGATGTTCAATCTTCTTGATTACATTTTAAGCATTTAATATGATTATCAACAATAAACTTTTCTAATTTTTCACTGCTTCAACCATCAAAGATAATGTCAGGGCGCTTAACATTAATTAGATTATCAGCACGAAAACGTGCTTTACAAGATTTACAATCAATTAATGGATCACTAAAATTACTAAGGTGACCAGAAGCAGTTCAGACTTTAGAATTCATTAAAATAGAGCTGTCTAATCCTACATTGTATTGGTTTTTTTCAACAAAAAAATTTCATCATTGTTGTTTAATATTATTTTTAAGTTTGACCCCAAGTGGTCCATAATCTCAAGTGTTAGCAAGTCCAGAATAAATTTCTGAGCCTTGAAAAATAAAACCTTTTTCTTTTAAATGGATAATTATTTCTTTAAATAAACTATCATTACTAGCCATATTTTCCTCCTTTTATTATCTTATATATTTCTTTATAAAATAATGATACATGTTATTTTATAAAGAAATATATAAAATAACATGTTAATTTTTCTATATTAAAAATTAAAGTAGTAATTGTATTTTAAAATAATTATTTTAATAATATTGACTTATTTTGGTTTTGTCAACCGTTTATAAGTGTTTATTAATCCTAATAATAGGAATACCACTGTATGTTTGACAATGGAATTCTAAAATATTAATAATATACTTAAGTTCTTTCTGAGTAATTTTTCAATTATTAATATTATTTAACTTCATAAGTGTATTAAATAATGGTAAGTTATTAGTTATTACTAGTGATGGCCCAAAACAATTGTAACAAATAATACCACCTAATTGTGAATTAAAATCAATAATACTACTGTTAGCACCACAATTAATACAGTTTTAAAATTAAATTGAATACCTTGTAATGATAAGGTATGAAACAAAAGGAAAGCATATATTTTTTCTAAATTACTACTATTTGAAATTAATTCTTGATAACAATTTAATAAAAAGTTTAAGGTAGTATTATTATGATATTTTGTTTCGGAATTAATAACAATTTTATTAAAATAATAAATAAGTTTTAAAATGTCACGATTTTTTAATAATTGCTTAAAACTTGATAGTTGTTCATAGGGAATCCAAACTTCATTTTTATTATTACTGACAATAAACGTTCACACATCTAAGATGTAATAATTATGGAAATATTGTTGGAGATTGGATAATGATACAACTTTAATACCGCTATTGTCTGTTAAAATTGTAATATTACGATTTGGAAAATAAGCATCAATTTTTAAAATCACTCCTGTGGTAATATTAAACATTTTTAACTATAGCCTAAATCTTTTAGTTTTCGTGGATTATTACGTCAATCTGGTATTACTTTGACAAAAGTTTTTAAAATAATGTGTGAGTCAAAAATACTTTCTAATTCCATTCTTGCTAACATCCCAATTTCTTTAATCATAGAACCTCCTTTACCAATAATAATTCCTTTTTGTGAATCACGTTCTACAACAATTACAGCATTAATTTCAGTAATATTAGTTTTGGCTTTATAATTAATATTTTCAATCAAAACAGCAACACTATAAGGAATTTCTTCTTCAGTTAAATTTAAAATTTTTTCTCGAATAATTTCTTTTATTAAAGTACTATCAGAAACATCATCAACATTTTCTACTAAGTAATTTCTATTACCAACTGGTAAATATTGATGGATTTTTTTAAAAAGAATATCAAGATTAACATCTTTAGTTGAAGAAATGGGAATAATTTCTTGAAATGGTAGTAAATCTTTTCATTCATTAATTTTTTGCATTAACTGCTCTTTATTAACAAGATCAACTTTTGTTAGTAAGAGAAAGATGATAGTATCAACGCGTTCCGATAGTAATTTAATAATATGTTGATCACTGCCACCAATATATTCGTCGCAAGGTGCTAGTAAACAAATAATATTAGTTTCTTTCGTGGCACGATTGGCTGTTCGATTCATCATACGACCTAATTGATTATGTTGTTTGTGAATTCCTGGTGTATCAAAGAAAATAATTTGCATATCTTCACTATTGTAAATGCCTTTGATTTGGTTTCTTGTTGTTTGTGGTTTATTAGAAACAATGGCTACTTTTTCTTTTAAGATAGTATTTAGTAAGGTTGATTTACCAACGTTGCTTCTTCCGACAAAACTAACGAATCCTGACTTAAAATATTCACTCATAAATTAATTTCCTTTCAATGCATTGGGTTTAAAGGCCATCGGTAATAGGTCTTTAACAACAATACTAATAATAGATTTAATGTCATTGTTATCATTTTTATTACTAATATAAATAATTGCTTCACTAGGCATAGTTTCAATCATGAATTGACGGCAAACACCACAAGGCGAGCCAATTATTTTACTATCAGTTATTAAAAATAAATAACTAATATCATTTTTTTGATATCCTTGCGCAAAGACTTGGGCTAAAGCATTTCTTTCAGCACAAATACCAGCCGAGTAAGCAGCATTTTCAACATTAACACCAGTAATGTGGTTACCATTTTTTAATGTAACAATGGCAGAGACTCTAAATAAAGAATATGGTGCATAGGCATAGGTTTGTAATAACTTAGCTTTTTTTAATAATGCTTGTAAATCTACTGTTTGTTTCATATAAGACAACTCCTTAGTTTCTAGTAATATTAAGTTGATTTAAAATTTCATCTTGTAAACCAAACATAATGGTTTCTTCTTCAACAGTTTGATGATCATATCCTAAAGTATGAAGTAGTCCATGAAGGAATAAGAAACATAGTTCTCTTATTAAACTATGAACATAAGTTTGGGCTTGATTAACAGCCTTGGCATAGCATATATACACATCACCTAAATCTCTAATTTCATTATCTTCTGTGGGGAAGTTGTCATCTTCATTGCCAAATGATAGGACATCAGGTACATAATCTTTTTGACGATAATCAATATTCAATTGCTGACTTGTGGTTTCATCACTAAAAATAACAGCAATCATCCATGGCTTCTTGGCATTTAATTTACTAGCAAGCGTTTGCAAAATTTTTTGCGAAAAAACATTAAAGGTGTTAATATCATAACAATGTTCATTGTAAACATTTACTATATTTAAATTTTTAGTGACCATTTTTCTTCCTAGTTTCTTTTTATTTAAATTATATCAATATTTACATTTATGTTGTAAAATTATTTCAAATAAATGTAAATAAACTTTCATTTTGGGTCATTATTAGGACTGGTTGGTTAGCATATGTATTATCATTCATGTTTTTAGTAACCAAAAATTGTTCATTATTAATTCATTGTGGAAAGTTAATTGTAAGGTAATTGTTGTTAGAAACTAAAAAAATAGTAATTTTATTAGTGTGCATTTGTGTAAAATTCGTTTTCTTAAAATTAACAACATAAGCAAATTGTCCTTGTTGCTCATATTTACTGTCATTAATAAAAATGATTTGACTACTAGTAGCTATAACTTGTGGTTTTGTAATAATGCTTAACATTAAAAGTAAACTTATAAATAAACTTGTAATCATAATGGTCATGGCAATAACTTGATAATGGGTATTTCATTTCATATTATTTTCTCCCTTCTGCAATCAGTTCTTGTAAATTAATAATATTAGTAAATAATGGTTTTAATGTTAAATCATGACCAGCATAAATAATAATAGTATGGGGTAAGGTTGCTACTAATAATGTTATTAAAGCAACTTTTATTTCATTATTAACATTGCTTAAGATTTCGTCTAATAATAGCACTTGACAATTACTAAAAAATAAACTACAAAAGACAATGATTTGTTTTTGACCTTGACTGAGATTAGAACCATAATCATGACACATAGAAAATGATGTTAGACCTATAGCTTGTAAAATATTATCAATCCCTAGTTGTTGTCACAAAGATAATTTTTCGTTAGTAGCGAAAAATGATAAAATATTTTCCAAAACACTACCATGATAAATATAAGGATTAGAAGATAAATAAATACATCTTTTTAGTCATGTGTGACGATTAATAGCTTGTAAATCAATAGTATCATTAATATTAATACTTCCACTTGTAGGAATATATTTGTGCGCAATTAGCATTAGTAATGAAGTTTTACCAATTCCTGATGTTCCTACTATCATATTAGTGTTTTGTAATGTTAAATTAATGTTAGTAAACAAAGTTTTGTTATCCAATTTAAAATAACAATTTGTGATATTGATTTTGGTAATCGGTGGTAAAGTTGTTATTTTATTGTTACTATCTATTTTTTGATTCAAATTAAAAAAAGTGTTAATCCGTTGTTGAGAGTTAGTAAAATCTGGTCAAAATATGAAAATGCTACCAAGATTAGTAAAGAAATTAACTAAATAAACATTAATAGAAGTAATGAAAATTAGTTGTGATAAATTAATTTTATTATCAAAAATTAAGATAACAGATAAATAAATAGTAATGAAATTAATAATATTTTTAATAATGCTAATAACTGTATTGTTAAAAATTTTTAAACTGTTTAGTTTTCAATCATTTTGCAAATATTCATTAAATTTGGTTTCTAACATAGATTTCATGTAAGGGTGCAATTGGCGAAAATAAGCATCTTCAAATCCACTTTTAGTTAAAATAATTTGCTGTTGCAATGTTAATTTGGTTGTTAATGCGTGTTTAACCATTGGTTTTTTTCATAACATAACCATAATATCAATTAATAATGTAATAATACCATTACTTAAATTTACAAGAAAAATCATAAAATTAATTTTTAATAAAACAATGGTTACTAAGAAAAATGTCATAGCATTAACAATAATTTCTAATGTATTATGACAAAACATAATGCTAATATTATCAATATCTTGATACATTTGACACAATTGGCTACTACTATAATTTGCCATTTGTAATGGCGTATTTTTAAAACACTGCTGATGAAGATTATTAGTTAAATGAATTGTAAAAGCCCTTGTAAACTTCTGATAAATTTTATTTAAAATATATTCCATCATAATTTTAAACATATTAACAGCAAAGAATACTAGTAATAACGTCACTGCTAATGCAAGACTATTATTAACGATAATTTGATTAATAAAGTTTTTATAAAAGACTTGTGCCATAAAAAAGGAAGTTACTAGTAAACAGTTACTGATAATCACAGTAAATGCAAAACTAAGTATCTAGGCAATAGTAATGATTGTTTAATTGCTATTGATTTATTAATAGGTTGCTCGGTATTTGTTTTCTTGCTAGTAATAACAATATTGCTAAACGTTTTTTCATAATCACTAATCTTAGTTCATATCAACTCAAAATCAGCAGGATTGGCAATTAGTAATTGATTTTTATGTTTTTTATAAACAACAACAAAATGAAAACCAACATTAATTGAATAAACTTGCATAATTATCGGAGTGGTAATAATTAATTCTTGTAAATCACTAAAATTAATTTTATAAGCTTCAAGTTTTAAATTGTATTTTAATGCTAAAGCTTTTAAATCAAAAATGCTAATTCCAAGAGAAGTTAAATTTACATTTTGTTTTAAATCATTAATTAAAATTTTACGTTTAAAAAAATAACGATAAAGCATTGCTAAACATGCTAATCCACAATCATTATTTGTTTCTTGTTGAATAAAAGGATACTTCATAAAAAAATCACCGCCAATGATTAATTGACGATGATTACCAAAATTTCCTTTTTTACTATTTACGAATTTTCTTTTTCTTAGCGGCAGTTGCACGTTTTTCACGAGTTTTATCACGTGAAGAAAGATAATGGTCGTGTCTTTTTTGCGCTCTTTTTGTTTCTTGCGCTTTTTTACTGAAGTTTTTTAACGCTTTTTGAAAGTCTTGCTCACCAATTGTTCGCTCTTCATTTTCATTGTTATCTGCTTGTGGTGATTGTTTCACTGATTGCATTCATGTCAGCTCCTATATTTTCGTTTTACTTAACAATTATATTAGTAAATCATAAAATTAGCAATAACTTTCAACGAATAATGAGGTTTTATTTTTAAAAATAAAAAAATAAAGTACACCATTAGTATCATTTGCCTAATATTATCAATAATTATTAGTCAACATTAGCATTTGAAATTTTTATATTTACTAATAATTGTTTTTTTGATATTTCAAAGATATTTTATCATATTTTATTAAACATGAGAATTGGTTTTTGATTTTCAATGTATTCACTAACTCATAAGTAATCAATTTTATTTTGATTATTAACTTTAATAATTTTGCGATTTTGCAATTACCCAATAGTTAAATCTTTATGGATTGATTGTAAACATAAATTAAAAATTGTGTTGGCACTGGCAATCACATTGATTTTTAATTTTTTGTTTTTACTAATAATAGTAAAAATGCGTTGTGATTCACTAATTCGTGAAGTGTATTTATTTTTACTTAAACTTTGTTTTTTAGCTTGTAATTCTATTAATAACTGTTAATTCATTTTCGGCAAAATATTCCATATTTTACGATTCTTCTTTTTTCATGGTTTGCATTGTGTAATGAATAATGTCAATGAAGCCTGCTTTTTCTTGATTTTTGCCAAAAATAATTTCCGTTTCATAATATAATTTAGCAGAAATTTTATTAAAAACTTGACTTGGGCTTTAAGGAAAGTCAAGAATTCTGGTCCTAATAGAGTTAAATCACCTGCTAGGATAATAACTTGTGGATTTAAGGCATAAATCATAGTTGACATATGGGGAGTTAGTTAGTGCCTCAAGAGTGTGAATAATAATGCTAGCAGCTTCGTGAAATTGAGGACTAGTTTTCTCATGTTCTAATAATTGTTTTAATTCCATAGTAGAAATTTCATCAATATTATTAAGTTGTGCTAAATAGCTGCTGGGGTTAGATTTAACATATTGTTCAATGACTTTGTTGAAACCTGTAGTAGAACTAATAGCTTCAACACAATTTTAAAGTTATCATTAATTAAAATTAAGTTTTTGGCAATTTTGATGTCTTCAGGTTATTTATGATAAAGGTCATTCTTGACATTCATTCCTTCAAAAAAAACGATTTTTTTCAATTTTAAAGCAGTGGTCTCAGAAGGTTTGGTTGGGGCTTTGCCATCAATGGCAAAAGCACCTTCAGTTTGAGGACCAGAAAAGGCACTATCTCATAAAAATTTGTCAGGGAAACTATATTTTTTCGTGATTATTACCTCCAATAAATTTAAAGGGACGATTGGAAACTAAGTAAGGAATGAAATTTAAATCTTCGGGGGCTAATTTTCCTACAACATTACGAATGCCATCATTTTTAATTTTATTAGTAATAATATGAAGTTCACCACGATAGTTTTGCGCAACAATATTAAGGATTACTACATCACCAATTTCCAATCACTCATTAGTTCTTTGATTGGGAATTGATAAATCTTTATACGTAATACGAGGCATAGAACTACGAATTAAATCTTGGGCTAAATCAGGACAAACACTATGAATATTGTCATCAAAAATAATAGTTTTTTCATTGTTAGTAACATTTTTACTTAACTGAATATTTAAAGATAGGGTTTCATAATCAATATTGTTCATTTGAACTAAATCATCTTCAGTTAAAAACTGATTAGCAACAATAATCATATCTAAACATAAAGCAACATAGTGGCGAATTTGCGTTGTTAATGGTCAATCACGGTGCATTTCTAATGCTGGTAAATTGTCATTGTAAGCTCATGGTCCGACCTTGTCTTTTCCCAATAAAGTAACAAATGAAGCAAACGGAATTTTATTCATAATACTTTCTGCTTGATTTAAAGAAAAAAATTCGGGAGCGTGGCGAAGATGTCGATAACTACATCATTGCTGGCAATAGATTCCTTTCTAACCCTCATTACAATCTATAGCAAAATTCACAAAAGACGAGAAATAAGTATCGTCTTTTTTTGTAATTGTAAGATTTGCAAATTT
>NZ_JAQYTS010000024.1 GCF_030913225.1 Spiroplasma sp. AdecLV25b
AAAAAAACAAATTTGTATATGTTTTTAGTTCATGAATTAAGGAAATTTTTTTAAAGTTTTTATCAATAATAATTTTATTTAATTACTTCTTAAAATTTAACTTTAAATTCTTAGTAATAGTATCATAACCTAATAACTTAATAGTACTTACTAAATCAGGACCATGCATTTGACCAGTAGTAATAATTCTAATAGGCATAAATAACAATTTACCATTTACTTTAGTTTCAACTTTAACTTCATTAATAATAGTTTTAATATTTTCATTAGTTCATGCTTGACAAGCAACAATTTTATTAATAAAGGTTGTACACACATTTTTACAATCATTTTCTTTCATAAAGGTTTTAGCATCAACTTCTAATTGATAATTATTTTTAAAAAATAATGTTACTAACTCATTAATTTGAGCACCATACTCTAATTGTGGTTGATAAATGATTAACATTTGCGCCCATCATTCTGAAGAATTACTACTTCAATTATACTTAGTTTTAATGAAAGGGATAACTAACGCTAAGTATTGTTCATTAGTTAATTGTTTAATATACTGGTTATTCATTCATAATAGTTTTTGCGGGTCAAACATACTTGGTGCTTTGCTTAAATATTTAGGAGTAAATAGTTTAATTAATTGTTCTTTACTATAAATTTCTTTTTCTTCGTGCGAACTTCATCCTAGTAAAGCAATGAAATTAAAAATGGCCGCTGGTAAGTAACCTTCTTGACGGTATTGATGAATAAATTGCATTAAACTACCATCACGTTTTGATAATTTTTTGCGATCACTATTAATAATTAATGTCATATGAGCAAAAACCGGTGGTGTTCATTTAAAATATTCATAAATTACTAATTGTCGTGGTGTGTTAGATAAATGTTCTTCACCACGAAAAACATGACTAATTTCCATTAAGTGGTCATCAATAACAACGGCAAAATTATATGTAGCTACACCATTGGATTTGATAATAATAAAGTCGCCTAAATCTTGAGTTTTAAATTCAACATTACCACGAACTAAATCAGCAATCATATATATTTTGTCATCAGGAATAATAATTCTAATAGTATAAGAAACTTTTTTTTGTAAATTATCAACAATCGTTTTATCATCTAATTTTAAACATCTTTTATCATATTGAAAAGCTAAAATGTTATCAGCAGTTTGATCTTCACGCATTTTGTCTAATGTTTCACTAGTACAAAAACAGTAATATGCATGTTTATTTTTAACCAGTTCATGAGCATATTTTAAATAAATATCTAAACGTTCGGTTTGTTTATATGGCCCATATTCACCTAGTGTATCAATAGTTTCATCAGGGATAATTCCCATTCAACGTAAATTATCTAATTGCGAACTAATACCATCAGTAATATTACGTTCTAAATCAGTGTCTTCAATACGAACAATGAATTGCCCTTTATTGTTTTTAGCAAATAAATAATTAAATAATGCTGTTCGTGCTCCACCAATGTGTAAATATCCCGTGGGACTTGGTGCATATCGCACTCTAACTTTCATACTATCACCGTCTTTATGATTTTTGTTTTCTTTTTTTTCGTTTAATTTTCATGGTGTCACTTTTATCGTCTTCTTCATATTCATCATTTTCATCTTCTGTTTCTAAATCTGTCACTTCGTCATTTTCGTTATCAAGAAAAATGGTAATAGTCTGGCTATCATTGGGATCAAATTCATTAGAACTTGGCAAAGGTTGTCGTAATTCAAGTTCAAAATGTTCTTCTTTTTCATGTTGACTTTTATAGTTAAACATTTGAATATTAATCAAATGCAATTTAATTAGTAAAATTACACAACCAACTAGCATGGCAAAAAATATGCCAAATATTGACCAAACTATTGCTAAACTAGCAACTCAGTTTTGATAAAAATGATTGGCAGTAAAAGTAACACCAGTTGGGAGATTTTTAGGTTGAATAATAGCAATTTTATTATTTCATTCACTGTAAAATAACTCACCAGCAAAATTAATTAAAAAACCAATGATAAAAATGCTAAAAGTTGCTACTAAAAACATCAATTTAACACGAGGTGATTTATCAATAAAAATTCTTGAAGTAAAAACACAACCAATAAATGCAATACTACTAATTGCTAATCCAATAACTGGCACATAAAATACAGCACCATAGCTAGAAGGATTAAAACTAGAAGTAGGAACAACTATTTCAAAACCATTAGTATATAAATTTCTTAATTCATAATTTTTCGATAAAAAAATTAAGTATACTAATTGATAAATAAGAAATACTGCTAATAATAAAAAAAACCTAATAAATCACAAATTACAATTTTTCATTTTTAAAATTCTCCTTACTTTTTACTTAAAGTAAAAACTTTTTTTGTTTCTTTTCACGAATTAATTCTTGTTTTTTGATTTTATAGTTTTGCTTTATCAGACTACGATTAGTATAAATTTCGTAGTCTGAATTCATAAAAGTAAATTTACGACGCATAATTCAAAAGTAAACTTGAACAACCAAAATCGAAAAGATACTAATGATAATAAAGATACGGGCAAGAATAGGATTAATTCAATTGTAATGACTACCTCATAAAATTTCTGATTGCGAAATATAAGTTAATTGTACTTCTGAACTTAACATGGTACTAAGAATTAAAAATCAAAAGGCAATATAAAACATACGATTACTATACTTAGAAGAAATATTACTTACCTTAGGAGCAAAAGTTAATAGTAGCATACTAACTATTAATAAAAATAAACAAAGCGCAGGAATATATAATAAATTTAAAATATTATATTTAAAATCTGTCAGACTTAAATTATAAAGTTGATACTTAGCAACATTAATAGTAGCAAATAATGAAAAAATAAAACTTCATATAAAAGGTATAGCACAAACTCCTAAGTAGGCAAAATATGCTTTCTTTATTTTCTTTTCATAAGGGAAAAAAACTGGTTTTTTAGTTTCAAGTTTTTCTAAATCTATCTTATTCATTAATATGCTCCTACTTTTTTTATTTTTGATTTGGTAATTCTTCAACTACTAAAATTAACATAATAGCTGCGATAATTTCACATAACCATATAACTAATGTTATCAAAGAAAAAAACAATAACACAGGTATTGCTCAAAATACGAAACTACCACTTAAAATCAAAGTTGATAAAATTAAAGTTGAAATGGCAATGATACGAATTGAACGCTTCTTTTTTAGTTTTTTAGCTGGCAACATGAAACAAATAACATTAATTAAAACTGCAATTCCTACATATGATAATGATAATGCTAGTTCTAATTTAGTTAATTCAAAACCTAATTTTTTACTAACAACAGCATCTACTAATAACAATATTAAAAAAATAACACTACCGGCAATATGGGCAATAGGGCCTCAAAATAATAAACCACGGGCTAATTTTAATTTTTTTATTAAATCAAAACGCTTAGTCTTTTTGTTAACAATATAATTATCTTCATTAGATTCAACAGGATTAAATGTTTGTACATCACTACTTAACATAAATAAGTTCTCCTTTTCTAAATAGTTTTTTCGTATTAATTATAACAAAACTATTAGATTTTTATATTATTAATTTAAACATTAAAGCGGAAATGACAAATATCACCATCTTGAAAAATATAATTTTTTCCTTCAAAACGTAGTTTGCCTTGATCTTTAACATTCTTCTCGCTACCAAATGTTATTAAATCCTGATAATTATAAACTTCAACTCTAATAAAACCTTTCATAAAATCAGTATGAATAATACCAGCACATTGTGGTGCTTTCATACCTTTAATAAAAGTTCAAGCATGAACTTCTTTAGGACCTACTGTAAAGAAAGTTGCTAAATTTAATAATTGATAAGTAGCAACAACAATTTGATTAATTCCTGAATCAGAAATATTTAATTCTTTAAACATTTCTGCTTTCTCTTCTGGTTCTAATTCTGATAATTCACATTCAGTTTTAGCGCAAACAACAATTACTTCAATTTTTTTCTTACTCATGTATGGCTTTAATATTTCAACATATTTATTAGTTTTAGTTTCTAAATCATTCTCGCCAATATTAGCAATAATAATTAATGGTTTAGCAGTTAAAAAATTATATGATTTAATTGTTTCTAAATCATCATCGCTTAATCCTTGATCACGAATAGCAATTTCTTGGCTTAATTTTTCATTAATTTTTTCTAACAATGCAACTTCGGCAATTCCTTTTTTATCTCTTGTAATTTCAGCTTTTTTACGAACTTTTTCTTTTCTTTTACTAATTACTTCTTGATCAGCAAAAATTAATTCCAATTCAATAGTCTCAAAATCATTGATAGGATTAATTTCACCTTCCACATGACTAACGTTAGCATCATCAAAACAGCGAATTACTTCACAAATTGCGTCAACAGTTCTAATATTACCAAGGAATTCATTACCTAAACCTTCACCTTTACTAGCACCACGAACAAGGCCAGCAATATCATGCATTTCTAAAATAGTTGGAACAATTTTTTGGGGATTAAAAATTTTAAGTAAATTTTTAAATCGTTCATCATTGACAGGAACACTACCAACATTTGGTTTTATAGTGGCAAATGGGTAGTTTTCAATTAATACTTGAGAATTAGTAATGGCTTTAAAAAGCGTTGACTTACCAACATTAGGTAATCCAACGATACCAGCAGTTAACATATTATTCACCTGTTTCTTTTTAATTATATGATTATATAGTATCATATAACATGTAAAGATTTTAAGGTAAAAATAAAAGATTAATCATATATCTCTATTCCTAAAAATTTAATATAAATTTCTAAAATAGTTCCTACTAGAGATGTTATACTTTTAGTGAAAAGTAATCGCAACATATAAAAATGTTTAAATTATGTTTTAATACTCTGATTCATTTTTATGTAAAACTATAACAAATCTTAATCAATAATATATTATTGATTAATTATGAATAATTACTTTTCTAAAAATAATTTTATTTACTCAAAGGTGGGGTTTATTATGATTAACAAACTAATATTATTTTCTTCTATTACCATTACTAACGGGTTAAATTTTTTATCATCTCCCTTAAAAGAATCCACGCACATTTATAATGAAAACTCTGTTATAAATATTAATGATTATATTCAAGGAGCTTTTGCATATGCTGAAGATATAAAATGTTATTCAGGTTGAAAAATTGATAAAATTGAAGATGTAAAACTTTCTAACTTAAAAACTACGGATGCTGTAGGTGAAGCAATTGGGGACCCTGAAATTATTTCTCAAGATAAAACTTTTGAGTATGTCGGTGAAAATATTTTAAAAAATTATAATGATTTAGAGCAAAATATAGCAACTATGAGTTTTACAAAAAAGATAGGTGAAACTGTATCTGCTTCTATATACGCAAGGAATTAAAGTAAGTGAAGAGACGGATATTCTTGTTGACAAAACTAACGTAAAAGTAAGTTTAAGCGGTACTATTGCTGAACAACATCCAGAAACTAAGGAGTATACTGTTCCAGCACAAACTATAAAAGTCCCACCTCACTCTCAGGTAAAAGTCACAGTTTATTGAAGCCAAGTTCAAATTATTCAAAAATAAAAAACTAGTTGTAAACTTTCAGGAACTGTAACAGGTAAATGCTATTCATCAGAACTAACAGCAGTTGTGGTTGTAATTATTGCTGTACTTATTATAGAATTTAATCTTGATTTTAAGTTAATTTTATTATTAAGTTTTTTATTTTTTTTCATCGTAATAACACCCTCAAATTATAACTTATTTGTTTTACTTTTAAAATAATGTTAATAACATTAGTATAATAATCATGTTTATCTTAATAATTTGTAATTTACCCCATATTTTCTTCCTTTTATGTATGGTGATTTTATCATGATTTATAATCTTAACTTTAATTATGATTAATTTAAATATGGATAACATTTTAAAATGTTATCCATATTTTTATTGTTTTAAAGTTTCTTGTTTTTGCTTGTTAATTATCATGCGTTTTTTAGTAAATTCTTTAATATAGTAAATAGGAAACCCTGCTACTAATACTCCACAAACAATGAAGCATTTATACAAGATTCATCAATCATGACTATCACGGGCAAAGACATACATAGAAATAATAGCACCGATTAAACATAAAATATTACCAATAATAGTTGATAAAAATAAAACTCAATATCAAAAATTATTAAACATACGTTTATATGTTGAATCTTGATAACGTAATTTTAACGCGACACTAAAAGCAATAAATTGTAAAACCGTTGTGGCAATAATGAAGTAAGTAACAACACTATACAACTGGTCTCATAATACATAAACTGATGATAACAACATTAATAAAACAATGGCTAAATAAGGTGAATTAGTAGGATTATTAGTCTTGCTAAAGATATTAAACAAGTCATGTTCTTGGGCTAACTTATGAACCATTCGTGAATGGTAAAGCAAGAAGGCATTGAGTGAACCTAAGAAAATAACAATTGATAAGATATTAAACGCTAAAGCAAAACCGTGAGGAATTGTTTTACTACTTAAAATAGCTTCACTCCATAAATTGTTTGAAAAAGCATTTAAATTGTTACTAATATTAATGGTTATAATGGCAACAGCTAAAATTACATAAACACCAACTACTACTAAAATAGCAATAATTTTCGCACGAATAATATTTTTGCGTGGTTCTTTAATTTCACCTGCTACATACGTAACAGCTTCAATTCCTGAATAGGCAAACATGGTCATCGCCATGGCTGGTAATAGCATATAAGAAGTTAAAAATAATTGATGTAAATTTTTAGTAACTTCTGGTTTTTCAAAATTAGCAAGACTCCCATAAACAATCGCTAGTATCATTACCAATAAAATGGGAATGAATTTTAAAACTGTAAAGATAGTTTGTGAAATTCCTACTATTTTTTTTGTATAAATATGAGTTAAACCCATTATTACTAAGACATCAATTCCTATTAATTTAATAAGTCATGGATTAGTAATTGCTGCTAAACTAGCAATTAAATTACCACATGCAATTGTTGCACTAGCAATCGCAGTTGCTGCTACTAATAATACTAAGATTCATCCAAATCAAAAGGCTGTTGCTTGAAATTTAGCTTTTTTTAGTCATGTATAAGCAGTTCCATTTTCAGGATAACTACTAGTTGTTTCGGCAAATAATAGTAGTCCGGGAATGATTAGTATAGCCCCAATAATTCATGCTAATAACATTAAAATGGGATTATATTGGGCTTGATATGCTACTTGACCAAAGGCTATTAAGATTGATGAACCTAAAGTAGCACTAATAGCCATCATAGTTACGGTTAATAAACCATATTTTCTTGTTAACATTAAACTTTGTTTCTCCTTTAAAATTTTTAAATAATAATACTTAGTAATATTAGACTTAAAAATTAAATAAAGCAATAGTTTAGATACGTGTTAATTTATGATTTTGATAATAAAAAAGAGAACCTAATGGTTCTTAATAATCAATGTGAGACTTCGGTTACCCATTGATTAATTTTATATTTCTTGTCACTTTTCGCAATTAATTGCTTACAATTCAACAATGATAATGACATTTAATTAACCTAATTCTAAACTAGAGTAGCAAAGGAAAAAATAATACGATATAATATATAATAAAATCTATATCATCGGAGTACTTTTTCATGAAAAGAAAATTAAATTTATTTTTTGCAACTAGTTTATTAACAAGTTCTAGTCTTACTGCCTTAGTTTTTGTTGTTAATTTTAATGAAGCTAACAATCAAATTATTAATCTTACTAGTAGTAACGTTGATAATCAAACCGCTACTAAATACGCTAATGAAACATCAATTGTTGGTAAATCATTGTTAATTGGTCAAAATCAAAATTTTAATACTAACGACCTTTTAAACAATATGTATGGACAAAACCAAAGCAAGTATATTAATAATTTGACAGGTGATAATTCTGGTAATGATTTTATTAAAAATTGAACAACCAATTTAGATGGTAATAGCATTAACACAATCCAACCATTGTTCCAACGCCATGGTGCTAATCAAGATAGTATTGATAAAATAACCAAAAATATTAGTAGTTATCAAAAATATGCCACTTATTTACCAATGGTTAAAAGTTATTTAAATAATAGTTTTTTATCACAAGATAAAAATGTTGATTTAATAGATACTGCTTTAAAACTTGTTAAAGGACTAATCCCTAATATTGATAATTATTTATCTTACAGTACTTATTTGCCAATGGCAACAAGCGCAGTTAAAGAACTGTTAAGTGATTGAGATCAACCACAAGATTTTAGTGGTGATAATTTACTAGCAAAAATGAAAGATTATATGTCAAAAAAAGGTACATATGCTCAAGCATGACAAAAGCTTAATGATTATGATAATTGACATTATGTTGAAACAAGAGCTAGTGGTTGAAACTGAACACAGTTTTATGAGTACATGGCTGGTGTTAATTTTAATTATATTTTTAAATTAATTTCAGGAAAATATATTGGTGATATGATAGCTGATAATATTACAACTACAGTTGGTTTACTACCAACAGGTTTTAATACTGATGGTTTTCTTAAGACATTTACTGATACTATTAGTAAAATTGTTAATACACCTGCTGCATTGCCATATTTAATTAAAACAATAGTTCCGGTGCTAAAAGCAAAAGTATTAAAAATGGAAAATCCTACTTTAGGAATTAACAGTGTTACTTGAAATGATGATAGTGCTAATAAAGATATTGCTATCAAAACAGTATTACTGGAATTACAACATTTACTATCATCAGCAGGCCATAATGATTTAATTTCATTAATATCTGATTTGTTAGGTGGACCATTTGGTGAAGATATTGTGATTAAAGCGACAGGTTGACCAGTAACTTCGTATTGAACTTTGCCTGAAATTTTTTCTAAATTTTCATTTATTATTAGTATTCATGACATTGCCACTAAAGTTGCTGATAGTTTAACTGATGCTTTAAAATCAATTCCTATTGATGATTATATTAATAAAGTTCTTGATTTTACTAATAAATATTTAACAACTAATCCTGTCATTAAATTGCAAGATTTATCTAAATATTTAGATTTAACGGTTGATAAAACAGAATTTACCACTGCTCTTAATGATATTAAAGATATTATTGATAATCCAAGTACTACTACTCATAATGTCAAAGAAGTGTTAACAATATTAGGTGTTCAGTTTAATGGTGAAACTACTTTTAAAGTTGGTAGTGTTTTGGATAGTTTAAGTGCATGACTTAATACACCAAACAGTAGTATTAATCAACTACTAGGGATTATCCAAGGTGATAAGAACCATCCAGGCATTATTAATAATATGATTACCGAACAAGAAAGATTATATCAAGATGAATATACTAAATATTTTGATATGAGTAATACTACTTATTTTATGATTAGTGATGTGAAAATGAAAAAATATAAAGAAGATAATGGAATAACTAGTGCTGTATTAAGTTATCAAATGTTAAATAAATTAAATGGTAATCATTATCAAATTTCTTTTACTAATAATGATTTTGTTAATACGAAAGATTTTAAGTTAACTTTATTTCATCAAATTTAAAAATGTTAAAAATATAATGTCTCACTAAAACCTGAAATTCCTTTTTTAGATTTATCCCGTTTTTTCTGTTTTTTATTTTCTGCAGTTTGGTTATTGTTAAGACTTGCTACTACTGATTTATTTTCTGGTTGCACATTAATTTCATCACCATTTATCAGTTTCGATTTTTTGTTATTTTTTTCTGCCATCATTGTTACTCCTTATTGATTCATGATTCATAAATTGTTAAAAATTTTTTATTTAGTGGTTGATTTTTTGATTCCAAATAAGTTTTTAAGGTTTTTAAATAAAATTTAAAGGCTAAAGTTAAATCTTTAAATGCTAGTGTTCGTAATTGTTCGACATGAGGTGATGAACGCTCGATAGAAATTTTATCAGCTAATAACACTATTAAATCTAATTCTGTCATCATAATAGCACCAGTAGTATGTTTAGCAATCGCATTTATAATAGAGTCATTAGTAACTAGATAATGATTTTTTAAATATAATGCTGCTACATAACCGTGTCAAACTGGAAACGGTTCTCGTAGTATATCTTTATTATATTTCGTTAAATACCTTGTCATTTTGCCTTTACTTCACTGTTTACAAAGGTCATGATAATTACCAGCAATTTGGGCGTGAATAGGATTAATTTTATAGTGAATAGCCAATTTTCGTGCCATTTCACCAACATTAAAACAATGTTGTGTTCGTTTTTCATCTAAATTAAATTGCAACCTAGTATTATTGTATAATAAATTATCATTAATATAATTATTTACCCTACTATCAAGTTGATTTATAACTTCGCCATTCCTGATTTTGGCAGAACTAATGTCACTACTTGGACTAACAACTAAGTTACGACATTGATATTTTTTCATTAAATCTAAAGTTTTCCGAAAATGGGGACGATTAACAACAACAATTTTTACTAAATTAATTAATTGCTCAATGCCCTGCCACTGGTTTAAAGTGTATAAATTATCAGAACCAATGATAAAATAGAATTTATAGTTACAATAAGTGTTAGTAAAATAAGTAACAGTATTAATAGTATAACTAGGTTCACTATTTGTCAATTCATATTCGTTAAGTTTTAATCATGGATAATCGTTAATGACTAAGTTAATCATTGCTACTCGTTGCTCATTAGTTGCGCTAACACTATCTTTTAAGGGATTTTGTTTGGTTGGTAAAATTCATACTTCATCTAATTGTAATTTTTGATAAGCAGTTTTGGCAATATTTAAATGCTGATTATGAAACGGGTCAAAAGTACCACCCAAAATACCAATTTTTTTCATGTTATTTTTCCTCTAATGCTAATAAGATGTCTTTATTATATTGTTTAGTTCTAATCATTTTGATTTCATGCAAGTATGGTGGTTGGCCATTAATTCATGGTGTTTCTAAAATTTTAACTTTGTTAATTAACTTAGGATGATAAATGATATTAATTAAAGTTTCAAAACCTAAATAACCCATTCCTAAATTGGCATGCCGGTCTTTATGACTATCAAGTGGATTTTTAGAATCATTAATGTGCATAACAAATAATTTTTCTAAGCCAATTAGATTATCAAACTTATTAATAACCTCATCTAAATTATTATTTAAATCATAACCTGCATCAGATAAATGACAAGTGTCTCAACAAACACCAATTAAGTTAGGTTGTTTAACATTATTAATAATGTATTGTAATTGTTCAAAATTAATTCCTACTTCACTACCTTTACCTGACATCGTTTCTAAAGCAATTTTTAAAGTTTGATTAGGTAAACAAGCAGCGTCTAGTCCTTTCACAATTTGTTCTAAAGCAACTTGCGGTAATGCTCCCACAGCAGCACCTGGATGTAAAACTAAGGTTTTAATGCCAATGTCTTGGCATCGGATAATCTCAGTACGTAAGAAATCAACTGCCAATTGAAAAGTACTAGGTTTGACACTATTACCTAAGTTAATAATATATGGGGCATGAACAATAACGTTATCAATACTAATATTATTAGTTTTTAACGCTTGTTGAAATTCAGTAATGAATAAATCTTTGGTTGGTTTACGAATGGTATTTTGTGGTGCCCCTGTGTAAATCATAAAAGCATTGGCACCATAACTAAGCGCTTCTTGAAGTGCTCCTAGTAAATATTTAGGTGCTTTCATCGCAACGTGGCAACCAATAATTAATTCTTTTACTTTCATTAATTTATCCAACTTTCGTTATTTAGATTCTTCAAATAATTTTTTTCTACGGGCAATGGCTTCCGTTTTTTTTATTTTTTTAATTGATGCTTTAATGTGCTGGCGTCTAGTTTCTTTTTTAACTGCTTCTAAATCACGGTTTAATTTTTTCTTATAGCCGGGCGTGACTTTTTTGTTGGCTTTAAATTTATTAATAATGTATTGTTCTTCTTTGTTAGGTTGGTTTTTTTTGCCTTTGCGAATAATAGTTTCATTAGTAATTTCTACTACTAACTTATTATCTTTAATTTTATAGTATTCTAAGGGAACGTGTAAATTTTTTAATTTACGGAGTGCTGAGTTATCATTTTTGTCATAGAAGACATAAGAAATACCAGAGTATTTATCACGTCCAGTTCTTCCAGCACGGTGAAAATAATACTCCATATTATTAGTTGGTAATTGTAAAGAAATAACATGTGATACTCCTTCAATATCAATGCCACGTGCTGCGATGTCAGAACAAATAACGTATTGATAATCAAAGTTTTTAATTCGTTTGAAAGTTTGTGCTCGTTCACGAGCTGGTAATCTACCATGTAAGAGTGCTACTTTTTTATCTAGTTTAATTAAAATATCACCAATGGTCTTAATTTCATCTTTATTGTTAACAAAAATTAAGCATAGATATGGATCAAACATCGACAGTAAAGATTGTAATTGTTTTTTAACATCTTGATGATGGCGATTAATAAAAACATGACGAATTTGTTGAGATTTATTGGCAATAGTAATAGTTGTTGTATTAGTCATATATTTTTTTAATCAACTAGCAAGTTGTGGTAAAATCGTTGCTGAAAAAGTCATGATTTGTACTTGTTGGTGAATTTTAGAAATTAAAAAGTCTAAATCATCCATGAAACCCATTTCAAAGAGCATATCGCATTCATCAATTACTAAAACTTTAGTAGTAGTAATTGCTAACATATTTAATTCATATAATTTTTTTAATCTAGTTGGAGTACCAATGACAATTTGTGGTTGATTATGGGTTAAATTATTACTTTGGCGATTAATATCTTTTCCACCAACTAAACAAGCAATAGTAATATCTTGGTCTTTAATTAACGCTTTACAAAAGTTAAATGTTTGCTGAGCGAGTTCTCTGGTTGGAGCAATAATAACTGCTTGGGTAGCTTTAATGGTAGTGTCACATTTGTTTAAAATCGGAATTAAAAAAGTGTGGGTTTTACCACTGCCAGTTGGACTTTGAATAATTAAATTTTGGTTATTTAGAGCAAGTGGGATAATTTCTGTTTGCACTTGTGTGGGAGTGATAAGTTTTTCTTTTTGTAAATTAGCAATTAATCATGGTTGTAAATTGAATTGTTGAAATGACATTGGTTCACCTTTTTCTTTAATACTAATATTTTATCTTATTTTTGAGATAAAAATGTAAAAATTTACCTGTGAAGTGAAGAAAATTATTGTTGGTCGTAAGAAATGATTGAAAACTAATGTCGGAATTTTCCCAAATTGTAATCTCAAGTGCGAAAATTTAAATTAGGATTACGTCGCTTTTAACTTTATTTTGGTTATGTAGATGGTAGTAAATTATTTAAAAACATGCCAACATATTTACAAATCAGACTTCATAAACCTTTTGATTGAATAATGCGCTAGATTTCTGGCAAAACAAAATATTTTAATGCCGAAAAAGATTACCCTCAAAAGCCTAATGAATTAATGAAATTTTTTATTGGTTATTCACATTTAACTCATGCTATTAATGTTATTTATAGTAACAGGTTTAATAAAACTACTTCATATTTTAATAATGAATTAACAACAACAGAAAAAAATCTAATAATATTAATGGTAATGCTTTTTCTATGAGTACTAACCAATATGGTTATACAGAATTTGAAATTACTAGATCTAATCATGATGTCTGACCTACTATTTAAATAATAATTGCTATAAAATGAGAACTATTCTAAGTTCACTCTAGGAATTTAAAATAATAAAAAGTTAGTATATAACTATCCAAATATTAGTTTTAAAAAACAATTAAAGATGATTTGAAAAAAGTGATTTAGTTTCATTGGAATTTTTATATTAATTTTTTTAGCCGTTTTTTTAACTAATAATGCCCTTAATAGTAGAGAAAATGTTAATAACGTTTTCACCAGTTTAAATCAAAGTAATATGTATAAATATAATATTAATGCATTTCGAGGTATGATTAGCGATAAAGGATTCCAAGCAATTGAAAATCATTTTTTTCTTGCAACTAAATTAACTAAAGACCAAAAAGATTTAATTTCTGATAATCAAATTATCACATCTCCTGATAGTGATGCTAACGATGAAATTCAAAAATGAAATTACAATTTTCGTGCTTGATTAATTAACCAATTTGGTAAAAATAATTATCAATTAGCAGGGCAATACTCAATAACTAATATTGCAACTATTAATGGTAATAATTATCGTATTCGATTAGAAAATGGTTTTAATGATAAGAATTGAACATTTGTTAATCATACAGGTAATATTGTAAATAATTTTTATTAAATAAATGTTTAATATTATTTAATAATTTATCTTTTATATTATTAATATTAATATTTTTAAAATATAATTCTGCTACTTTATGAACAGTTTCTCCTCTTAATCTAGCATTTTCTAATCTATCAAAAGGTACATTTTCATAAGGAT
>NZ_JAQYTS010000013.1 GCF_030913225.1 Spiroplasma sp. AdecLV25b
AATATAAATCAATCTCAATTAGATAATTTAACAATTCTATTAATATTTTAAAATCACGCTTTTATCCTGATATAGAAGTATTTACATTTCGTACTCACAATTTGACTTCTATGACAGTGGATTTAATTCTTAACAAAAAAAGAACGATAGTTATATCGTTCTTTGTTATCCAATTATGAATCTAAGGGTTAAAGTGATGCGCCCAATATCCCTTACTAAGAAAGTATTTAGCATCCTTAGATTTTATTTTACAATTAAAACCTCATCATCCAACTGTATTTGATAATTCTCAATAATAACTTTAATATGTCAAAATAATACTACCATGCCTAATGTATCGCGAGCACAATATTTTAACATATTATCACGAAAGTTATGATTTCAATTAGTTAAACTAATATTATCTTCTACTCGACGACGAAAAGCTTCTGATGCCATATCACCTTTTTTGATAGCTAAATCTTCATATGAAAAAGCAGATTCAAAAGCAGGTAAAGTTTTTTTAATTGATAAAGAACCATAAAATTGTTCTTTATAAATTTTAAATCCTTTGAAAAAATCTTGCAAGTCAATGGTACCATCATGAATTTGTGCTAATTGATGTTTGAATTCAGGATATCAAAATGCTAATTTTTTAATTACTGATTTTTCAAAAGATTGATTATAAGCAACATACGTACCTTGACCATGAATTTTAAGTAAATCATGACATAAGTTCTTGGTTAATAAAAAACGCGGGTCACTATTACCATCAGCTAAAAATTCATAATGAACAATGTTATAATTAGTTTTAAAATCAAAATCAGGGTTTAATAAAACATGGATAGAATATTGAAAAGGAATTTGTTGGTATGGTGTTGAATTTTTAAATTTAGGAATGGCTGATTTCATAGTTTCAAAGTCATACATATAAACTGGATATTGATATTTTTTGTACTCAATTTTTAAATCAACAAATTTATTGGGGTCAATTAATTTTTCACCATTTTTAATAACATCATATTGACGTAAATGTAAATCAGACTTAGTTATAAATGGTCAAATTCGTTCATCATTAATTGCTAATAGTTGTTCTTCATAATATCATAACGCCTTTTTTGTTTTTCGTAGTCGGTATAATTCAAAAATACTATTATGAATAGGAAAATATTTGAAAATATGAGAGCAAAAAGTTGTATCATTTTCATGGCAATAAGGTGACGTTAAAAATGCTATAATCGTTTCTTTATCATCCATTTCCATGATATTACGTAATTTTTGATATTCTAGTTGTAAATTATATTTTAAAAGTTCATCTTGAATTGAATCATATAAATTAAAATTCTTTTTAGTTTTAGGGCTTTTTTGTCATGTTGTACCATTAGGAATAAATAATTCATCTAAATCCAAAGTTTCTTGACGAACATAATTATTATTAATATACATAATATGGGTATTAGCAATATTAATGCCACATTTAGTTAAGATATCGTATTGATAAAGTAAATCTCACATATGTTCTTCTTTAACCCATGTCACAGCTTTTATTTCAATTAAGTCTCAACCATCATTATTACGTTTTAAGATATCACATTTAGTAATACAACCGTCATATTCAAATCGTGGTTCAAATAAGACATCATATGCTTTGTCATTAATAATTTCCATGGTTTTAATATAATCATAATTTTCTAAATTAAAACTAGTAAACTTGCGTTTAAAATAGTCTTGAGCATACTTACCTGTTTCAACTCCATCAGCAATCGTTTCTCCAAGATAAAATTCAGAATCATCTTTTTGGCTATCAAATGATTCTGAGTTATAAAATTGGTTATCTTGAAAGTCAGCAATTGTAATTAAATTTGTATTAAATTTACTACTAGTTTCAGTATGTGTTAATTCTACGAAATTAATAATAGATTTTTCTTCAATTAAACTTTTTGCTAACTTATAATTTTTACCTTTTAAAAACCATGAAAGTTTTTGACAAGTGCGAAAGTGTTTATAATCATCTTTGTAAATTTTCATAACTTATTACCTGACAAATCTAATAGTTTATTGTTTTTCTTTTCAACCAGAAAATTTATCTTGGATAGCAGTTTTTGGTTTTTCAAAATTTTTAGCACGTTTTTTCTCGGCTTTTTCTTGAATTCTTTCTTCAGCTAAAGCAATTTTTACTGCTTCACTTTCCTTTTTAATAGCAATTTTTTCTTCTGCAGTTTTACGTGACATCTTAACTTTTTTACTACGTTTTTTTGATAATTGAATACTTTTAATTGTTTCATCTAGAACTAGTTCGCGGTTTACTTTTCAAATTGTTTCAAATTCTTTTTTTGAAAGTTGTTTCGTAAATCCTTCAACTTCAAAAGCTTTTGTTGCATATAAGTCATTTTTCTTAGAATCATATAACTTCACTATTACATCAAAAACATCACGATAACGGAATTCTTTACTACTACGTGAAACTACTTGCTCAAATTCAATAGTTTTGTGTTGCAATTGCAATTCTTCGCGCATAAAAGTTTTAATAACTTGTTTTACTTCTTTTTGACGACGTGATTTTACTTCTTTTTTCTTCTTTTTTGATGATATAGTTGTTAGAATAAAAATTATTACAACTACTCCAATTAGAGCTAACATTCATCATGAACTAGCTAATTTATTCATATTTATCACCTTTTTTATTTATAAATTTTCCTCAATAACTGTTAACAGTTTAGTAGGACTCATGGGTGAAATTGTTAAAATTAAATTTGTATCTTTTTTAATTACAAAATAAAGATTTGTTTTATTAACTCTAATATATTTATAACTTCTAGTTTCTTCAATATAATGAGATTCACTGATTAATTTTAAGCAATGCTCACGCACTTGTATCTCAGTTAGGTCTTGCAACTTTAGTCTCGTTCTAATGCGGGCAAAGCCATGATAAGAAAATTGATAAGGGTTACGATAATAGTAACTCATTTTTTACCACCTACTACTACCCTACTAACTTGTTATATTTTCATACAAAAACACTAACATAATAATTATACTGAAAATATTAAAAAAATTATACAACATTTAGTATTTTTGTTATAATTATTTTTGTTGTAATCAATTTATAAATTATTTAAATCATAAGGAGAAAAAAATGGCAAACATTGCATCACAAATCAAACGAATTAAAACTAATGAAAAAAGAAATGAAATTAACAAAAGTTACAAAGCTAAAATTAAAACTGCTTTTAAAAAAGCAGAGGTAGCAATTAAAGATAAAAACAAAACTGCTCCAACTCTTGTTAGTCAAGCATGCAGTTTAATTGATAAAGCTGTTATTAAAGGTATTTATCACATTAACAAAGCCGCTAATAAAAAATCAAAAATTATGTCTAAATTAGCACAAACTAAATAAATTAAAAATAACTGTTCAGTAATTTGAACAGTTATTTTTAATTTCTATATTTATTTTACTTTATTAATAAGGTGAAATTAGAATTTGACTGTCTTATTTCATTAAAAATTTTATTTTTTTGATATTCATCAGATGTATCCATAACAACAAAAATACTAAAGTTACTAATATCTAATTTATTTCGATCAAAACTACTATGAATCTTATAAATGGATGCACCATTTTTAGTAATAATATTAACAATCTCATTAATTGTATTATTACTAATTTTTCCATTAACTGAGAATGGTACACGACGATGAGAACTAATTAACGCACTATTAATAATAGTTCCTAAAGTAGTAATATCAACATTACCACCACTAATTAAACAAACAACATTCTTACCTTTACCAATAATTTTATCAAGTTTACCTGAAAGAATAGCAGCCACGCTGACAGCACCACTACCCTCAGTTACTACTTTACATTTTTCTAATAAAAATAGCATGGCTTGAGAAATTTCTTCTTCACTAACTGTTACGACTTCATCAACATTATTTTTTAAAATTTTAAAAGTTAATTCACCAGTTTGTTTAACAGCAATTCCATCAGCAATCGAACTTTTAGCTTGAATTTTAAATGGTTTGCCATTTTTTAACGCTTGTTTAAATGAATCAACATTTTCAGCTTCAACTCCAATAAACTTAATGTTAGGGTTTTTACATTTTAAGTATGTTGAGATACCACTTAAAAGGTCTCCACCTCCAATAGGAACTAAACAATAGTCAATATCATTACCTAATGCTTGCATTTGCTCATATATTTCTAAACCAATAGTACCTTGACCATTAACAACGAAATTATCATCATAAGGATGAACTAAAGTTAAACCTTCTTCTTTTTCAATTCTTATTGCTTCTGCCATTGCATCATCGAACATAGTACCATGAAGTTGGACAATACATTTAGAACCCCCATCTCTTTAGTAGCTTCAATCTTTGCCAATGGCGCAGTTATGGGCATAATTATTTTTGATTTTAAATTTAAGCTTCTAGCAGCTAATGCTACACCTTGGGCATGATTACCAGCACTAGCAGCAATTAAGCCTTTGGCTTGTTGTTCTTCATTTAAATTAAGAATTTTATTTAAAGCACCTCTGATTTTAAAGCTTCCAGTTTTTTGTAAATTTTCTAATTTTAAAAAGACATTATTTCCTGAAAATGATGAAAATTTATCAGCTTTGATTAAACTGGTTTTACTAATTTTATCTTTAATTTGTTCATACGTTTTTTCAATGTTCTCTGCATTTATTAATTTTTCCATGAGTTTCCTCCTAAAAATTATAAAATATATACTTTTCTCTGAATATAACTAATACATACATATATTATCATTTATAAGTAACAAAAAAACATATTTTTGAATAAAAATACAAAGTACATTTATTTGTATTATTTTTTAATTTCGCAGAAAAAAGTAGAGGGTTGAATATTTATAAAAATTAACTTACACGTATAATATTTTTTTGATTAATCAAAAAACTTTTTAGTGTAACTGATATAAGTAAATAACATTTTTTCATGTATCACTACTTTTAGTACAAATTAAAAAAATTTATTAATTATAATTAACAATAGAAACTTTTAAAGGAGAAACTTATGAAGAAAATTTTATGAATACTTTTAGCACTAGTTTTTTCGACTTCCTCAATTGGTACTGCTGCTAGTTGTTGCGTTTGTTGTAGTAGCATTTTAAATAGTATTTTAAAAGTAAAGGACTTATCAAACCTTTATATTGGCCTTAATGCTATCCCAAAAGAAAATACTATAAAACGAGCTATTAAAGCTAATAATAAGGATATTGACATTAATGCTATAAAAGTTACTGATATAACTAATAGCGGAGCTAAAGTTTCTAGTAATGGTAGGAAATATACAGGTGATGATGTTAATGTTAACTTTACAGTAACACATTTTAAAGTTATTACAAATATTACTACAAAAATAGAAAGTCTAACAATTGGCATTAATGGTACCATATACGCTGGAAGCAATGATGGAAAATTATACAAAATCAACAAAGGTACTGATGCCATAACTGATATCACTTCAACCATACCTGATATAATACGAAAATTAACAACTGGCATCGACGGCACCATATATGCTGGAAGCAATGATGGAAAACTATACAAAATCAACAAAGACACCGACACAGTAACAGAAACAGAAACAGAATGGGATAAAATAAAATTCCAGATATTTTAAAAAGTGGATTTAACAGTAATATTTATATTGCTACAAACTCAAATGAACTATTAATAACCTATCAAACTGTTAATTACATTTAAATCTAATTGTATAAATAAAAATATTTTTATTGTTTTATGTATTATTTTTATTTAAACAAATCGCTATCTTTTCAAAATTTATAACCAGTTTTTATTTTTTTATCACTGTCATCATTGTCGTCAAATAATGATGGATCCATTTCGTATGATTTACCATTTAGTGCACTATTAATAGCATTTTGATATTCAGAATTAGCTCTAATAATTTTATTGTTATCACGTTTTGGATTAAGAATAGCAATTACTAAACCAATAACTACTGACGGTACTGCTGAAACTGCTGAAACATATGTTAAAATTTTAAATGCTTGGAAAGTTGATAAACTTTTTAGTCATGATAAAGCATTACTATCTATGCTATCAGTTTTATCAGCTAAGAAACTAGCAAAAGTTGCTGTTAAAGAGTTATCTGTTGTCATTAAAACAATATTAGCGACTGAATAAATAATTCAGAAAATTACCATTATTAATAGGAAATACGATATTCGATAAGTATCACGAATTAATTTAGCGGGTTTTAAAATATAATAAACAAATCCGCCCCCAAATAATAATGTAGTAATAATTGAAAAAATAACAGATTGAGATTTTTGTCCAAAATTATAATCTACTGCAGAACCACCTGCTTTAATAACGAAGTTACTTGTTACAAAATATGTCATTATATAAGTTACTGTTAACAATAGTACTGTTAACAATAAAAAACCACACAATATTTTCTTTAATAAAGGAATTGATTTTGGTTTACTTACATAAGGATAGAATTTAGGGTTTGTCGCAGGGTGTTGTGGTAAAACTCCTAATTTTGCTAAATTAGCATTGTCTAAATTATTAATATTAGGCATACTGTTATTTAATTGGTAACCAGACATAGGATTTGAAGCAAAGTTGTTATCCATATTAGGATTTGATACAGATACTGTTGGACTAATATTATCATCACTAAAGTTATTTAATGCTGCGATTTGATCAGTTAACTGTACCAGTGTCTCATTATCAAACTGTCTAATTCTTTCAAGACTTTCTCTTTCGATAGTTTTACAACTATTAGTGATTGAAACAATTAATAAGTTACGTTCTTCTAAAATTTCAATACGATTTTTTCTTGAACTTTTAGTTACACTAAAACTACGATCCATTAAATTAGAAATAATTTGTAAAAATTCAATAGCATATTTTTTATTGTTCAGCTGTTGCACTAATTCTATTTCAAGAAAAAATAAATTAGAAATTTGTAATTCTAAAATTTTTATCAAATTTTCATCACTCATAATAGCTTTTCTAACCACTAAATTAGCCAAACTGTTATATATAGTACTTGACACTTCATAATACAATGTTATATTTACTGTATCTTCTGAATATTCTTCAGCTTTTTTCTTTTTAATAATCCTTTTTGGTTTATTTTTACCAGCAATACTATCGTCTAATGATTTTGAATCTACCTTATCATCTACATTATTTTTGTTGCTTTCCATTGTATCACCTCATTATATTGAAACACATATAATTAT
>NZ_JAQYTS010000011.1 GCF_030913225.1 Spiroplasma sp. AdecLV25b
GTGTTTAGCTTACTGATACTAATAGATCGAGGATTTATTAAAGATATTCTCTATTGCAAATCAAAAGTAATCAAATTTAAAGATGTCTATTTCTAGTTTTTAGGGAGCAATTGCTGTAAACTATTTGGTGTCAATGGCGGAGTGGCCACACCTGTTCCCATCTCGAACACAGCAGTTAAGCACTCCAGCGGCGAAAATACCAGCAATGGGAAAATAGCACAATGCCAAATTTTTTATTATTCTTTTTACAAGTCTTAATTTTAAACGTTAAGATTTTTTTTATTTTATTCAAACACTAAAATTAATGGGTAACCATTAAGTTAATAAATTTTGAAAAATAATTAAAAAATTGTCTACTTGTAAATAAGTAGACAACATTAAGTTTTTATTTTAAGTAAGCAATAGCTTCAATTTCAATTAAAGCATCTTTAGGAATACGAGCAACTTGCACAGCAGCTCTTGCTGGTTTATGGTCACCAAATAGCTCTCCATAAACAACGTTCATATCCATAAAATGGTTTAAGTCTTGTAAAAAAATATTTACTTTTACAATATGGTTTAAAGTAATTTTAGCAGCTTCACAAATGGCTTTAATATTTAATAAACACTGTTTAGTCTGAGTAGTAATATCCTTCCCAGCAAACTCACCTGTAACGCTATTAATAGGTAGTTGTCCGGAAATGTATAAGAAGTCACCAGCAACTATCGCTTGACTATAAGGACCAATAGCAAAAGGAGCTTTGTCAGTTTGAATGGTTTTATTCATGTTATCACTCTTTCTCTATATAAATATTTATGATGTTCAAATTAATCCTTGTGTTGGTCTAAACATTTTTGTAAAAGATTAATTCTTTTAAGTTAATAATAAAGTGAATATTAGCAACTTGAACTATAACTAAATTTTACCTGATTTTAATTTAATAATTAATAAAATTTTAATTATATAAAAGATTAAAGTATTTTAATAAATTTATCTAAGTCATGTTTATAATCTTTGATTTGCAGTTAGATTCAGATTTAACCATTATAGCCACAGCAGCATCACCATAACTAATTTCACTTTTACCTTCTTTATTAACAACTAAGTAATCATTACTAATTTTAAATTTACCAGAAGTTGGTAGTTCTGGTAAATACATTAGTGATGGACTAAAGTAAGTCCAGTTTACGGTATCTTTCTAATGATTGTGCTTGCATTCGTGCATGTTCTTTTCATTCTTCAGGGAAAGCACTAGTTTCTACTAATATTTCTCCCTTATCATTTATAAACTACCTGCCCCACCAACGACTAAAAGGCGTTTAATAGTAGGACAATCATGCATAATATCAATTAAAGTTATTGCTACTTTTTCATGAATAGATTGTGGACTATCAATTGTTGGACCATAAGCACTAATTAACACATCAATGTCATTAATAGCATTTTTAATGGTACTTTTATTAGTAACATCAGCTTTTCGGATGGTTAAACGAGAATTATTGTCTAAATTAGGCATTTGTGTTGGATTTCTTGTAATAGCAACAACTTGATATCCTTGTTTTAATGCTTCTTTAGTTAAAGCTAAACCCGATTTACCTGTGGCGCCAATAATTCCGATTTTCATGTAGAAAATACTTCCTTTCAAATTTAATTATACCTAATGGTTACTAATAATATAATTATAACGCAAATTAAAGTTATAATTAAAACTTATACTAGATAATGGAAAATCTAAGTAAAGAAAAGTAAATTAGTAACTATCATTAGAATTTAGTCATTATTTTATGCTATCTTACTGATAGATAGTTTTAATAATAACACTTATTATATTTAATAATATTAATTTTCATTTGTTTTATATTTTTGGTGTTCACCCTTATCAAAGGATTCAATATAACTATTCATATGCTTCATTAAGGTTTTATTTCTATAATCTAATATAATAAACATAAAAACATTATCGAATATATTGGAGGTATTAACAATGGCTAAAGCAGTAAAAAGTAATGCAACCACAACAAAAACTAAAAAGCAAAAAGATCCAAATGCTCCAAAGGCTCCCATGAATGCTTATTTCTTTTTTCTAAAAGAAAAAAGAACAGAATTTAAGGCAAAACATCATGAATTAAAACCAGCAGCCCTTGTAAAAGAAATGAACAAATTATGAATTGAATTAGAAATTATTGATAAAGAACCATATCAAGAATTAGCTAATGCTGACCGTGAAAGATATTATCTTGCCACAGGTAAAAAACCAAAACCTAGAAAGAAAAAATAGGAAAAGAGAGATGGTCAAAAATTTTATTATTGATTTAGTTGAATTAAGAAATGAATTAATAGCTATTTATCCAAGTAAAGAAGTAGAATATAATAAAAAGATAACAAAAATATTTAAGTTTTTAAGAGAATGTTATGAAATAAATAACCATGAAATCAATTCTAATAAAGTATTAAAAAAAAATACCTAATACTACTCAAACTTCTTACTCTTTAAAGGAAAATAATAAAAAGCTAAAATTAACTAGAAACTGCATCATTCACTGCGAATTAAAAATTAATGTTTTATTAAAAAGTGAAAATAAAATATTTAAAAAAGTTAAAACTCTAGTTAGTAATTTTTTATTAAAAGAACAGAAAGCATTATCAAATGGCTGAGATTTAATTGTTGATAAAGAAAAACTCAAAGCCTATATTAATGATATTTTAAATATCGAAAAAAATAATTGTGATTCTGAAATTGAAATGGCTGATGATACTTTAGAATTTTTTGTACATGATGTCAAAAACGAATTTTTGATAACGATAAAAATCTATTCAAAATTCATTCTCACAATGAAACTGATAACACCCTACTTAAAGATGAAAGTGGAAATATAAAAATTTTAGAAATGTTTCATAAAAAATGTATGAAACAAAAAAGAAAACAACGAATTAAAGAAATAAAATATAATGAAAAAAATATTAAGTTTACTTGTACTAAATGTATTATTAACAACGAGAATATCCAATAAACTATGTAACTAATAAAATAACTATATAAGAACACTTGATTAGTTAAGTTTAATATTTTGTTTCAGAAATAAATTGTTTATACACTGTTTTAACCATTAATAACAAATGTTTTTTAAACACTAGAGGTTTACATATAAATTACTATTTAAACTCATTTTATGCATTAATATAATACAAAAGCATATTTCTTTTATTGTATTTTTCTTTATATACAATATGGTTATAAAAATAAAAGTGTTTGACCAAGTACTTTAATTTTAAAGTAAATGGTTTTTTATTTTTGAAAGAAAAAGGGGAAAAGAAATGATGCCAAAGACAACCAACATAACTACAACAAATTCAGTAGATGACATTAAAAATAACATTGAATACCTTAACGCAAAAATAATAACTCTTGAAAAAGAATTCAATTTTTTAATAGATGAAATCGGTAAGGAGCAACAAGATTATCAACAAAAATATCAAACTATTTTGTCTCATGGAGAACAAAAAAGTAAAGAATATAAAGAAGATTTAAATTCCAAAAATGATGACCTAAAAAAACTAGAAGATGAAATAGGCAACAACAATCATGGAAATGAATCTTTACACAAAAAAATAAGTGAGAATGAAAAAACTATTAAAGAAATAAGCAATGAAATTCAAAGTCTTAGAAAAAGTATGGAAAGCTTTAAAGAAAAAGCACAAAAAATAGATAAGGAAACTTTTCAAGAAAGTGAAAAAAGTGCTTTAAATTTTTCAGGGTCTACAGAAGAAAGAAGAAAATTTACTGAATTTGTAATAGACTTAACTGAAACTAACCCAATTCATGATAATATTCAAAAAAATTGAGATGAATTATGAGAAAACTACAATAAGTTAATTAAAGAAAAGGAAGAAGAGCAAGCAACTTTAAAAACTGAAATTTCTAATTGAGAAAAACAAATACAAATAAATCAAAATAAAATTAAGGAAAAAAATATGAAATAAAAAATAAAGAACAAGAAATAAAAAAATTAGAAGTTGAAGTAAAAGAACTTAATGAAAAAATCAAAAAATATGAACAAGAGATAAGAAATAAAATAGAAAAGCTTAATAAAGAGAAAAATGATGACCTTATAAAAAATAAATTACATGAAAAAGTTTGAAGAAACTTATGATAAAAAATATAGTAAAATTTTAAAAACTATAAAAAACTTTAATAATTATAATGAACAAGAACCACAAACATCAACATCAAGTAACATAAAAGAAGAAAAAACAATAATAATTTAAAACTATTTAATTTTGAAAAATTAGAATTAGAACCATGATCAATAATAAATCTAATTCCTAATTATCGTTATTTCTTACAAGAATATAAAACTCCATGCTCTACTCTAATTTTTGCTCCAAATATAACTTTAAAAGATAAACATAATAAAAAAAATCAAAAATAGTTTTTATTTTCTTCAAATGCTATCATTTCAAGAGTGCAATGAAGAAAAAAGAGAAATTTTCAAAAAATTAAAAGATAAAATAACAAAAAATAGCAAAAACATTATTTTTACTAAAGACAAAGCATTTGGTTTATTATATGATGCCCAAGATATTACACTCAAAAATCTTCCACTTTTAATTGATTTTACAACATTGATTAAAATGCCTAAAAAGTTTTTTCCCTTAATTCATGATTATAAAAAAAGTTGTAATTTAAATCAAAAAATATGTAAAAAAATATCTAATACTTTTGAAGAGAATTATGACATTATAGTTTTAAATCTAAAAACGCAAAATAATTATGTTAAAGATTATATTAAAGATTTAGACTTATTATTTGCAGACATTAATAATCAAAAAATTGATTTAGAAGAATTAGAAAATAAGTTATCTAATTTTTATAAGTTCCTTTGTTTAATAAAAGAAAATATAAAAACAACAAATGACAATCAAGAACAACAAACTAGTGAAGACTTTACAACACATAATTTTGCAGATAAAATGGGAAAAGAAGTATTTAATGCTTTAGAAAGAATATTAAATTCGATAAATTCAAACTCTATAAATCCTTTGGAAAATACACCACAAACAATTGATATTTCTGCAATAAACAATGAACCATTACCATTATCACAATCTAATCAATCAGAACCATCCACAAGTAATATTATTTAACTTTCAGATTTACCAATTAATTTTTAATATTAAAAGGGAAACAGATAATTCTGTTTCCCTTTTAAATTATTTATTGTTATACAAAAGTAATTAATACCATTGGTGCATTATCACCAGTTCTATTATCTACTTTAATTAATTTTGTATATCCACCATTACGATCTTTGTATCTATCAGCAATGTTAGTAAATAATGTTGGAATAACACCATCTTTTTCATGCTCTTTAGTTACAATTTTACGTAATTTAGCAATCGCTTGACGTCGTGAATGTAAGTCACCGCGTTTAGCTAAAGTAACTAGTGGTTCAACAAAAGTTTGTAATCTCTTAGCTCTGGTTTGCGTTAAAATTAATTTTCCATGAACAATTAGTTCACTAGCTAAGTTACGCATTTCTGCATCAACTTTAGCACTATCTCTTCCTGTATCGTTAATATATGACATATTATTTGTTCCTCCTTTTTAGTTCTTATTAGAAAATTCTAAGTTATTTCTTGCTATACATTCTTCAATTTCTTTAACAGATTTTGAACCTAAATGTTTAATTAATTTAATTTCTTCTAAACTCTTCTTGGCAATATCACCTAAAGTTTTGAAGCCATCACGTTTTAAACAGTTGTATGAACGAACTGTTAAATTCAATTCTTCTAATGCTAAATTTAAACTATCATTTTCTTTTTCATTAACAATTGAAATAACTTCAAAGTTTTTAACATTATCATCTAAATTAATAAAGAATTCAATATGACTCATTAAGATTTTAGCTGCCATAGCAATGGCTGAAGCTGCTTTAATTGAACCATTAGTTTGGACACCAATTGTTAATTTTTCATATTCAACATCTTTAATAGTTTTAGTAACTGGTTCTACTTTGTAGTCAACTTTAGAAACTGGTGAATAGTCAACATCAATAGCAATAATTCCTGAACTGTTAGCAATTTCTTTTTTGTTGTTTTCAAAAGATGAATAACCACGAGATTTCTTAACAAATAACTCCATATCGAATAGGACGTTTCTTGAAGTTGTTCTGGCAATTACTAAGTCTGGGTTTACTACTCGCACTTCAGTTGGGCAAATAATATCACCAGCAGTAATTTCTTGTTCACCTGTTACATTAATTTTTAAGTTAGTAATTTTTTCTTCTTTTTGGATGTCTCCATCAAAAGCTAAAACTAAGTCTTTAACATTTAAAATTATTTCTGAAACATTTTCAACTACGCCTTTAACAGCAGTAAATTCATGTGATACACCAGCAATTTTAATAGCGTAAACAGAAACTCCTGGCACAGAAGATAGTAATGTTCTTCTTAAAGCGTTAGCTAAAGTTGTTCCATAGCCACGTTCTAATTGATTAACAACGAATTCAGTATAATGAGTAGTACTGTTTTCACTATTTAAACTAAATTTTGGTTTTAAAAATTGTTGTTCCATATTTTATTTTCACCTGCTTTATTTTCTTGGTTTTTTTGGTGGACGACAACCATTATGAGGGATTGGTGTCACATCGTTTAGGTCTTTCATTTCAAATCCTAGTGCTTGTAAACTACGGATTGCTGGTTCTCTTCCAGGACCAGTTCCATTTACATAAACACTTAAAATTTTTGCTCCGTGTTCAATAGCCGTTTTACCAGCAGCTTCAGCTGCTAATTGTGCCGAGTGAGGAGTTGATTTACGAGTTCCTTTGAACCCAACTGCTCCAGCACTAGATCAAGCAATTACGTTACCATTAAGATCTGTGATAGTAACAATTGTGTTATTGAAACTAGCTTTGATAAATGCTTTTCCTTTAAAGAAATTAGGATTAGCTTTGATTTTTTTCTTAACTGTTGTTTTTATATTCATTATTTCTATCCTCCTAATTAGCTTGCTTTTTTCTTGTTAGCAACCGTTTTACGTGGTCCCTTGCAAGTTCTAGCGTTAGTTTTAGTTGATTGTCCTCGAACTGGTAATCCTTTACGATGACGAATTCCACGATAACATCCGATTTCCATTAATCGTTTAATGTTTAATGAAACTTCACGTCTTAGTTCACCTTCAGTTTTACATTTTTTCTCGATTAATTTACTAATAGCAGTTACTTCGTTTTCACTTAGTTCATTAACTTTTTTGCTTTCAGCAATTTTCAATTCTTTTAAAATTGAAGAAGATTTGCTACGTCCAATTCCGTAGATTCTTGTTAAACCAATAACAGTATGTTGGTTTCCAGGGATATTTATTTGTGCAATTCTTCGGCTAGCATTGTTTGTATTTGGTGTCATATTTTATTTTTCCTCCTATTTATCCTTGTCGTTGTTTGTGTTTAGGGTTTTCGCAAATGATTACGTTACGTCCTTTGCGTTTAATTGGTTGACATTTGTCACAAATTTTTTTAACTGATGCTTGTACTTTCATCATTTTCCTCCGATCAGAATTTTAATTTTCTTCGTTTTCTTCTTTTTTATGAGCTATAGGTGGAGTGCGATAACGGAAAGTTATTCGTCCTTTACTTAAATCATATGTTGATAGTTCAGCTTTAACATGATCATTTTTAATAATTTTAATGTGGTTGATTTGTAACTTACCACCTAGTGTTGCTGTAATTAATTCGTCGCTATCAAAGTCTTTTAGTTTAATTTTAAAAGTAGCGTTTGGCAGTACTTCTTTTACGATAGCTTCACACTCAATCGTATTTTCACTAGGTTTTTTTTCTTTTTGAAATTTTGGTTTTGTTTGTTGTTTTGGTTTTGCCATTGCTTACAACACCTCATTAGTTTCTTGATTGTTATCTAAAATTGTTAGCACTTCACAGCCATCATCTGTTATTAAGATAGTGTGTTCAAAGTGGGCAGTTTGCAGATAATCAGCAGCAACTACCGTTCACTTATCGTCTAATACAATTACTTCATCTGTTGTCATTTGGACCATGGGTTCAATGCAAATGGTCATATTTTTTTGTAATTTAATCCCTCGGTCGCGTTTGCCGACATTAGGAATTGCTGGGTCTTCGTGAAGTGATTTACCAATACCATGCCCAGTATACGATGTTGGTAAACAAAAGCCTTGGCTTTCTACATAGGTTTGAATGGTGTTACTAATATCACCAATTCGTACCCCAGATTTAAGAATTGCGATTGCTTTATTGAGCGATTCACGTGTCACATCAATAATTTTCTGTTGTTCTGTGGTTGGTATTCCAACGCACATAGTAAACGCAGCATCAGCATGATATCCATTAATGCTAGCACCAGAATCAATTTTAACAAGATCATTTTCTTTAAATGGTTTATCATTGGGAATGCCATGAATTAGTTGTTCATTAACTGAAACACAAATTGTTGCAGGAAATCCGTGATAATTTAAGAATGATGGTTTAGCATTATTTTTTTTAATAATTTCTGCAGCAACCTTATCTAGGTCTTTACCTGTTGTTCCAACGGTAATTATTTTTTTTAATTCGTGATGAATTAATGCTACTACTTTACTAGCTGCTTTAATGTTTTGAATTTCTTTTTCGCTTTTAATGCTAACCATTGTCATTCTCCAATAAATATTGTTCAATTGTTGCTAGTACTTTATCATTTTCAAGGTTGGCGTCAATAGTTTTTAGCAAACCTTTATTTTGATAATATGTTACTAATGGTAATGTTTCTTTTTTATAAATTTCCAACCTTGTTTTAATGGTTGTTTCTTTATCGTCAGAACGTTGAATTAATGTTTGATTGTCAATATCACATTTATTATTAATCTTAGGAGGAGAAAATTTAAGATTGTACACACGACCACATTGCAGACAAACTCGCCTTGATGATAAACGGTCAATAACGGTTTGTTCATTAATTGCTAAGTACAAAACCAAAATTGGTTTCTTAATCGTTAATAATGTTTGGTCAAGAAAGTTTGCTTGGTCAATAGTACGAGGATAGCCATCAAGAATGAAATCTGTTGTTTTAATATCTGATTGCAGCAATCTTGCAGCAACCAAGTTATTAGTGATTTCATCAGGAACATATATTCCAGCATCCATATATGCTTTAGTTTTAATTCCCAGAGTCGTACCATTTCTTATGTTATTTCGAAAAATATCACCAGTTGATAAATGGATTAATCCATATTTTTTGACAATGAAGTCTGACTGAGTACCTTTTCCAGCACCTGGTAAACCTAAAATAATTAAATTCATTTTCCACTCCTGAAGTTTAAGCTCACAAATGCTCTTTGGCATTTTTGTTATCTTTATAATTTAAGAATGAATGTTGGGTAATTCGTCCTTTAATTTGTTTTGTGGTATCAAGTGCCACTCCTACCATAATAATTAAACCTGTTCCCCCGACAGCAAGTGAAGAAGGAAGGTTAGTAAACTTAGAAATTAAGAATGGTGTCACAGCAACAGCAGTTAAGAAAAAAGCACCAACCGTACTTAAACGATTTAACATTCTTTTAATATACACTTCTGTTTCTTTCCCTGGTTTAACACCAGGGATATACGTTCCTGATTTCTGAAAGTTTTTCGCCATTTGTTCGGGATTTATTTGCACTTGGGCATATAAAAATGTAAACATAATGGTCATTATGGCGAAGATAGAAATTCCTGGTCACGACTGTAGCGATAAATAATTCTTAGCAAAAATCGCAAATCCGCTCGTTGGGCTTAAAATTTGAGCCACAGTCATGGGGGCAGTAATTAAGGCCGAGGAGAAGATGACAGGAATAACTCCTGCCGAGTTAACTTTTAAGGGCAAATAAGAAGTCTTATCACCCTTAAGGGTTAACCCACTTCCGGTTTGTTGAATTGGTAGGTGTCGTTCTGATTCATTAAAGAAAATAACGACAAGGATAATTAATAAGAAGGCTGCGAAGTACAAGGCAAATTTTAATGCACCTTGGAAGACAACACCATTATTAGTATCTGGCCCTACTCAATATTTAAATGTTGACGCTAAGTTAAATGGTAAATTAGCAGCAATTCCACCAAAAATAATTAATGAAATTCCGTTACCAATTCCACGGTTAGTAATCTGGTCGGCCATTCATAATGATAACATAGTTCCAGCTAATAAAATAGCAGGAATTAACACGTAATAAAATGTGGCAGGTCCAGCAGCGCTAGCACCATCACTTCAATCAACAGAAATAATATGCTGTGATTGTAAACCTAAAATAGTAGCAAACCCTTGCATGATCGCAAATGGTACTGTTAATACTCGGTTCATTAATTCTAGTTTTTTCTTACCTTTTTCTCCTGATTTCGCTCATCTCGTTAAAGTTGGTACAACATCAGTTGATAATAACTGCACAATAATAGAGGCAGTAATGTAAGGTGAGACACCAAGTGCGAAGATTGAAAATCTACTAATGGCACCTCCACCTAACATTGAAATTAGATTAAGGAATTCTATTCCACTACTATTACTATTGTTTAAATCTTGGTTTAGAATCACTCCCGGAACGGTTATAAATGCTCCAACACGAAAGATGAATAAAATAAAAATGGTAAATAAAATTCTAATAATAACTTCTTTATACTTTTTTATTAATTCACGAGTTGTTGTGAACACTTAGATCACCTCAGCTTTTCCTCCGACTTGTTCAATAGCAGCAACAGCTGATTTTGAAAATTTATGCGCTTTAATAGTTTTAGCACTTGTTAATTTTCCTTTAGCAAGTACTTTAATACCATCTTTTTTATTTCTAATTAATTTTAATGCAAATAAAACTTCAGGTGTAATATCAGTGGTTTCAATTAGGTTAATTTGTTCTAAGTTAACAATACTATAATTAGTTGTTGTAAAGTTAGTAAATCCACGTTTTGAAACACGACGATATAAAGGTGTTTGTCCACCTTCAAAACCAGGTCTTGTTCCACCACCGGTACGAGCGTTTTGTCCTTTTGTTCCTTTTCCAGCAGTTTTACCTTTTCCAGAAGAAATTCCACGCCCAAGACGTTTGATGTCTTTACGTGAACCAGTGGTTGGTTTTAAGTTATGTAATGTTGTTTCCATAGTTCACCTCTAACCGTTAGTGCGCTTAGCAATAGTGGTTTTTTTATCGTTATTTTTGGCAAAATATGCTGCTGGTTTAACAGCAGCAAGACCATCAATCGTAGCTCTTGCTAAGTTAATTTTATTCTTTGAACGAAATGCTTTGGAATAAATGTTGTGGATACCAGCTAATTCTAAAATATCACGGGCAGCGCCACCAGCCTTAATTCCAATCCCTTCTTTCGCAGGTTTTAGTAGAATTTGACTTCCACAGTATTTTCCTGTTACTTCATGGACAATAGAATTATTGTTAGCAGTGATGGTAATAGTTGTTAAGTTTTTGTGAGCAGCTTCAATGGCTTTCTTAATAGCATCAGGAACTTCATTGGCTTTAGATATTCCTAAACCAACGACACCTTTACCATTACCAATGGCAACTGTTGCTGAGAAACGTAATCTTCTGCCACCAGTAGTTACTTTGTTAATTTTTCTGATTCAGATAACTTTTTCCGTAAATTCACTAACAGGCTTCGGCTTTCTTTCGAAACTTTTACGTGAACCACGCTCTTTGTTATCGCGGTTATTTCTATTTGGTTGTGATGAATCGTTTCTTTTGAATTTATTATCAGTCGCTGTTTTAGCTTCTACTTTAACTTCAGAGTTTACTGTATCATCTTTTTTAGTTGTTGTTTTATTGTCTAGACTCATACTTTAGTTCTCCTTCATTAGAATTCTAATCCAGCACTACGTGCTGCATCAGCGATTGCTTTCACTTTACCATGATATAAATATCCACCACGATCAAAAACTACTTTTTTAATTTTTTTCTTGATTGCTAATGTGGCAATAGTTTCACCAAGTTTAACGGCAGCTGCCATATTGCTTTTTGATTCTAAATCTTTAAAAGTTAATGTTGATACTCCAATAATTGTGTTAGCAGCAGTATCGTCAATAATTTGAGCATAAAAACTATTATTAGATTTAAAAATATTTAAACGTGGTCTTTCGCTTGTGCCTTTGATTTTAGCACGGATACGAAAGTGACGAGTTTGACGTTTGTCTGATTTATTTTTAGTCATTTTTGTTTCTCCTTAAGTGCAAGTATTAGGTTATTTACCCTTACCAGCAGCTTTTCCTTCCTTACGACGAATGTGTTCGGTTTTATACTTAATTCCCTTACCTTTGTACGGCTCAGGAGTACGGTATGCACGAATTTGAGCTGCAACTTCACCAACTAGTTGTTTATCAATTCCGCTAATTTGGAGAATAGTTGGTTTAGGAGCTACGATTGTAATTCCTAATGGAATTTCGAATTTAACTGGATGCGAAAAACCTAAGTTTAAGTTCAGAATGTTGCCTTGAACTGCAGCACGGTATCCAACACCATTAATTTCTAATTCTTTCATGAAACCTTTTGATACTCCAATTAACATTCCGTTAATTAGTGAGTTAGTTGTTCCATGAAGTTGCTTGTTTTGTTTCTTATCATCAGGTCTTGTTGTTCTGATGACGTTTTTTTCTTTATCAAAGTTAATATTAATATTTTTTGGTAAAGTTTTGTTTAAAGAACCTTTTGGTCCTGTGATAGTTAGAAAATTGTTTGTATTAAGAATGATAGAAGTATTTTCCGGGATTGTAAGAACTCGGTTACCGATACGTGACATATGAGGTTACTCCTTATCATACATAAGCAATTACTTCGCCACCAAGGCCAAGTTTTTTTGCTTGTTTATTTGTCATAAGACCTTTTGATGTGGAAATGATTGCGATTCCGTAACCATTTAAAACAGTAGGAAGTTCTTTATGTTTTGTATACATTCTTAATCCTGGTTTTGAAACTCTTTTTAATCCAAGAATTGAACTTTTACCAGTATGTACTAGTAACATTTCTAATTTTGGCTTCTTTGCTACTTCTTCAGTGATACGATATTTTTCAATGTAACCATTTTTCATTAAGATTTCAGCAATTTTAACTAACTCTTTTGAAGAAGGTACACTAACTACTCTGTGTTTACTACTATCTGGGGCGCTAATAGCGTTACGAATAACGGTAAGCATATTACTTATTGGATCTGTCATCATAATTATATACCTCCTATCATGATGCTTTTCTAATACCAGGGATTTGTCCTTGGTATGCTAAACCACGAAAGCAAATACGGCATAACATAAACTTACGGATAACTGCATGTGGACGGCCACATTTTTGACAACGTGTGTATGCTTGAGTACTAAACTTTGGTTTACGGGCTTGTCTTATTTTTAATGAAGTCTTTGCCATTTGTTATCCCTCCTGCTTTCCTGATTTTTTAAATGGTAATCCCATTTTTTTCAATAACATAAATGCTGTTGAATTGTCAGGGGTTGTTGTAACAATTGTTATTTCCATGCCGCGAACTTTATCTACTTCTTCGTAGTTAATTTCTGGGAAAATAATTTGTTCTTTAATTCCAACAGTGTAGTTACCATTTTGGTCAAAAGCTTTTGTTGATAAACCTTGGAAATCACGAATTCTTGGTAAAGAAATTGAGATAAATTTGTCAAGGAATTCATACATTTTTTGTCCTCGTAATGTAACTTTACATCCGATTGGCATTCCTGCTCTTAACTTAAAACCAGCAATTGATTTTTTGGCTTTCGTAACTACTGGTTTTTGACCAGTAATTTTTGATAATTCTGCTACTGTTTTATCAATGGCTTTGGGATTTGCACTTGCATCTCCGACACCAATGTTAATAACAATTTTTTCAACTTTAGGTACTTGCATGATTGATTTAAAATTTAGTTCTTTTTGCAGTTGCGGAATAATAGTTTTATTGTATTTTTCTTGTAAACGATTCATTTTTATTCTGTTACTCCTTTATTAGCGTAGTTCTGCATTAGAACGTCGTGAGACACGAATTTTTTTATTATCTTTAATGATGTACCCAATTTTTGTTGTTTTTTTGTCTTTTGTTTTTCCTTCAAGGATCATAACGTTTGAAATGTGAATGCTAGCTTTAACTTCCACAATTCCACCTTCTTGATCATTTTGAGTTGGCTTTTTATTTTTCTTAGACATGATTCCTTCAATAATAACGCGGTTAGTTTCACGAAGTACTTGCATAATAGGACCAGTATGACCTTTATGTTTTCCAGCAATAATTTTAACTTGGTCGCCTTTTTTTAATTTAGTATCAAGACTAATAACTGGTTTCTTTTTGCTTGCCATTTACTCAATCCTCCTAAACAATTTCTTCTGCTAAAGAAGCGATTTTGTTATAACCACGATCTTTAACTTCACGAGCTAAAACACCAAATACTCTCGTACCACGTGGTGTTTTATCTTCTTTAATAATTACAACGGCATTATCATCAAATTTTACAACTGAACCATCATCACGTTTCATACCGAATTTACTACGCACAACAACTGCTTTAATAACTTGCCCTTTTTTGATAGCACTATTTGGTGTTACTGATTTTGCCGAACATACGACAATATCACCAATCTTAGCGAATTTTTTGGTACTGCCACCCATTACTCTAATTACCATAACTTCTTTAATACCAGTGTTGTCAGCCACATTGGCTCACGATAGATTTTGTAACATATCTTTTATCCTCCTGGTTTAATTAAGCTTTTTTAACGATTGTTTTAGAATCAATGATTTTTAACAAACGGAAACGTTTTAGAGCTGATAAGGGACGAGTTGAAATGATTTCAACTTTATCACCGATTTGGGCTTGGTTATTTTCATCATGGGCATGATATTTTTTAGTTGATTTAAAACTTTTTCCGTACATTGGGTGGCGTTTTGAAGTTTCAACAACAACAGTGATAGTTTTATCACTTTTGTTTGAACTTACGATTCCAATGAAGGTTTTACGTTGTTTGTTTGGAACAATATTTGTCATTATGCTTTGTCCTCCTGTGGTTTAGTAGTTTTTTTAGATGATGATACTTTAGTTGCTGTAGTTTTTGGTTTTGTTGTTTTTTTATCAGTAGAAACTTTTTTAACAGCAGGTTTTGCTTTTTCAGTTACTTCTTTTGTTACTATGACTTCAACAGGCTCTGTTGATTTAGTAGTTTCTGCTTTAGTTGCTTTTTTTTCAATTTTAGCAGTTTTTTTTGTTTTTTTAATTTCTTTTTTATCTTCTACTAAAACCATTTTGTTAATATTTAATGGTTTTATGGTTTCGCCATTTAAAGAACGTAAACTTAATTCAGTTTTAATACGTGCAATGTCCTTACGAAGATTATTAATCATGTGTGGCGTTTCTAGTTTACCTAACGCTTTTTGAATACGTAAAGCAAACAATTGTGCACGAAGTGTTTCTTCGTCTTGTTGTAATTCTAAAGTTGGCTTATTTTTAATTACTTGCATTTCCATTTGCTTCACCCAATTCTGTTGTTAATTGATTAACAGGATTTATTTCTTGCGTTACTTCTCTAGTAACGATTTTACATTTAATTGGCAACTTGTGCATTGCTAGACGAAGTGCTTCGCGAGCAGTTGCTTCGTTTGGATATGATACTTCGAACATTACTGTGCCTTTTTTTACAACGGCCACTCAATGGTCGATTGACCCTTTTCCAGAACCCATACGTACTTCTGCTGGTTTACGTGTAATTGGTAATTGTGGGAAAATTCTAATTCAAACTTTTCCACCACGTTTCATATAACGTGTCATCGCAATTCTGGCTGCTTCGATTTGTCTTTCAGTAATGTAAGAACCATCTTCAGCACGTAATCCATAAGTTCCAAAATCAACGGTTTTACATCCTTTTGCTGTTCCCTCGTAACTTAGACGGTGAACGCAAGAGTGTTTATATCTTTTAGGAATAGCCATTTCTTACCTTACCTCCTTAGTTGTTTGGGGACGATTGTTAGTAGTGTTTGAACGTCTGTTGTTATTTGGTCTTTGGTTGTATTTTGAAAGAATTTCTGGTTGTGTTGTATCTTTTCCAGTAAGGATTTCACCTTTGTATACTCAAACTTTAATTCCAATTTGACCGAAAGTTGTTTTAGCAGTAGCAGTAGCATAGTCAATATTACTACGTAATGTTGCTAGTGGAACACTGCTTTCTGAATAACCTTCTTCACGAGCCATATCAGCTTCGCCAAGTCTTCCTGAAACACGAGTTTTGATTCCTTTTGCTCCAGCGCGAAGTGCTTTACGAATTGCTAATTTTTGTGTTGTACGGTGTGACATACGAGCACTAATTTGTTGTGCTAATGTATTAGCAATAATTTGTGCATCGATATAGGGGTTTTTAATTTCCATAACATTGATTCTAATACCAATCTTACGGTTTTTAATTGTTTTACGAACAAGTGTTGTTAACACTTCAATGTTTGCTCCGCCTTGCCCTAAGACTGAACCAACACGAACACAGTGGATAAATAAGGTAATTTGTGATTTAGTTCTTTCGATTTCAATTTTAGAAACTCCTGAAGTTGTTAAGTGAGCAAATAATGCTACTCTAATCTTATGGTCTTCTAAAATTCATTTTGCTAAATCTTCATCATTAGTTGCATATCAACGTGATTGTCAATCTTTGTTAATACCATATCTTAATCCGTTTGGACTAACTTTGTGACCCATATTGCTTATTTACCTCCTAGTTATCGCTAACCACAATAGTGATTTTGCTTGTTTTTTTTAAGATTTGAAATGCTCGACCATGAGCACGGGGCATAAATCTTTTCATAGTTGGACCTTCATTAACAAAGATTTCTTTAATTCTTAGTTTGTCGGCTTCCATTCCATGATTGTTGGCTGCGTTTGCCACAGCTGAGTTGATTAGTTTAGTAATTGGTTTTGCTGAGCGTTTTTGTTCGTGAGCTAGAATTACTAGAGCTTTAGCAACGGCATTACCACGAACTAAATCAGCTACTAAACGCACTTTTCTGGGACTAATGCGTAATTTGTCTAAATGAGCTTTTGCTTCCATAAGTTCTATCTCCTAACGTTTTTTCTTGTCAGAACCGTGACCACCAAATTTACGTGTGGGTGCAAATTCTCCTAATTTATGACCAACCATATCTTCTGTTACATAGACCGGTAAGTGAGTTTTTCCATTGTGTACTCCGAAGGTTTGGCCAACAAATTCAGGGAAAATTGTCGATCTACGAGATCATGTTGTAATAATTTTTTTTGATTTATTTTTATTTTGGACTTCCACTTTTTTCAATAGATGGCTATCTGCAAAGGGCCCTTTTTTTAAAGATCTTGCCATGTTTTATTTCCCTCCTACTTTGTTGCATTTCGTCTTCGGACGATTAATTTATTTGATGCTTTTTTAGCGTCACGAGTTTTTAATCCTAATGCTTTTTTACCTCATGGTGTGACAGGAGCTTTTCTTCCGATTGGAGCTTTACCTTCTCCTCCTCCATGTGGGTGGTCATTAGGATTCATAACACTACCACGAACAGTTGGTCTGATACCTTTTCAACGGTTTCTTCCGGCTTTACCAATGTTAACTAAATTAAAGTCTTCATTACCAACAACACCAATAGTTGCACGGCAGTTACTTAATACTTTTCTAACTTCGCCTGAACCAAGTTTTAATAAAGTATATTTAGCGCTTTCATCACGACCAAGGATTTGAACGCTTCCACCAGCACTACGTGCCATTTGTCCACCTTTTCCTGGTTTTAATTCCACATTGTGAACAACAGTTCCTTGCGGAATTTGTAATAATGGTAGACAGTTTCCAATGATGATATCGATTTTAACAACATCACTATTTTCACCACTTAATATTTTGTCGTCTACTTTAATTCCTTTTGGAGCTAAGATGTAACGTTTTTCACCATCAAGGTAAGAAATTAAACAAATGTTAGCATTACGGTTTGGATCGTATTCAATTGTTTTAACTGTTCCAACAATATTATCTTTATTACGTTTAAAATCAATAATACGGTATTTACGTTTATGTCCATTACCTTGGTGTCTTGTTGTAATTTTACCTTGGTTGTTTCGACCACCTTGTTTAACTAAATTTATCAATAATGATTTTTCAGGACTATTATCAATAGTTAAGTTTTTTTTATAGTCAAGTACTGTCATATTACGTTGACCTGGGGTAATGGGATTAATTTTTCTAATTGCCATAATATATTTCTCCTTCCAAGCTCATTATTGTTCTTCAGAACTAAACAGACTTAGTTGTTCACCAGGAGCTAATTTAATCAGAGCTTTTTTAACTGCTTGCGTTTTTCCAACGAATCGTCCAACAGTTTTTGTTTTTGGTTTACTATTAATAATATTAACATCTGCTACTTTAACTTCAAAAATTTGTTCGAAAGCTTTTTTAATGTGACTTTTATTAGCCTTACGGTTAACAGTGAAAGTATATGTGCCTTCAGCCATTTGTTTGTAAGTTTTTTCAGTTAATATCGGTTGTTTTATAACTTCACTTAAATGCATATTAAATTAAAGCCTCCTCAGCGATTTTGATTGCTTCAGTAGTAAATAATACTTTTTTAGCGTTTAATAAATCGTAAATATTAATGCTTGTCGCAGCAATTGTTGTTGTTCTAGGTAAATTGCGACCTGATTTGATAACTAACTCTTTATTGCTTGTTCCAGTAATAATTAAAGTTTTGTTATTTGCTAATTCTAAGTTTGTTAAAGTTTCTAACATAGTTTTAGTTGATGGTTTTTCAAATTTTAAATCATCGATTACCATCATGTTTGAATTTTGAAACTTAGCAGCTAGCGCTGACTTTAGGGCTAATCTTCTTACTTTTTTTGGTAAACCAATTAGGTAATTACGATCAGGGGTTGGTCCAAAGACAATTCCTCCACCTTTTCATTGTGGTGAACGGATTGAGCCTTGACGGGCATTACCTGTTCCTTTTTGTTTTCATGGTTTTCTTCCTCCACCAGCAACTTCGGCACGGCTTTTTACAGCGTGTGTTCCTTGACGTTTAGCAGCATTGTAACTTAGTAAGCTATCAAATTGTGCTTGCTTGTGTGATTCAATTCCTCAAATTTTTTCATTTAAAGTTAATTCGCTAACTTTTGTTCCAGCGTTGTTAACAACATTAATTTTCATTTTGCTATCCTCCATAATTAACTTTATTGTCCATCGGCAGGATTAACTGTTGATTCTTGATTTCTAACAACTAATTCTACTGGGGTTTTGGGAACTGATTTTTTAACTGCTTGTTTAATAACAAGGAATCCTAGTTTTGGCCCTGGAACTGAACCTTTAACTAAAATATAATTATTTTCTCTATCCACTTTAATAACTTCTAAATTGGCAACACTACGTGTAACATTTCCCATTTGCCCTGGCATTGGTTGTGATTTGAACACGCGGTTAGCATTAATTGATCCTGTAGAACCCATTTGACGGTGTAAACCAGATCCGTGTCCCATTGGACCACGTGATTGGTTATGGCGTTTAATACGTCCTGAGAATCCTTTACCTTTAGAAGTTCCTTGAACATCAACGAATTCACCGGCAGTGAAGACGTCGGCAACGCTAATAAGATCTTTATGATTAAATCCGACCATGTTACGAATTTCTCTCACGAAGCGCTTAGGTTGGCTGTCGGCCTTTTTAAAGTGTCCGATTTCTGGTTGATTTGATAAAGTAACACGAAGGTCAAATGCTGCAAGTTGTAAACTGTTGTATTTATCTTTGACATCTGTTTTAACTTGACTTACTACGTTTGGTTGTACTTGAATAACTGTTACTGGAACTAGTTGTCCGTTGTTTAAGAAAACTTGTGACATTCCTAGCTTCTTACCTAAGATTCCTTTCATAATTTCCTCCTATGGAATAACGTAAATCTTTTGAATTTACGCTTTTTTCTTATTAACTTTTTTTGGTGCTTGGTTTAAAGTTGATTTTTTTTCATCTTTAGATTCGATAATCAAAGAGATACTTACACTATTAGGGATTGTGATTCCACTTAGTGCATTTAAAGATTTTGGTGACAATTGGGCACCAATCATTCTTTTGTGAGTTCTCTTCTCAAATTGTTCACGTGAATCTTTATGTTTATGTGGTGAACGAAGAATTGTGAAAATTTCTTTGCTAGTTGGTAATGGAACTGGCCCTACTACTGCAGCGCCTTCTTTTTTTAACACTTCTTTGATTTTTTGTGCTATTTGGTCAAGTGCTGAGTGATCGTAACTTTCTAAACGAATTTTTACTTTGTCTCCTATGATTGCCATTGGCTATATCCTCCTTAGAACGATTTAATAAAATAAAGAACAAAACATGTGATATAATGACAACTGATATCAGCGTATCAGCATTGATAAATAACAACCATGCTTTGTAAGTATAGCATAGTGTAGTAGTGAAGGGAATAGTAAATTAGAAAAAAATAAAAATATTTTTAGATAGTAAATTTAAGGTTATTTTCATGAAATAATAAAATAAACTACCAACTTATAAGTTGGTAGTTTATTTAAATAGTTTTTTAATTAAACATAGAAGTTGTGCGGACAGGGGTTTGATTTTGGATAGAATATTTTTCTACTTCACTGTTAGTTGATTCTATTAATTTTGTATCATCTTCTTCTATTATTATTGACAATCTGCCTTCATCAGATTGTTTAGAAGAAATATAACTTTTGTTTCTTTTTGCTGATGAATATCGTGGTTATTCTAAAATGAGCAAAATTTTGCCACATGAACAAGTTAACCATAAAAAGTGATTTTCTTTCTCATGATGGGGTTCATACAAATACAATTGAAAGTTTCTGAGCAATAGTAAAAAGAGGAATAATGGGTCAATTTCACTGAGTATCTAAAAAGTGGCTTCAGTCTTATTTAAATGAATTTTGTTTTAAGTATAATCACCGCAAAGAAAAACCAACATTTAAAAACGTGCTAATTAAATTATTTTTAAATAAATAAGTGTTACCCTTTAAGCGTAAAATTCCGAAATTAATTTAGACTTTTACCCAGTACACAGTTATCTATAATTGAAATTTCACTACACAAAAGGAAATAAAATCTAATCTTTTTCAGTTCGAAATATGTAGTTGATTTCATTCAGTTTCATTTTTTTCCTCCACATAAATGCATGCAGGAATAATTTTTAAAATAAATTTTCTATATTCATTATAGAAAAGTGTTATATTTTTTTTACTAACTAAAAAATTAAGTAAAAAATGTTTTTAACCTTTTTATGTTTTTTAATAAAAAGGTTTTTCCTATAGAAATGAGAAAAAAGATGAAAGAAATTTTCTTAAATTTTTGTCTTAAAAATAATGTAAAAATAGCAAAATTTTTACTAAAACTTAAGATTATTGATGTTAATACATTGTTTGAAAATAATAACACTGCCTTACATCTTGTATTACAAAAAACCTATAAAACAGTATCACCTGAAACACAAAAAATGATTGATTTATTAATTTCTGCTGGAGCAAATATTAGTCTGACTAATAGTGAAGGTAATAATGTCATGCACATTGCTGCCAACATTGATATCACATATTTAATTGAAGTTTTATTAAAAAAATAGATAAACTATTTATTGAATATGAAAAATGTCAAGATAACAAAGAATCCATATTAATTCATTTAAAAAAAGAAATAACATTTATTACTCATATTCTTAATAAAAAGGATAATAATCAAGATACACCATTAGATATTAGTATAAAAAATAAAAGCATAGAACTATTTAAATTATTATCAAAATACACTTTTGTAAATGTTAATAATCACCCTATATATTGACACAATATTATGAACATAGCTATTGAATCAGGTAATTTTGAAATTAGCAAATTATTGCTTGATTTTAATAATATTGACACACCTTACAAAAACGGAATTAGTTCACCTATACTGTTAGCACTAGAAAATAATGATTCAGAAATGATAATTCTTTTACTAGAACTAAATGTAACAATTCATTTTGAAAATAAAAACATTGAAGAAAATCTTTTAGCAATTGCTATAAAGCAAGCAAACCCTCTTATTTTAAACATTTTATTATTTACCAATCATTAAGTTTGAAGTTTTAAAAAAATATATTGAACTAACTGATGAATTAATTAAAGAAAACCCTAACAAACTAGAGTTTAAAGAAATTAAAAAATTATTGGAAAAAAAATCAAAATTTGATGATAATAGAAAAGCAAAAATTAATGAACTAGGTAATGATAATTCTGCAGGTAAAATTATTGATACATCTCCGAGAACAAAATATTTAATTTAACTAACTGATGCAAAAGATTAATAATACATTTACATTTTCAACCTTTATTTATAACCCTGCCTTTGATATTTTTCTCAATATTGTAAAATGACTTCATCATTAAATAAATATGATTGTTGTTTTCTAACATCCTTTTTTAATTTCTTAATATTTTGTCATAACGTATTTTGTAAGGGAATAGGATACTTTCATATTCTGCGATTAGTTTTAAATTCCTTTAAATCTAATAATTTATAAGTACGGTTAGGAAATACCTTAATATCTAAATCATAGTCAATATATTTAATAGTTTGGCAGTCTAGAATAAAAGGACTGGCAATATTGCAATAATAATGAATGCCATCATTGCGAATCATACAAATTATATTATACCATTGATTAGGAAAGAATAACCAAATTGCTGGATCAACAGTCGTTCATTTACGACCATTAATTTCAGTAATTGTTACATGTTCATTTACTAATACTAAATAATCTTCAGTATTTTCTAATACAATTGATTTATCTCAACTACGATATAAATCACCATTATGCTTATATGCATGAATTGAAAGGATTTGCCCTTCTTTAAAGTGCATGAAATAAATCACCTCAACTTTCTGCAACTTATAAAACATAGTAATTATAACATTAATTACTTTACAATTAACAATTGATTTAGACTACTTTCTACTCAGGATCCTTTTAAAAATAAAAAACTCCATAAGGAGCAAAATATCTTTTTATAAATGGGGCGATCGACGGGATTCGAACCCGCGAATGTCAGTTCCACAAACTGATGCGCTAGACCGCTACGCCACGATCGCCATATTAGTATTTAATTAGATTAAACCGTTAAATATTATACAATAAATTTAAGCATTTTAAACAAAAATTCGTAAAAGATTGAATAAATACTTTTAATTTTGTAAAAATAGTGTTTTTATTTTAAATTTCCTTAAAAGGTCCTGAATATATAATGTGAAACATACATTATCTCATATGCCTTTAAAAAATGGAATTGAACCATTACAAAATCACAACTTTCGAATCGCACTAAATTAACGATTTAAACTTTCACTTACCTAGTTATTTTAACGCTTTTTTAGAACTTTTTGCATATATTATGCAAAATCAACAGACGTATATATAATTCAAGTGAATAAGTAAAGATAGTTTTTAACCCATTACTTTTATTTTGAAAGGAAATTAAAAATTATGCCATTAACTAATAGTGAATCACAATTATTACTTTGAGAAAAACAATATACCGATGATAACAAATTATTTGAAAATATTAGAAAAAAAACTATGGATTTAATTAAGCAATCAAAGATAAAATTGATATATATGAAAAAATTTATAAACGTTAAAAACGTTAATTTTAATCAAAATATTGAAATATTTTTAATAAATTTAATCAAAACTGATAAGTTATTATCTTTCCTCAGTATTATTAAAGATATATATATAATGAATTGTCTGTATGTTATGAAAATAATCTTTTAGAATTTGACAGTGCCGTATTAAAAGATTTTTTAATTTCATGAAATTGAGTTTTAAAAGAACATAATAAAAACATTTATGAACAAAAATTGATTGCAGAATTAATTAGTATTTTTAATTTAAATAAAAATGTAAAATTTTTAAAAATTTTAAAGGAAAATAGTGAAAAAAGTAAAATTATATTTGACCAAAATTTTTCTAATTTGCAAGTTAGTGATGTTATAAAAGAAAACTGACAACAGATTATACAATTTCAGGATTTTAATGTTCATTTAAATAAAAAATGAATAAATATAATTAAAAAAATAGATATTTTTATTAATTGAGAACAAAATATTAAACGAATCAGGTTAAGTCTAAGATTGTGTGTAAATTTAAAAAAGTAATAAAAAATGAAGGCATAAGATTGTTTATTGAATTATTTTAAATAAACTTTTAAAAAATCAATCAGATGATCAAATTGGTGCTAATAATTATGAACGAAATGAAGCAAGAACAGATTGCCGTAACGGTTATTATCAGCGTGATTTAAAATCTGTAAATGGAATTTTGAATTTAAATGTCCCTAGACATTGTAATAAATCTTTTGAAACTGAAATTTTCGAAAAGTTTAAACGTTCAGAACAAGCATTATTATCTACCATGATGCAAATGGTAATTGACGGTGTATCAACAAGGAAAGTTGATAACATAACAAGAGAATTGTGCGGTATTAATTATTCTAAATCTACTGTCTCTAATATTTGTAAAGAATTAACTGAAGTAATAGGCACATGAAAAAACCGTGATTTAAGCGCAAATTCCTATCCTTTTATAATTATTGATGGAGTACATGTTAAGGTTCGAGAAAATAATCAAGTAATCTCTAAAGCAGTTTTTATAGCCCTAGGTATAAATGACCAAGGTCATAGAGATATTTTAGGAATGATGGTTGGTGATTCAGAATCAGAAACTACATGAAGTGAATTCTTTTCTTCATTGAAAGAACGTAACTTAACTGGTCTTGATTTAGTTGTTTCTGATGCCCATAAAGGGTTAGTTAAAGCAGTTCAAAAACATTTTCAAGGCGTGCAATGACAAAGATGTCAAGCACATTTTATGCGTAATATCTTGGATAAAACACCTAAAAAGGATAGAGAAAAAGTCGAAAGAGATGTTAATGCCATTTTCAACGCTAGTAGTATTAAAATGGCTAGAATGATTCTTAAAGAAATGAAAGATAATTATTCCCATCTTTTAGACTCGGCATTACGAATTCTTGAAAATGTTTTTGATGATGCTTTAGCAATTTTAAGCTTTCCACTGTATTACCATAAAAAATTAAGAACTAGTAATCACATTGAACGCCTAAACCGTGAAATTCGAAGAAGAGAAGGTGTTGTTACCATATTTCATGGAGTTGATAGTGTATATCGA
>NZ_JAQYTS010000041.1 GCF_030913225.1 Spiroplasma sp. AdecLV25b
ACGTTATTACACATAATAAAGTAATGGCAATTCCAATTTTAATTAGTAACGTAATTACTAGTACAGCCATTACGGCTGTTGATGCAGGTTGAACAGCAACATAAGCAATTAAAATTATAAAAACAAGAACGCAAAATATAAGACTAACAATGTTAGTAATAAATCCAATCATAGCACCTACTTTTAATTTTTGATCGAGAGTTTTTGTTTCGTTCATAATAATATAGTTCTCCTTCTTTGAACTTTTAAATAATTCTATTAAATTGTAACTTATAATTACTAGATAGTCAAAAAACAAAAAATAGGAGATAGAATAATTATTTTTAGTTTGCACTTTTTTCGAAATTGTAATTTAAATTGGACAAATTTTTATTAAATTAACGTCATTTAGTGTAATTTAAATTTTAATATTTACTATTAACAAAGCAAATTTTAAAATTTCGGAATATGTTTAATGTCTGATTTTGAGTCAAAAGAATAATTATTTTCACATAATTTACATTCATCACTTATTTGTGGATTTCAAGGTTTAATTTCTTCTATTCCTAATTTTATTGAGTCTTGAATTTTATTTTCTATAGAAAAACTTAATTCAAAAAGATTGTTAGGAAATTTAAATAACTGCTCAATTATTTGAATAATTTCTACTTCTAATGACATACAACGTTCTTTTTCTACATCAGATTCACTAATTTTATCGTCTAATTTTTTAAATATACCAATAAATTGTTTAATTTTCTCACTAGATATAAGATTCATTTCGGCTAAATCATCAATTTTACATTCAATCTTTTCTATAAAAATTTTTTTTAATTTTGGTAGTTGACTTTTTAAAAAACTAACATTATTATCTGCTAATAATACTATATCCCCCCTAGATTTGATGCTTCTTGATTATTTTTAAATAAATTTATAATAAATACTCTATATAATGAATTATTTAAGAAATCAGTTTTATATAATAACATTTTAAACATAATACTATACATACTAAAATAAGGAGATATTGAACTTGCGCCTAAAACACTAGGATATAATTTTTTTATTTCTTCTACAATTAAACTTGATATGGTTGGCATGTTTTCTGATTTTGGCATTTTATTCTCCCTTAACGTTTTTATAATTTAAAAATAAAAATAACAAAAATCGCTATTAATTAAACCTAACTAACGACGATTTTAAATCAAATATTTATTTTCTAATTTATTATACACTAAAAAATGTTAAAATAATATTTTTTTATACTTCTTTTTGTTCATTATATAATGATTTACGCATTCTTAAAAATAATTTAATTGGTACACCTTGAAAGCCAAATCGTTCACGAATTTGATTAATTAAAAAACGTTCATATGAAAAATGACAACGCTGTGGATCATTAACCATTAACACAAAAGTTGGTGGATTTTTATCAACTTGGGTTCCATAATAAATTTTTAATCTTCCCCCTTTAAAATATGGTGGTTCATTAATTAATTGGGCTTTATTAAGCACTTCATTGAGAATACTTGTTTTAATTCGTAAATTCATATTTATTAATACTTCATTAATAGTAACAAATAATGTGTGAACACGAGTATTTTCAAGTGCTGATAGAAAAACAATAAATGAATATTCTAAATATTTAAATTTATCTTTGATTTTTTTAGTAAATTCAATCATGGTTTTTTCATCTTTTTTTACTAAATCTCATTTGTTAACAATAATAATTACTGGTTTATCTAAATTTTTCGCCATTCCTGCTACTGTTAAATCTTGTTCTTGAATTTCAACACTACCATCTAATAAGAATAAAACGATATCACTGCGTTCAATAGCATTAGTTGTTCTAATTAAACTATATTTTTCTAAGTGTTCACTAATTTTACCTTTTTTTCTAATTCCGGCCGTATCAATTACACAATATTGTTTTTTATTATAAACAAAATTACTATCAATGGCATCAGTAGTAGTCCCAGCAATTGGTGATACAATCACACGATTTTCTTGTAAAATAGTATTAACCAAACTAGATTTACCAACATTAGGACGACCAATAATAGCTAAATTAATATTTTCATTTTGCTCTTTGTTTTGCGCTTTCGGTGATTTAGCAATAATTAAATCTAACAAGTCACCAAAACCAATTCCGTGAGCAGCAGATACTAAGATGGGATTGCCAAATCCCACACTTAAATAATCATAAACCTTATCTTCATCACGAGCAACATTATCGTATTTATTGACAACAATAATGACTGGTTTTTTGGTTTTATAAAGTAGTTTGGTAATATCTTGGTCTTCATGAGTTAAACCTTCTTGATATGAACATACAAATAAAATAATATCAGCTTCAGCTAAAGCAATATTGACTTGTTCATTAATTTGTTTAGTAAAATTAGTAATTTCTTTGGTAATACCACCAGTATCAATGACCACAAAGTTTTGTGTTAACCATTCACCAATGCCATAAATACGGTCTCTTGTAGCACCTGGCATATCTTCAATAATGGCTACTCGTTTTTGTAATATCCGATTGAAAATTGAAGATTTACCAACGTTTGGTCTGCCAACAATTACAACTTTTGGTAATTTATTCATTTGTTTCCATCCTTATTTTGATTTATTATGACTAAAGTAATTATGGTATAAACTTGTTAATTTAGCAACTGTTACTTGTAAATCATATTCACTATTGTCTAAAACTTTAGCATCTTCAACAATAATTAACTGACCAGTACTACGATTTTTATCAGTATTATCACGTAATAACATATCTTCATATACTTGTTCTTGTTTAATATTAATGCCTTCTTTAATATATTGTTTGTATCTCCTAATACTACGAGCATGAAGGCTAGAAGTTAAAAAGATTTTTAACTGCGCATCAGGTAGCACAACACTAGCAATATCTCTTCCGACAACAATAAATCCTTGTGTTTTAACAATATCTTGAATTTGTTTTACAATAATTTTACGAACTTCTGGTAAAGCAGCAATTTTAGGAACATTTTTTGTAACATTAGCACTATAAATTTCATCAACTATAGGTTGACCATTGAATAAGAAATGACCATTAACTCATGCCATTTCAAATAATGCTAATGCTTGGATTATTAAGTCTTCGTTATCCAAAGGAATTTGTTTTTTTAAACAATAGTCAGTAAAACTACGGTACATAATCCCTGTATCCATATAGTCATAATCAATTTTTTTAGCTAATGAAGCAGCAGCTGCTGACTTACCAGAAGCTGCGGGTCCATCGATGGCAATATTAATTTTTTTAATCATTATTTTATCTCCATTCTCTTTAATCAATATAAGCTATTAACAATAAAATTAATGTTACAACTAAAACTAAACAAATAATAATGCTAAAAATGGTTAAACTAGTTTTATAATTGTTTTTAGTTTTAATTTTTTGTAACTCATCTTGAAAATTGTTATGTTGATCATTAATTTCGATTAAACCTTGTTTGAAATCGCGAACATTTAATTTATGTTTTTGATATTTAGTTTCTAAACTTTTAACGAATAATTTAACATCACTAATTTTACTTTCCAAATGGGTTTGAAATTCACCAATTTTATTGTGCATACTAGTAATTAATGTTTTATATTCGCGATTAATGTCATCTAGTGGAACTAATGGTTCATTAACAACTTTCGTTGTAAAATGTTCAAGTGTATTATTAATATCAACTAACATTTTTTCAAGTACATATTTATCATTATCTTTTAATTTTTCATCATTAGTTGTTAATAGATGGGTTTCAAAATTAATTAAATTTAATTCATGATTTAAATCTTTGAAAATAGCAGTAAAATATTCTTTATCGATTTTCATTAATTTTTGGCGATAATTTTCTAACATTTGTTCTTGTTGTCAAATATTAGCATTATCTTTAATATCATGAGCAATTTGATTACGAACTGCTTGATATTTTTCCATTCTTGTCATAAAAGCACCTACTAGCAAACAATTAATTTTAACATTATTTATCAAATATTATTATTTTTCTTGATTATAACATAAATCATTTTTGCTATTACTAATTTAGTCAATTTCATTTAAGGTTTTAATCGGATTAATTTTTTTCATACTATTTCAATCAATCATAAAGGTTGCACCATAAATTCCTAACACAATTCCTGCTACCACAAACGGTAACCATCATGTAAAGAATAATGGTAATACCCAAATGGTGTGTAATGCTAAATAACTAATAACTTGTGTAACAATAACTCAACCAATCGGGAAACCAATCACAAACATAGCAAAAATTAATGGTAAGTACATACCAATGACAATATTAGTGATTTTACTATCACTATAACCTAGGGTTTTCATAGTAGCAATAACTTTTCGGTTTTCGTAAATAACCAAGTTACTTGTTAGTAAAATAATAAAGAACGAAATAATTAGTGAGAAAACAATGAATGCTACTAATACTGCATCAACTAAGGCGGTAATTTGGTTTAATAATTGATGTTGGATATATAGTGGTGATATATTAAGCATCGAACCAATACCATATCCTTCATAGGTTGCACCACTTGCTTCAATTCCACCATTTAAACCAAAAGGACTGTAGTCACCATATACCTGTGATGTTGAAAAAGAATTAGTAATGTCTAGTAATACATCCAAATTTGAAAACTTAAAGTTAAAAAGTGGATATTCATTATCAAATACTTTTATTAAATTAGGGTCAATATTTGGGTCATTAACAAACTTAGTATAATCCATATTTGTTGGATTTAAAACACTAAAATCAATTCCATTTCATTTTCCTTCATCTTTTCATTCCATTTGAAAAATACGAAACAACAACTGCGACTATCAGTATTGTTTACTGTTTTATCATTATAATGTAATAATTTATCAGCATTAGTTTTACTAATATAAGCATTTGGTTGACCATAACCATTATAAACTCCTACTACTTTATATTTAGTAAAAGTAGTATCATGATTAGTAACAACATTACCAGCAACATTTTCTTTTAACATACTTGTCGCAGTATTTAGGGATGAATATGGATTAGTTTTTAAACTAGGAACTTGTGTAAAACTAGTATTTTGTTTATTTAAAGTAACATTATTATTTTTAATAATAGCACTATCATCTAAACCATCAAACGTAATATCATTTACATTAAATTTTGTATAATCATCACCGGGATTATTTTTAAATTCCATAATATTTTCATTAGTTGCCATCGTAAATGAGTCACTAACATGTAAGTTTAATTGCTTAGCAATCGTTTGATTAATAACAATACTTGTTATGTCACTACCACTACTTTTTTCTAATAAAGGATTTAAAACATTACCATTACTATCATATAGTTGCATCATTGATGGTTTACCTAATTGTTGTTGACTTTGTAACCCATAAACTTTCATTGGATATTTATGAGCATTAAAATGTTTATTAGGTTCACCAATAAAATAAGTACCTAATTCATCAGTTTTGTTATTAAAAGGTAGGACATTAAAACCAATATTAAATGGCGAGTTAGGGTCATTATAAGCATTAGCAATATTTTGACGAATAAAATATGGAGAATGGCTATATGTGCCTTGCACTACTGTTTGACCAATTCTAATATAGAATAAAGCACCAAATCATGCTGATATTTTATTAATTCAACTATTACGTGCTTCTTTTGAAGGTAATTGCGAAGCAGATTTTGTCAATATTTCATCTTCATTAGTTACGTGTCAAGGATAGGCCTTATCGCTTTGGTCAAATTGAAAATTATCAATCGTAGTTTCAAAGTTATCACCACCTTCACCAATCGGTGGTGCATTATCATAAGCAGGGATAGTTTTATTACCAGAACTAAGTTTAGTAGCAAAGTGGGAGTGTAACAAAAATCCGGAATTAATTATTCAATATTGTCTAATTATCATTTGAGACGAGAAATAATTAAGAATTTTTATGTAATTGTAATTTAATAATACTCCTAATAATAAATAATTGCAATTAAAATGCATACTATAATTATTTTCAATAGTTTATTATATGCAAGTCCATAACAAAAATGCTTACTAAACAGACATTTAATAAGTTTTTAAGATTTAATTTAAAAATTAGATTATGGTTTTAAATTAATTTCTTGACATTTAAAGATAATCATTTTCTTATATGTTTCAATACTAT
>NZ_JAQYTS010000001.1 GCF_030913225.1 Spiroplasma sp. AdecLV25b
AGATATAGAAAAATTACGAGAATATTTAAAAAACATGCCTAGTATTCCTACTTCTGATAGTGATTTTACTCCTAGTGCTCCTAATTTTTCTTTAGTTAATGATTCTATTCCTAGTGTTTCTCGTCCTTACTTATTTGATAAGGAGGGGTATATGGCTCATTTTTTATTACTTTTTTAAATTTACACACAATCTTAGACTTAACCTAATTTGTTTGTTTAATTTTCTGTCAAATGATTTTGAATTAGATTTTAATCTTTAGTTTTTAATATTAGAATGTATAGTATTATGATACCTTCTAGGGTATTATTTTAATCTTAGGTTGAAACATAATCATAAGATAATTTAGGAAATATGAATTAGTTTGAACAAAAGAAAAACTAAAAACATGTCAACAAACATTTTAAATCACTTACTAAAAGTAAGTAAAAACTTATTGTTGATAGACAATAAACGAAAATATTTATATAATATCTTCATAAACTAAATATAAGTTTACTACCTAATTGCTTTAATTTTAAGTAAATAGGTTTTTATTTTGAAAGGAACAAATATAAAATGAAATTGAAAGATATTAATAAAGAAATAGAAACAATTTCTAAAGAAATATATCAACTAACAGAACAATTAAACACTATTAAGAATAATAAAAACTTCAACTTGTGAAATACGATTATTCCTATTATTAAAACTAATATTTTAGGAGGCATCTGTACCTTTTTATATGTAACTACTACAGGATATAATATAAATTATATGCTTTTTATTTCCTATGACAGTTGTATCAATTCATTCCCTGATTACTATGACTTAAAATCAAATGCTGTTTTTAAAGAAACATTTAATACTTTTATGACTGGTGTTACATTTTCTGTTCCTTTAACGTTCGGTGTTGCTAGTTATAATTTTTATAAAACTTATAAAAGTTTAATTAGGAATGAAGAATTTTTTAAAGAAAGCGTAGCAAAAATTTCAAAAGAAATAAATATACGAACAGAAAAAGTTAAAACCTTAAACGATAAACTCGAAAAACTATTAGTTGAGCAAAAAGAACAAGCAACAATCACAGTTGAATCTACTGAAAACACAAACTCTTCCTTTGATTTAATAACTAAATTGAAAATTGAAGAACAACAAAAAAAAGATAACCATAGAAAAGAATTAAAAAAAGCTAAGATAACTACTAAGTTGTAATAATTATAACCTCAGATTTTATCAAAAAAAATGAGCAACTGCTCATTTTTTGCCACTAATTATAATCTTTAAAACGATAAATTATTAGGTGTTCTTGGAAAGGGAATTACATCTCTAATATTACTAATTCCAGTTATGAACATTAGTAAACGTTCTAGTCCTAAACCAAAACCAGCACTAGGAGCATAACCATACTTACGTAAATCAAAATATCATTGCAAATCATCACCTGCTATTTTAAATTGTTTCTTATTACTTAATAACTGTTCATAATTGTCTTCACGAACTGAACCACCAATTAACTCACCAATTCCAGGTACTAATAAATCCATAGCAGCTACTGTTTTTTGTTCAGGATGGTTAATATCCATAGCATTTAATTTCATATAAAATGCTTTAATGGATTGTGGATAATTAATAACAAATGTTGGTTGTTTGGTAATTTCTTCACATAAATATCTTTCATGTTCAGATTGTAAATCAATTCCTCATTTAATATCTTTAAACTCAAATTCTTTCCCTGATGTTTGAGCATTAATTAATAAGTCAATGACTTCACTATAAGTAATAACTTTAAAGTCAGATTTTGCACCAGCAACAACTTTTAATTTTTCAATTAATATTTGTCCCTTAGTTACTTGTTTCTGTTCTAATCAAGTTAGTTCTGGTAAACAATTATCTAGCACATCGTTAATCACACTTTTAATTAATTGTTGGGCTAATTTAATATTATCTTGTAAATTGGCAAATGTAAATTCTGGTTCAATCATTCAAAATTCAGCAGCATGACGAGAAGTATTAGAATTCTCAGCACGGAAAGTAGGACCAAAAGTATATACTTTTTGTAATGATTGGGCATAAGCTTCTGCATTTAACTGACCACTAACAGTTAATGACGCTTTTTGACCAAAAAAATCATCTTGATACTTGTTATTAGTAATTGTTGTTACGATAAAGTTTTCACCTGCTCCTTCAGCATCATTGGCTGTAATAATGGGACTGTGTAAATAGACAAAGTTTTGTTCATGGAAAAATTTATGAATAGCTCATGATACTTGGTCACGAATTTTAAACACTGCTAAAAAGGTATTAGTACGACCACGGAGATGGGCATTATCACGTAAAAATTCATTAGTGTGTTCTTTTTTTTGAATAGGATAATTAGTATCAGCAACATTATAAATAATAATATTAGTTATTTGTAATTCAAAGGGTTGACTTTTGCCTGGTGTTAATAATAAGTTACCACTAACACTAACAGCACTTCCAGTAGTAAGATTCGTACATGCTTTTCAATTTTCAATTTTCATATTATAAACTGCTTGTAAGTTATTAACAGAAGAACCATCATTTATATCTAAAAATCCAACATTTTTACCATTCCGATTAGAGCGTATTCACCCATTAATAGTTATTTGTTCTGGTAATTTTGTTTTTGATTTTTCATTAGTATTAATAAATAAATTATTAATGGTATAAATCATTGTGCTTCCTCCTTATAATTTTAGATAGTAAAATAATTATATATTAACTATTAAGAATAGTATATTAACTATCCTAATTATTTTTAATAAATGGGGAATTTAATAACACTAAAAGTAATTTGTAAAATTACTTTTCGTTTTTTAACAACAAGTTAATGTTATAATTTAGTTAACAATTAAAGGAGGTACATATTTTATGCATAAATTTTTAGAAATAATTAAAAAAGATGGCATGGAAGGAGTTAGTGAACCTTGGTGCGATAATGAAGGTGTAGCTATATTACCATTTGTGTTCCAACATAATCAATATTGATTTTTATTAATTAATGAAAAAAATCCTTTATTTGAAAATAAATTAGAAACAAAATACGGAACTTTAACTGGTGGTTGTAAAAAACAACAAACAGTTTTAAAAACAGTTATGGATGAACTAGTAGAAGAAACAGGTATTGATATTACATCACTTCATAAAGAAAACATTTATGCTGTTGGTAACTACTATGCTAATAAAACCTCTATAAAATTATGACATCTATATGCCATTGACATTTCTAGTTTAAACTTGGATTTAAAAGAAACTTATCTTGGTCTTGGTGACAATACTGATTATGAGCGCGGTATTAGTGGTAGTTTTGTTAATGAAAAAGAATTTGCTACCGTTAATGATACACTTGCACTAGCAATTTATGCCAAATTATGTTTAAATAAAATAATAATCCATCCACAAATTATGTAAAGGTAATAACTAAATGTTTAAAAATAAAAAAACAATAGTAAAACAAAAAGTAAAGAGTATTCAACAATTTTTATTAACTATTCCTCGTGATTTAAAAGCTATTCCTTTTTCGGCGCAAGTAGCCATTATTTGCTTAGGAATATTTATGGTTTGAAATACATTCTTTGATTTTAACCATTTTTTTAACCCTAAACAGTTTCCATCAATTTGGAAAATTATTAATAATAAACAAGCAGCAGTTTGAAAACAAGTATTACTAACGCTAAATGGAATGGCCGCCTTTACTAATATAATTTGTGTCATTTTAGTCGCATTAGGGAAAATATCTAACTATTTTTGAGGATTTATTGCTGTAACTGTATATGGGTTATTTGCTTTAGCATGAGATTACGTTGGCGATATGCAATTAAATTTATTTTTCTTTTTACCATTCCAATTTATTGGTTATAATTTATGAAAATTTAACTTAGATTCCCAGCAAGACATTATTTCAAAACGTCTTAATTTAAGAACAAGTATGGTAACAATTTATTTTTCCGTTATCTTAACTGTTTTCTTTTATTTTGAAATTCCTGAGTTTTCTCGTGTTGTATTGGGAACTTACGATTTTGAAGGAAAAAGCTGAACCAAATTATTACCACATGTTCTTGATTCTTTAACTAATGGTTTGAGTATTGTTGCCCAAATTTTAATGTTAATACGTTTTCGTGAACAATGAATTTTTTGAATTATTGTTAATATACTACAAATAACAATGTATTCTGGAATTGCTCATAGTACTATAGATATTAATGTATTAATTATGTGAATAGTAGCACTTGGTAACTCATGTTTTGGATGCTACCAATGATACTTTGTTCGTAGTCGTGAGAAATTAGAAACAAAAACTAAAAAGGCATTAAAATATGAAACATCAAAATAATTTGGAAAGGATAATATAAAGTTAATGAATAATAATTCTTATTTTTTAAATGATCTAAAAGATACCAAACAATTAGCTACAATAATTGCTAATATTGCCCAACCCAATTTAATCTTATTATTAAACGGAACACTTGGTAGTGGAAAAACGCAATTAACAAAACTAATTAGTGAAATTCTTGGCGTTAGCGATGTTATTACTTCGCCAACCTTCATTATTTGAAATCAATATACAACTAAACATAAATGAAACTTAATTCATATGGATGCTTATCGTTTAAATAATGTGACCCAACTTGATGAATACTATGAAATCATGGCTAATAATTTTATGATTATTGAATGACCTGATAAACTACCTATTAATTGACAACACCATATGCATATAGAAATTAATTTTACAATTACTAGCGCAACAAAAAGAATGATAACTGTTAATACTAATTTACTGACAAATAAAGATAAAAAACAACTAGAATATGACTTAAATTGCTTATTTACTATTAAAAATAGTACTATGTTATAATCTTTTTAGTTTTGAATTTTATTCAAACTAATTTAATATTAAGGGAATACCTCTAAGCGTTTATATAATGCTAGAGGTTTTTTATGTTCAAAAACGAAAAGGAGGAAAAATAATGAATGACATAGAAGAATCATTATTAGATACTAATAATGCAACTAGTTGTTTATCAACTAGTACTGTAAGAAAGCATCTTTCTAATACAATAAGAAAGTTATCATATGTAACATATACTGTTGGTACAGGACTTATAGTTTATGGCGTAGGTTTTTACATTTATGGGTTAATTGAAAACAAAGATGATGAAAATAAGAAAACTTTTGATGATTCTAGTTTAAAAGTATTTCTATCTGGAGCTGCAACAATTGTTATAGGTAAAGTATTAGAAGTCTCTGCTAAATTTTGTGATAATAGTAATAGTATTGAAAATAGATTGGATCAACCACTACCAAATGAAGATGCAACATCAGAAAACTCGTTTGAAATTATTGAAAACAACGAAATTCTATCACCATTTAGACATACAAGTAGAAATGATTCACCTCCACCATATGAATCACTAAACTTTCCAGATGAATTAATAAGGGCAATAATTATTCAAAGTGAACTATCAACACGTGAAGAAAACTCGTATGAAATTACTAAAAACAATGAAAGAAATACAAATAGAAATGAAACACCTCCACCAACATATAATGAGGCTATTAAAAATAATAGTAATAATGAAAGCAATTTTCCTGACATTATTATACATTCAGCAACTACAGAAGCATATACACAATCTCTCTAATCAAACTCTAAACAACAATTAATCATAAACTAAAAGTAGATACATAAATTGCATCTACTTTTTAATATATCTCTTACTATCAATTATAATGGAAAAAATTATTCATAATACTATTAATAGTATCTTGACTAATTAAACCATACAACTTATACTGTTCTAAAACAGTTCACGTATAATTATTATAATCAACGGCATAATAATTATTTAATAAGTATAATAATACAGCAAATAAAAGTACAGCACCCAATGCTACAGGACTAAAAGCATAAAATACTGTCATCTTACGATTATGATAACCAACAATGGAAGCAAATAATCACCCTAAAGCAAATGCCATCATTCAATATAATAATGTTACTACTTGTTGGTCAAAGAAAAATCAGAAGAATAGCATTAAAACAACAGTTATTGCAAAACGACTCATAATTGGTGTTTTAAATAATTTATAATTTCAAATGAAAGGTAGCATGGCTCCTAATGAAATTCAAACAAACACTCAAAATCCAGACATTATGTTATATTGATCAACAACACTTTGTAAAATCCCTGTCACGACCATAGCACCAAATCAAATAATAATTGATTTTCATCATCCGTAAAATCCTTCAACAAATCTTCCGATTCGGTAAAACATTAACAATGAGAAAATCAAATTAATAGGAACACCACCATTATCATTACCAGCAAATGGATAAATTAACCACCTTCAATATTCATGAGCACCAAAAATTAAATTATGATAATTAGCACCAAAAATTAATGCTTGTAAATTAAAGTTAATACTCAATCAAGCATCTTTACTAAAATTAATAATTATTAAAAAAGCAAAGTAAGTAACAATCGGAATAATAAATAAAAATCATGTTGCAGCTAAATTAGCATTAGTACATTTCTTTAAAGTATCACTTAAATAACGACGATTTTGAAAATTTACTTTTTTTCATTTTTCACTTAAATTAGAACCGCTACCATCAGTATTTTTATTATCATCGCTATCTTCATCATCACTACTATTATTTTCATTATTACTAATTTCTGATAAATCAACTTTAACTGATTTAGTAACACTTGGATAAAATTTAGCAATTTCATCTACTATTTTATCAGGAGTAGCAATAATTACATCAACAGCAGATGATGAACGATTTTCATTTTCATTATTATCATTTAAAATAATCATTAAAAAGCGAATTTCTTTAATACCATCTTTTTCTAATTGTTTATGTAATACTTCATAAACTTCATCTTTAATTTTAAAATGTTGGGCATTAAAATTATCTTCTTTAATAATTTTAATAATATGGTAAGTATTACTTTCTTTATTTGTTAAATAAACTTCACCTTTAATGTAGGGTTTTAATTCCTTAGGAACATTAAATGGAATATATCCTTGCTGACTAATGAAATAATCAACTAATTGTAGGCCTAGATTGTCTAAAATTTTCTCATCCATTATTTAACACTTTCCTTTCGTAGTAATTGTAATTTATTTTCAAAAAAATCGGGTAACTTACAATCAAAAGTCATTTCTTGTTTGGTAGTTGGATGAATGAAAGAAATCGCTTTGGCATGTAAGTATTGTCCAATATTAGCATTTTCCACTTTAAATTTACTATATAAAGGATCATTAACAATGGGGTGACTAATTCATTCAAAGTGGACACGAATTTGGTGTGTTCTTCCTGTTTCTAACTGACATTGCACTAAAGTATAGTTTTTAAATCTTTCAAGCACTTCAAAATGGGTTGTTGCATCTTTACTATTTTGTTCATTAACCATCATTTTTAAACGATTACTAGTACTTCTAGCAATTGGCGCTTTAATAGTTCCTGTTCTACCTTTAATTGTACCATGAACTAAGGCAATATAAATTCGTTTAATTTCATGATTTTTCAATTGCTGTGCTAATCGATTATGACTAATATTATTTTTGGCAACGATTAACAAACCTGTTGTTTGTTTATCAATCCTATGAACTATTCCTGGTCGTAAATTATTATCATTCACATCAATCTTTGCTTGAAATAAAAGTCCATTGACTAACGTATTATCTCAGTTACCAGCCCCAGGATGGACAACTAAGTTATTTGGTTTGTTAACAACAATAACGTCATCATCTTCATAAACAATTTCAAAGGCAATTTCTGTTGCTTGTAAACTACTAGGTGTTGCTGTTTTAATGGTAATAGTAATTTCATCATTAAGTTTTAATAATGTTTTAGTGCCAAGCACAATCTTATCGTTAATCGTCACTTGTTCATTAGCAATTAAGGTTTGAACAAAACTTCGTGAATAATGGTATTGTTCTAAAGCAGAAGTTAGATACTTGTCAAGTCTGATACTTGATGTTTCGTGATATGTTATTTTTATCACTTGCATGTCCTTGGTTGGTGATGGTTGTGAATCCGTAGTTAGTGATGTCATTGCTTTGTTCTCCATTTTTTTCTTGATAGTAGTGAATTATTGGTTCAATAATTAGTTGTAAAATAATAATGATAATGCCGATAGTAATAAACGTGTCAGCAGTATTAAAAATAGTATAGGGAGGAAATAGTTGTCATAATAAAAAATCGACAACACCACCATTATGTAAAAAGCGATCAATTAGATTACCCAAAGTACCAGCAATAATAAAACTTAGGCCTAGTGTTCTAGTTATTGATTTTGCAAATAACAATCAAATTATACCAGTAATACTAATTAAAAAAGCAAACGTTGTTAAAAAAATACGTTGATTCTGAAAGAAACTAAAAGCTGAACCGTAATTAATAATATATTTGAAATTAATAAATCCTGGTAAGAAACTATATTCTTGTCCTTGTTTCAAATCAGTTTGGACTGCAAGTTTAACCATTTGGTCAGTTACTACTAAGGCAATAATAGCAACTAAACAAATGATTTTGGTTAATCACTTTCAATCACGAGTTTTTAATTTATTTTTAATATTTATGCAAGAGAATTCCATAATTACTTCTTTCTAACAATTACTATTATTTAAGAATAACACTTCATAACAACGATTACAAACATCATCTTTAATTTCATCAACAATTAATCAACAACGGGGACATTTAGTACCGACTTTAGCGCTAATAACAATTGTTCATTCTTTAGTAACATCTGCTGGATGGGGGATAAAGTTCACATCACTAACAATTAACAGTTGTGCCATATCTTTAATCGAAATAGTTGTTAAAATACTATTTTTTTCGAGAAATGAAATAGTAACCATCGTTTCTAAAGCACTTTTTACTACTTTATCTTTTTTAGCTTCTTCAATCGCCTTATTGACATCGTTTTTAAAGGCAATAAAGTATTCTCATTTATCAATGATTCGTGGTTTTAGTTTTCATTCTCAACTCGTAGGAAACGGTTGACTATGCAATGATTGATTAGTAGTTGCTAGTTCTAAATTAAATAATGAATGAAAACTTTCTTCGGTTGTGTGTGGGAGAATGGGAGCTAAGAGTCCCATTAATATTTTTACTAGCAAAAACATTGTCGTTTGAACTTGTTTTCTTCTAATATCATTTTTATGGTTAACATATAAAATATCTTTCGTAAAATCACAATAGAAAGCAGATAAATCATTAGTAATGAAATTCAAAATTAATTGATAAATCGTATTAAATTCATAGTTTTGATAGTAACCATCAATTTTATTAACTAAAACATTTAATTTATTTAAAATGAATTGATCAACTTCACTAAGATTAACAATAAGTTCTTCAGGAATAGTATTATTAATTTTTTTAATATCTAAATCAAAACAGTTACCTAATAAGAACCGGAAAATATTTCTAATCTTACGATAGTTTTCACTAACTTGTTTTAAAATTTCTGTTCCAATTCGGGTATCATCTTGAAAGTCAACACTAGCTACTCATAACCGTAAAATGTCAGCACCATTAGTTTCACAAATTGTTTTAACACTAATAACATTACCGATTGATTTAGACATTTTATTACCTTTAGCATCGGTAACAAAACCGTGAGCTAATAAGTTTTTGTAAGGACTGTGACCATGAGTAATAACACCTGTAATTAAACTAGAATTGAATCAACCACGAAATTGGTCGTTTCCTTCCAAGTATAAATCAACTGGTCATGGTAATTTATGATTTTTAATAACAGCTAAATGAGAAACTCCACTATCATATCAGACGTCCATAATATCTTGTTCTTTATAAAAAATACCATTGGGACTGTCTTTATGTTTATAGTTAGGTGGTAATAAGTCTTTAACATCTTTTTCAAATCAAATATTTGAACCACTTGTTGCAAACAATGTTGCCACATGATTAATTAATTTACAATCCATAATTGGTTGCTTATTTTCACTATAGAAAATCGGAATTGGTAAACCCCAAGCACGTTGACGGGAGATACATCAATCAAAACGATTATTAGTCATTAAGAGCATCCGTTTTTTAGCCCATTCTGGTAAGAAATTAACACTATTAATATTTTTGGTAAGTAATGGCTTAATTTTTTCAATCGCAATAAATCATTGTAAAGTAGCACGATAAATAACTGGTTTTTTCGTTCTTCAGTCATGGGGATATTGATGTTTATATCATTTCATACCGATTAATGAACCATTATCTTTCAATCTTGTAACGACAATTTTATTAGCATCATCATAAAAGTTACCCTCAATTTCAGGGTCATTAATTTCACTAGTAAAGTATCCTTGGTCATTAATCGGGCATAGGATTTTAACATTATATTTTTTTGCTAAATCAAAATCTTCCTCACCAAAACTAGGAGCAATATGAACAACTCCGGTTCCATCACTTGTCGTTACATGTGGTCCATGAACAATTGGGGTTTTACGACCATATAATGGATGTGATGCTGTTAAACCAACTAACTGGCTACCAGTAATGGTTTTGACAATTTCAAAGTCAGTAATATTATTAGTTGTGATAAAACTTGTTATTAAATCTTGAGCAACAATAAATTGATGGTTATTAAACTTTAAAATTGTATATGTAACTTCTTCATTAACTGCTAACATTTGATTAACCGGAATAGTTCATGGGGTTGTGGTTCAAATTACTAGTGATGTAGGTAAAACAAATTGTTTTTTATCATCATTTAATAAAAAAGCAACATAGATAGCAGCACTAGTTTTTGTTAAATATTCAATTTCAGCTTCTGCTAAGGCACTTTCACTAGAAGGTGATCAATATACTGGGTATAAATTACGGTAAACTAAATTCTTTTCCACCATGGTCGCAAAAACTTTAATTTGCTCAGCTTCATAATTTTTATCATAAGTTACATAATAGTCTTGAAAATCAGTTAGTAAACCTAATGTTTTAAATTGACTAATTTGATTAGCAACTTGGATTTGTGCATAGTTTTGACATTGTTTTCGAAAATTACTAACAGTAGTAGTTTTACGGTTAATTCCAGAATTAGTAACTGCTGTTTCAATCGGTAATCCATGGGTATCCCAACCAGGAATGTAGGGAGCATAATAATTATTACTATTGTAATAACGAATAATTATATCTTTTAAGATTTTATTTAAAGCATGACCTAAGTGTAAATCACCATTAGCATAGGGTGGTCCATCATGTAAAATAAAAGTTTTACCAGAATTTTTATTCTTAGTAACTAGATTTTGATAAATGTTTTGTTCTTGTCAAAATTTTTGAAATAGTGGTTCTTTTTCTATTAAGTTAGCACGCATTTCAAAGTTGGTCTGGGGCATTAACAAGGTATCTTTATAATTTTTAGTCATTTATTATTCTCCTTTGAAATAACTAGTTATTATTTAGTGTCAACATTTAAGGTTGTTGATTAGTATTAAATAAATTATTTATAATGCTAATTATACTAATAATTTATTGTAGTTAGTATAATATTTACTTAATAATTTAATAATTTCTATTATGGCATCGGAATGGTTTGAAATATACTAAAACCATTTATAAATTTTTTAGTTTAACAATTAATGCAATTAACTCCATACTGTATTAATCAAAAATATAGAAACTAAATATTATCTTTGATATACTTTTTAGGTGATAAAGAAATTAGTTTTAAATTATAATAGGAATGAGTTGTTTTTATGGGAATTTTGTTTAAAAACAAAAAATTTTATTGAAATTTTGGTACAACTTCTTTTAGAAATAAACAATTGAAAGAAAATAATATTATTATTTTAAAAGAATTAAACTCATTTTGAAATAAATCATTATTTAGAAAATGGGATAATTCTGCTCAAGAACAATTTTACAAAATATTAATGGAGAAAGGAATTACTAAAGGAACAGCAAAAAATTAGATATGTTGATATTTGTCCTATAAATGCTTTAATTTCTTTACTACTGAAAAATGAAAAAATTTCATTTGATTTTGCAAAATATTTTTTACCTTTAATTACTACTAGTGAGAAGTATGACTTAATTAGTAAACTGAAAAAAATAAATTTGTCAGAAGAGTATATAAATGAAAAATTATCTGAATTAATTTTTTTAGAAGATAATTATAAAAAAATTGCTAAATATTTTGTTTCTGAAAAATGAAAAAATGTTAATCTTTTTTCAGAAGTTGTTATAGACAGAAAATCATCTACAGCCAGTTCCCAGTTTTATTTAGATTTGTATGAATCATTAATAGAATTTTATAAAACAGGTTCAACTAATGACATTAATAAAGTTTTTTTAAAGCATCAAGAATTAATTCAGTTAAAAAATGAAAAAAATTATTATATATATAAAAAGAAAAATAAATTTGGATTATCTTTCTAAAATTTCATGAGACGAATTTGATAATTATTTTATAAAAACACTACATTGTTTAAGAATAAAAAGTACTTTAGAAGATTATTTTGATTTAAATTGTTGACATCTAAGAATGACTGATATATTTAGTTTTGACTTAAAATTAATTTCTTTAGTGTCTAACGTAGAAAAAGTTTTTAGAATTATTGAGCCTCAATTTAATTTATTAAATGATTCTGAAAATTTAGAAAAAATGGTAGATATTATTAAAATTAATAATTGTTTTAAAAATATAAATAATAAAATTTTACAGTATTATAATATTAATGAATCTGGTTCAAATTCATTAAAAAAATTTGCTCAAATCATTAATGTTGAAAAAGAACAAAAATTTTTGAAATTTATTAATGAGAAATTTACAGATGAATTTTTAATTAATGTTATGACATTATTTGAAAATAGAAAAAATGATAGTAAAATATGAAAATATATTAGTGATGAAGCGACTATTCCAGCAATATATGAATATATTATTACAATAGTATGATGAAAAATATTAAAAAAAGAAGTTAATATATATGATTTACTTAAGAATAAAATAGACGCTGATTTTTTGCCTATTCATCATACAACAGGATTAAAGGCTGATATATTTTTTGAAATTGAAGGATTATATGATATACCTAAACATACATTATTAATTGAAGTAACACTCAGTGAAAACAAAGGTCAAAGAAAAATGGAATTAGAACCTGTTCATAGGCATACATTAGATCAAGTTATTAAAAATATTGATTTAAATAAAACAGTCCTTACTTATTTTATTTCACCTAATGTTGATACAATAATTTCTCAAATGTTTAGAAATTATTCAAAATTCCCAATAATTATTAAGGATAAATTGATAGAAGGAGTTAATATTATGTCGCTTACAAATCAGTTACTAATTAAAATATTACAAAAAAATATAAATTATAAATTTTTATACGATTTAACAATTAATACTATAAACAGTTCATATAATCAAAAAGACTGATTTAAAAAGTTTGAAAATAATATTTTTAGTTACAATGAAAAAAATATATAATCGCAGATACATGGGAGGAAAAAATAAAATAATTCCTCATATTATTAATATTATTAATATTATTAATAATTTAGATATTAATTTTTTAAGTTTTTATGAACCTTTTGGCGGAACAGGGGTAGTATCATATGAATTGGCTAAAAATTTTCAATTAAACTGTATACATTAATGATTTTTTGTTTTCAAATTTTACTATATATAATGCAGTTTTTAAATATAAAGAATGTGATTATAATAAACTAAAAAAATAATAGAAATTTTTAATTCAAATGATTATTTTGATAATTATTTTGTAACTAATTTTGGAAATAAGTTTTTTTCTAATAAAAATGCTAATAAAATAGGTGGAATTAGACAAAAAATTCAAGAACTTTATAAAGAAAAAGAAATTAACTACTATGAATTTTGTTCTTTGATAACTTCACTTATATATTCTATGGACAGAATCGCTAACACAGTAGGTCATTATGACGCTTATATTAGAAATGGAGTGTTAGATAAAAAAATATTTTTGGAGTTAGTTGAACCATTAGTCAATAACTCAGAATTTCTTATTTCAAATGTAGATATTACTTTAGAAGAACAATTACCTTATGCTGACATAGTATATTTAGATCCTCCATACAACTCTAGACAGTATAGTTCTGCTTATCATTTATTAGAGAATATTGCAGAATGAAAGAAAAAAAATGTAGTGGGAGTTGCTAGTAAAGTTAATTTAAAAAGGAAAAATAGTAAATTTTCTTTAAGTACAGCTAGAAATGAATTTGAAAAATTAATACTTAAAATTAATGCTAAATATGTAATTGTTTCGTATAATGATACATATAAAGAACAAAGAACTCGCTCTTCAGCAATTATGAGCAGTTCTGAAATTATCAATATTCTTAATAAACGAGGAAATGTTAAGCACTATGATATTAAAACTAATGCATTTAATACTGGTACAACATTAGATAAAAAAATAAATGAAAAACTATTTGTATGTGAGGTAAAAAATAATGAAAATTAAATCTCCATTAAACTATACAGGAGGTAAGTTTGCAATAATTGATGAAATTAAAAACTTTTTTCCTAAAGAAATTAATACTTTTTATGATGTATTTTGTGGAGGTGGAAATGTTTTGATAAATGTAAACGCTAAAAAATATGTAGGCATTGATAATAATTCCAAATTAATTGATTTATTAAATTTTTTAACAACTAAAACAAAAAATGATATTAATAAAATGATTACAGATATAGTAGAAGAGTATAATTTAACTAAATCATGAGAAAAAGGCTATTTGTATTATGGTGTTAATTCAAGTAAGGGACTTTCACTTATAAATTCATATAATTTCATAAGGTTACGAAATGATTATAATTTCTCTCAAAGTATAATAAAATTGTTAGTACTATTATTTTATTCTTTTAATAATCTTTTTAGGTTTAACTCTAAAGGGCAATATAATGTTCCTGTAGGAAAACGAGATTATAATAAAAATATTCAAAAGAATTTATATTTATTTATAGAAAGAATGTATCAAATAAAACCAACTTTTGTTAACTTAAATTTTATAAATTTAAAACAACTAAGTATTAAAAAAATGATTTTGTGTACTTTGCCACCATATTTAATTACTGAAGCTGAATATAATTTAATATGAACACAAGAACATGATAATGAATTAATGAAATTATGTAATTTTTTAAATAAAAAAAATATAAAATTTGCAATGTCAAATGTTATAAAACATCATGAAAAAACAAATATTAAATTAATGGATTGAGTTAAAAAAAATAATTATAATATGCACATAATTAACAAAAATTATAGTAATTCTTGTTATAATAAAAAAAATAAAAATTCTGAAAGTATTGAAGTTTTAATAACAAATTATTAAAATATAGTATAGTATACCGTAATATAACATTTATATGTATTTAAACATAAAGTAGGTTTATCCCTTTTGTATTTCATTCGTGCGCTGACAATAACAATATAATTGAAAACTTAAACTAAATGAATAATTTTTAAGATACAAGAGATTAAAATTAATAATCCAATTTTATAAGATGCCATCCAATATTTTACTGGGTACGTTAAAAACTAATACTAATCTTAATATTAACAAAACCATTCTAAATAAAACTACCACCAACTTAGCATATCAATGCTTTCATGGTTATAAAACTCATGATGAAGACTTATGAGATGAAATTGACCAAACATTAACTATTCATGTTGCTAACTTATTTGAACAAAATAAACAAACTGCTAGTGAAACACTACTGTCGTTTGCTTAAAAACATTAAGTGAATTTGTCATTAACAAAGTCCAACAACGATTAATTAAAAACCAAATTCAAGTCTTAACGCAATAAAAAGGAGAGAAACACAATGGTAAATATAATCCCAGTTCCCATATGAACAACACCCTACAAAAAGCAGTAGATTACTTTATTCTATCACTGATTTATTTGGATTTTCTGATAATATTATTGTTATTGGTGTTAGTGGTAATGAGGATAGTCTTAGTGATATTGAAATTGAAGTTCCTGTTTTATTCATTGGTGACTATTTTAAAAATAAAGTTTAAAAGAATTTGCATGAATGGGCTTTAATTATACAGTTGGAATAGAATTTATTGATAATTTTGCTTTATTTGCCAATATTTGTTGCTGAAATTTGTGCGTGAGCATTTGCTAAAATGACTAAAATTCACAACTCTGATAATAATGAGTTCAGTCTATACTTTAAAAAACGTAAATATCTAATTAAAAATATTTACGTTTTTTAAATTCAATTTTGTATGCTTCGAAACTAATTTATGAACAAATAAAATAATCAAATTTAACCTTGGTTTTCTACTTGTAAAATTATTACTTTGTAAGATTCTTTAATGCCTTTAACATCAACAGTTTCTCCTATTGTAGCATTCATAATTGAAATTGCTAAAGGACATTCATTAGAAATTCATCCTTCAAACGGGTTACTTTCAATACTTCCAACAATTTTAAACTTTTGTTGAGTTCCATCAACGGGTTTACCATCTTTACTTTTAGCAATAGTTACTCAACTACCAACACGAACAGCTTTTACGTTAGTGTTTTTACGATTTTGTTGTTCTTCAAGAATAACAGCATTATTAATAATAGCTTCTAATTCTTGGATTCTTGCTTCATTTTTAGCTTGTTCTTCACGAGCACTAGTATAATCAGCATTTTCAGATAAGTCACCATCGGCTCTGGCTGCTTTTAAACGTTCCTTAATTGATTCACGCTCTACTTCGACAATCTTTTTTAGTTCGGCTTTAATTTTTTCTAATCCTTGTTCAGTAACAATGACTTGTTTATTTTTGTTTATTTCACTCATAAAAATTCCTCCATTAATTATTAATAAGATAGTATGCTAACAACGTAGTTAATTATATCATAAGGGAATTTGGTTTTAAAAAAAGTATTCATAAAGAATACTTTTTTAAGATAAATTAATTGAATTATTTGATTAATTTTTCTTCAAGTAAAACATTATGAATAGCTTTTTTGACAGCTTCAGAGTCACCATTAATAATAATGAAGGCCATTTTATTAAGGTGTTTAACACCTAATCCAAGTAAACTAAGTACTGATTTAGCGTTACCTTCAACTTCATTACTTAAGTCTTTACCACTAACGAGTTTGCCATTTATGTCAGTTCCTGTAAGTTTACCATTTTCAATAGTAATATTCTTAGTAACATCAGCATTATCATTTAATTTTATAGCTTTTACTGTAGTTTCTTTAAACGCAGCAAGTTTACCAGTAATTTTTGATACTGGTCGTGCATGTAAACCAATCTTTGCTTCGTCAATAATTTGTACAGCATATATAATAGAATTCATTTTTACCTCCAGGTATGTTTAAAAAATAATTGTAATATAATCACAACTTATTTATAACACATTTTTTGTTTTCTTTTGAAAAAAATTTTATTAAAAAATTTTCTTTGATATTTAAAATATTCCTCCTTTAAGAGTAAATAATACTTTCATAGTTAATTATTGAAAAACTTACAATTAAATGTCTTAAATTTTTTAATAATTAATTACGCAATTTATAAAATATTGCGTATAATTTATATAATGTCAAAATTTTAGAACAATGGAGAATGTATAATGTCTGAACAAGAAAAACTAGTTGCTGACCAAAAAATTATTAATATTGCCGTGATTGCTCACGTTGACGTTGGCAAGTCAACATTAGTCGATGCTCTACTAAAACAATCAGGAGTCTTTCGTCAAAACCAAGTTGTTGTTGAACAAGTTATGGATAGTAATGAACAAGAACGAAGACGTGGAATTACTATTTATGCCAAAAACTGTTCTATTATGCACGGTGATGTTAAGATAAATATTGTTGATACACCTGGTCATGCTGACTTTTCATCAGAAGTTGAAAGAATTATGAAAACAGTTGACTGTGTAATTTTGCTAGTTGATAGTGTTGAAGGTCCAATGCCACAAACACGTTTTGTTTTACAAAAAGCCCTCGAACACAATTTGAATCCCATTTTAATGATTAATAAAATTGATAAAAAAGACCAAAGAATTGATGAAGTAAAAGATGAAGTTTTAAACTTATTCATGGAACTAAATGCTAATGATACACAATTGGACTTTCCAACACTGTATGGAATTACAAGACAAGGAATTTGTCAGTATGAGTTAGATAAACCAAGTGATAACTTAGAACCATTATTTGAAACAATTATTAAACATGCTAAAGTTTCTACGCTCATCAAAATTAACAAACCCTTACAAATGCAAATTAGCTCATTAGACTATGATAATTTTATTGGACGGATCGGAATTGGACGTATTTTTCAAGGTACGATTTCTGAAAACCAAGAAATTGTTGTTGTCGATGATTATGATTTAAAACGGAAAGCACGTATTAAATATCTGTTTGTTTACCAAGGTTTAAAACGTATAGCAGTTAAAACTGCCATCGCTGGTGATATTGTATGTGTAGCTGGAATTGAAAATATTACCATTGGTAATACTATTTGTGATAAAGATAATGTTAACCCCATGGATCCGATTACTATTCAAGCACCAACGATGTCAATGAACTTCTTAGTTAATAATTCACCATTCTGTGGTACAGAAGGAAAACTAGTTACAAGTAATAAAATCAAAGAACGTTTAACGCGCGAATTAGAAACTAACGTCGGATTAAAAGTTGAACAACTTGCTGGCAGCAATGCTGATGGTTTTAAAGTCTTTGGTCGTGGTGAATTACATTTATCAGTTTTAATTGAAAACATGCGTCAAGAAGGTTTTGAATTAGGCATTTCAAAACCAGAAGTTGTCTTTAAAAAAGATGAAAAAGGTCACACTACTGAACCAGTTGAAGAAATTACTCTAAACCATCCAACTGAATATAGTAGTACTATTATTGATAATCTAAATCGTCGTAAAGGTATTATGACTAATATGGACTCTGATAATGTTCGTGATAAAATTGTTTTCCATATTCCAACTAGAGGATTAATTGGATTTGGTCGTCAATATATTAACATTACTCGTGGAACTGGTGTAATGGTTCGTAGTTTCCTAGCTTATGAACCATTAAAAGGTGAAATTGGACATAGTCGTAATGGTGTGTTAGTAAGTATGGTGACAGGAATCACTTTACCTTATGCTTTAAATTCTTTAGAAGAACGTGGAACGCTATTTGTAAAACCACAAACTAAAGTGTATGAAGGTATGATTATTGGTTTAAGCAGTCGCGATAAAGATTTAGATGTTAACCCATGTAAAGCAAAACAATTAACTAATACTAGAAGTTCAGGTAATGATGAAGCAGTTCGTTTAACACCACCAATGTTATTTAGCTTAGAAGAAGCTTTAGAATTTGTTGATAATGATGAACTTGTAGAAGTAACGCCAGAAAATATTCGTATGCGTAAACGTTTCTTAACCGAAAATGAACGTAAACAAAATAGAAATCGTAAGTAATAACTTACGATTTCTTAATCTAATTATTTATTTTCTATTCTGTGCGTTTATAACGAGGATTTATTTAAAATACTATATTATTAGCATTTAATTAATAAGTTAAAAGTTCCTTGTGCTTCACTTGAAGTAATTGATAAATAAACATATTCTGCTATTAGTGTTTGTGATAAGTCAACATCAGCACCTGTTTGAAAACTATTATTAATTTCAACTGCTGTTACTAATTTATTAACATGAATATTTTTTAAGTCTAAATTAGTAACTTTAATAACATAGAATAAGATATCATTATGATATTGATCATTGTTAGTAAACATATCTTTAATTTGGTGACCATAATATGCAAATCCTAAATCAGGTAGTTTGATGTCTGAATTAAACTGATGGTCTGTATGATCTAACTCTGATTTTTGATAATTAAGGTCAGCTTCTAATCGAAAAGAACCATTATTTAATTGGTATTCATTAAAATTAGTAGTAAATGTATTCATTTCAACCGTTTTGATTTCAGATGTATTTGTTGTATATTTAGCAATAATGTTTACTTTATAATTGCCCTGACCAGCAGCAGTAGTTTGATAAGTTTCGCTTACCACTTGGCCACCACTACTAATAATATCTTTAACAACATGCATTAATACATTATTTTTGGCAGTTAAAGCTGTTGAAGTTAAAGATAAATCAACATTACTTAAGTCTCAAGTTAATACTCCCAATTCTGTTAATTTATTTTTTGTATTTGTTACAAATGATTGCAACAATGTACTAGCAACAGGTTCTGATTGAATTCCTAATGGACTAATTCCACCATATACTTTATCTGTTAATTTTAACATCTTGCTTTAATGTTTGCACATTAGTGTTGACATCATGAGTAGTATTAGCAACAATTCCAATACCTGCTGAACTGCTGACTGCTAATACACTTAACATTGATAATATCATAACTCTATACTTTTATTATAACTTTTTTTAAAAAGTAATTATTTTTTTGCTTAATTTTTAATTTCGTAGAAAAAAAATTAATTTATAACAATTAATACTCATCTCATGCTCCTTACAAAACATAGATTTTAAATAATAATTATTTTGATAATGATTTACTTTTTAAAAAATATAGTGTATCATTAATACGTTGTTGATTAATTCACAATTTTCTTTTAAGATATGATTGATAAAAATTTATCAAAGAGTTGTTAATGATGTCAAAGAAACAAGCAATCAAAATGAAATTACTTAACAACTTTTAATTTTAGAAAAAATTAGATGAATTAATACTTTTAAATATAAGTATATAAAATAATAATTAATTTAAAACCTAATATTTTTTAGAGTAACCCCTTTTTATTTTTACGAGGTTATTTTTCAAATTATATTTATCACTGTCTTTTCTAAATTTATCCAAAATTTACTTTTTAAGGAGAAAAAAATATATGAGTTTTACAGAACTAAACTTAAAACAAGAACTAACAGCAGCCATTGCTAAATGAGGGTACACAACTCCAACGGCAATTCAAAAGAAAACAATTCCTGTTTCTTTACAAAATAAAGATATCATTGGAAAAAGTCACACTGGAACTGGAAAAACCGCTGCTTTTGTTTTACCAATCTTACATAATTTAGATCTTAAATTATACCGTAACCAAGCAATCATCGTTTGTCCAACAAGAGAACTTGCCATTCAAGTTGCTAAACAAGTAAAGAAATATGCCTACTTTTTAAATGGTGTAAATGTCGCTTTACTATGTGGAGGAGCTAACATCAGAAATCAATTATATGATTTAAGAACAAGTAATATTGTTGTGGGAACACCAGGCCGTATTACTGACCACATTAACCGTGGAAGTTTACGTTTAAACACTATCAAAACCATTGTTTTAGATGAAGCTGATGAAATGTTAAAAATGGGATTCAAAAAAGATATTGATTTCTTATTTGAAAACTCACCAACTGATATTCAAACTGTGCTTTTCTCAGCTACTATGTCAAAACCAGTTTTAAAAATTGCTGATGACTACCAAAACAATCCAGTAAGTATCAGTGTTGAAGATGAATCATCAAAACTACAACAAGAAAATATTAGTCAATTCTACTTTGACTGTCGTAATACAAATAAAGAAACTGCTTTAGTTGCTTTATACCAAAATCTAAAGCCAGAGTTAAGTATTGTCTTTTCAAATACTAAAGCCTTCACTGCACGAATTGCGAAAGTACTTTCTGATAATGGTATTCAATCTGCAGTTATTAATGGTGATAAAAGTCAAAGAGAACGTTTAGAAGCAATGCGTCAATTCAAAAATGGAACTGTTAAAGTCTTAATTGCTACTGACGTTGTTGCTCGTGGAATTGATGTTAACGGAATCGATTACATATTTAACTATGATATCCCTCGTGAACATGAATATTATACACACCGTATTGGACGTACTGCCCGTGCTGGTGCCAAAGGAACTGCTATTACATTAGTAAGCAACAGAACACAATACAATGAACTTCAAGATATTCAATACTATCAAAAACATGATATTAAATTATTTAATAGCGCTGATTGAGAATTACCAAAAAACATTGTTTTAGCACCTGCTACGCAAAAACCAAGTTTCCTATCACGTGATAGAGGAGACAGAGGAAGAAATGATTTCTCACGTAGTAACAATGGTAACTCTAATTGAAGAAAAAAAGACCGTTACTAAATCTTTTAATTAAAATAAAAGTATGCTATACTTTGAGCATACTAAACTAAATTATATAACACCATTAAGTTCTACTTATTATTTTATTAATAATCAGAGCCTAATTTTATTTAAATATTAAGGAGTAGTGAAACAATATGGCAGATGGAACACAACAAAAACCACAAGAACAACAACCAAACAAAGAGTTGCTTAATAAATTAACTAATGAAGAGCAAGAAAAAAAAATTTCTTCACCAAAATCAAACCAAAAAAATTGATTTTTAAAATTTTTAGTACAAATTTTTTGTTTGCCAATTTATAATTTTTTTATAGTAAAGCCTTTTAATTATTTATACCCATCAAAAAAAGAATCAATTGAAAAAAAACCACCTATAAAATTAAATGTGGAAAATAAAGAAGAAAAAACTGATACAACTCTTGCTCAATCATGTACTCAAGCAGAACAAGAACAAGCTAATAATAATAATCAACCACCAACACTAACAGCATAACCTCTATTTAAAATACTTATTAGTACGCTCTAAATCTTTAATATTATCAATATCCCAATGACTATTAAAATCTAAAACATAAGATTTTAATATCATATGATGTTTTATACTATTATTAATTAAATACTTACCAACCATTGTTGTTTTCAACACTAAAACTTGCTCAGGATCATGTAAATCTTGACCAAGTTTTTTTGCTCATAATTTATTAACATATGATCACTCACCTGCTAATAAACTATTAGCATCATGCGACTTAATAATATCAATAATATTACCATCACTACTTAATTCATAAGTTCAATCATCTTTTTTATCATTATCATCACGAGTAACACCAACCATCACATTAGTATCAAACTCATGATTAAAGTGATTAATCGTACTAACCATATCACCAGAAATAATAAAAATATCACTATTACCATCAAAATACTTTGCTACTAATTTCAAAGCATAACCACTATCATAATCTAAATAATACTTATTATGAACTAAAGTTAAATTAGAATATTTAATAGTTAAATATTTAAAATCATTTGCTAAGTAACCAGTAATTACAATAATTTTTGTCAACTCGGGTACTTGCAATAAATTATTAATCGTATGTTCAATTAATGGTACATCATTAAATTTAATTAATGATTTATGAATCTCGTGAGTTAATGGGCGTAATCTCGTACCACTTCCCGCAGCAAAAATAATAGCAACTTTCATTAAAATACTCCTTTTACTTAATAACAAAATTAATAATTTTATTCATAACGAAAATAGTTTTAATTATTGTTTTGTCGTTTAATCATGGTTTAATTTTCTCATTACTAGTAACGATTTTTACAACATCTGCTTGCGATAAATCAACTGGTAATTGACAAGTATGTTTAGTTTTACCATTAATTTGAATAGCAACAGTAACTGTTTTAGCCACTAAAAACTTTTCATTATACGTAGGAAACTTACTATGATTAATGCTTGTTTTATTACCTGTAAGTTCCCATAATTCTTCACTTAAATGTGGAGCAAATGGATTTAATAATTTTAAGAAATTAAATAAATATTCTTGATAAATACTGCTTGCTTTGTAACAAGCATTAATAAAAATCATTAACTGGGCAATAGCGGTATTAAAACTTAAATCATTAATGTCACAAGTAACCTTTTTCACAGTTTGATGATAAATAGTATCTAATGTCATATCATTAGTACTACTAATTTTACTTTGGTATTCACTATCAGTGAACAAACGATAAACACGAGTTAAAAATTTATGACTACCAACAAGGCCACTAGCTAATCATGGTAACGATGCTGTTAAAGGTCCCATAAACATTTCATAAAGACGTAATGTATCAGCACCATATTCATTAATAATATCATCTGGATTAACAACATTACCCCGTGATTTCGACATCTTTTCATTGTTTTCACCAAGAATCATACCTTGATTTACTAGTTTTAAAAACGGTTCTGAAGTTGGTACTAATCCTAAATCATATAACACTAAATGTCAAAATCGAGCATACATTAAATGTAAAACAGCATGCTCTTGGCCACCAATATATAAATCAACTGGTAATCAATGTTTAAACCTGTTCTTAGCAACATTACTATCAAAATCAGCATAAGTACCATCATCATTTTTCATTATATAAGCTAAATAATATCAACAACTACCTGCTCATTGTGGCATCGTATTAACTTCTCTCATACCTGTAACACCATCTGTTCTTGTCACATGTAATCATGATTTACTTGCTTTAATTAAAGGAGCACTACCATCATTTGATGGCTTAATATTGGCCATTTTTGGCAATAATACTGGTAACTCGTGTTCTGACACAGTGCTAATAGTCCCATCTGCTCAATGAATAATCGGAAATGGTTCACCTCAATAACGTTGGCGAGAAAATAATCAATCACATAGTTTATAAGCAGTATGGGATTTACCTTGTTTTAATTTTATTAATTTATCAACAATTAATTTAGTAGCTTCCGTTATATTTTTACCATTAATAAAATCAGAATTAATATATTCACTAGTACCCGTAAAAGGATGAGTTGTATCAGTGGTTTTCATAATAAATGTAATCGGTAATTTTTTAGTTTGTGCAAATAAAAAATCACGAGCATCATGAGCAGGAACTCCCATAATGGCACCAGAGCCATAATGGTTTAAAACGTAATTTCCTACCCATACTGGGATTTTAATTTTTGTTAAGGGGTGAATAACGTAACTACCCGTAAAGACGCCTGTTTTTGAAGTATCTTCACTTTGACGCATTAAATCAGTTTTACTTTGGGCGTTTCGACAATACTTAGTAACTTCATTGCTGTACTCACTTGTCGTTAAATCATGAACTAATGGATGTTCAGGAGCAATGACTAAAAATGAAACACCAAAAATAGTATCAACACGTGATGTAAATACTGTAATTTTATGTTTAGTATTTTCTACTTGAAAATCAACTAGGGTCCCTACACTTTTGCCAATTCAATTCTTTTGTAATTCTTTAACACTATGTGGTCAATCAAGAGTATCTAAACCTTGTAATAATTGTTCAGCATATTTAGTAATTTTAAAAACTCATTGGCGCATGGGTTTTTTAATAACCGGAAAATTACCACGTTCTGAAACCATTTTACCATCAACATTTAATATTTCTTCATTAGCTAAGACTGTTCCTAATTCTGAGCAGAAGTTAACTTCTACATCTTTTAATTGAGCAAGACCCTTTTCATAAAGTTTAATGAAAATTCATTGTGTTCAACGGTAATATTGGGGTTCAGTTGTATTTACTTCTTTATTATAATCAAAACTTAAACCAATACTTTGTAATTGTTTGCGAAAATTATTAATATTTTGTAAAGTAAAAGTTTTTGGATCATGACCAGTATTTAAAGCATATTGTTCAGCAGGTAATCCAAAAGCATCTCATCCAATGGGATGTAATACATTGTAACCATTCATCATTTTAACTCGTGCTATAACGTCAGTGGCACAATACCCTTTGGGATGGCCAACATGTAAACCAGAACCAGAAGGATAAGGAAACATATCAAGTAGATAAGCTTTGGGTTTACTAGTATCATCAAGATAGGTTTTGAAAGTTTGATTTTGTAACCAATATTTTTGTCATTTTTTTTCAATTTTTTGATGATTATAATCCATGGTATTACTCCTTTAAATTGATAGTGTCAAAACATCATATTAACCATAATACCATAATGAATTAATAAGATGCAATTTTTTTATTGTAAAGAAATAAAATATGAGAAGGTCTTATTTGTAAACATATTCTAATTGATTATTATTGCTTATAATCAGTTCTTTAATTTTATCTTTCGTAGATTTATCAATAAATTCATTAATAATTTTATTATTATTTTCTTGATTTTCTGTTATTTTATTACCATATTCATCAAAATCATTAACTAATTTTATAAATAATTCATTTTGTAAATCTTCATTTTTAATGATATTAAATAATATATTTAATCTTTGAAACAAAGGTTCAATTTCTTTTGCTTTAGCCAATGCTTTTTCGAGTTTTCTTTTTTGTTTAGCATTAACTTTAATTAAATTACTAGATATAGAAAATTTATTTTCTATTTGCATTAAATATACTAAGCCATCTAAATATTTAAATACATCTTCAGGAATATTTTTATAAAAAATATAAGTATTTAAATATTGATTTAATAATTCTGTTGTACTTATACTTATAAATTTGTTTAAAATACTTTTTTTTAATTCATTATTAACTAAAATATCTTCTTTTTTATTTATTAAACTAACAATTATTTCTTTAATACCTATAGAAATAATTAATGTTCCTATTGCCTCAATTATCGATATTGTTATAAATAGTAAATAGAGTTATTCAATAAAAGGATAATTTCATAAAATAATATTGCACTTTGAACCACAGGAATCTATTTTTTGTAAAGTTTAACTTTACTTTTAAATATTGCGTATAATTAAATTATGAAATATTTAGGCATTGATTTAGGCAGTAAAACATTAGGTCTTGCTCGTGGTGAAGGAAAAATTGCTTTTAGTTGAAAAACTTTACGTTTCTATGAACATGACTTTAATGATGCCATAGCACAACTAAACACTGTAATAAAGGAATATCAGCCTGATACTCTTGTTTTTGGTTATCCTTTGAATATGGACGGTTCAATTGGTGCTAGTGCGCAAACTGTAAACAAGTTTATTGAAACATTTAAATCACAACAAAATAATGATAAACTAAATATTGTCTTACAAGATGAAAGAAGAACAACATACTCTTCGCAACAAATATTGATTAAAGCTGACGTGTCACGCAACAAGCGAAAAATAGTTAAAGACCAACTAGCAGCAGCAATTATTTTACAATCTTATTTTGACAAAATAAATCAACAAATAGTTTAGGTGAAATAGAAATGAAAAACAAAAAAATTAATTTAATCACCATCGCTGGTGGTAGTGCTTCTGGAAAAAGTACGGTTGCTGAAAAAATTGGTGAAGCTTGTGATAAAAAAATGTTGTTTTTATCGAAATGGATAACTACTATCATGATTTAAGTAAACTGACACTTGAAGAACGAAAACGTACTAATTTTGACCATCCTGATGCTTTTGATATGGAATTATTAATTCATGATTTAGAACAATTATTACTTGGTAATGCTATTGAAGAACCTATTTATGACTTTACAATTAATACGCGCAGTAAAGGAACAAAAGTCATTGGTCCTGGTGATGTTGTTATTCTTGATGGGATTTTTGCTTTAGAGAATGCTATTCTTCGTAAATTATCAACTATTAAAATTTTTGTTGATACTGATAGTGATACAAGATTGTTACGACGAATTAAGCGAGATGTTAGTTTCCGTAATCGTAGTCTTGATAGTGTTTTACAACAATATGCTTTAACAGTAAAACCTATGCATGATGCTTTTGTTGAACCAACAAAAAGGTATGCTGATATTATTATTCCTTTTGATTTTCATAATAGTGTGGCAATTGATATCATTGTTACTAAAATTAAATCAATTATTAAATAAATATAGTTAAAAGATTATTTATTTGTTATTGTTAAACCAATAGGTATAAAAATGCCACTATCACCAGTTGCATTATACGCAATATAGAAATAAACTTTTACATTAGTTTTAGGGTATTTAAAGAAACCATTTTCAACATAATCTGCATTTTTTGGTGTGTTATAAACTTGATCGTAGAAACCTAGTTTTTTAACATCAAATTGTTTTTGCATATCTTTAGATAGTAAAGCAGAAAGCAATTTATCATTATCTTTTTTAAAGATATCTGTTAATTCCTGAACAGCAGTATTATAATTTTCAGTTTTCTTAATAGAAAGTGGTAATGAATTTTCTTCAGTAATAGCATTTTTAATTGCATCTTGAATTTCAGAATCTGAATATTGTTTAACAGTTGTGAAAGTTACGTTAGTAGTTCCATCATATTTACCAATTCCTGCAACATCAGCACTAGTAATAGTAATATTAGTAATTTCAACATCTTTATTTGTTAAATTAATTTTGTCTACTTTATCAATAGCATTCATTACTTCAGCTACTGATGGCTTACTATCTGTAGTAATAATGTCGCCAAGAACTGTATTTTGAATAACAGTTTTAATATCAACTTTCTCTTTTGAAGTTGTAAATGTTACAGTTGTACTACCATCAAAGTTACCAATTCCCACAACTGTGGCATTCTTATCATCTTTAATAGTAATTTTTACATCTTGCTCTGTTAAATTAAGATCTTTATTAACACTATTAATAGCAACTAAAACATCTTTATCTGTCGGTTGTGTACTTGAGCTTGGACCAATTACAGTTCCAAGCTCTTTAGTTTTAATTAAAGCATCAATATTTTTTTCTACTTTAGTTGTAAATGTTACCTTAGTAGTTTCATCATATTTACCAATTCCTGCAACATCAGCACCAGTAGTAGTAATATTTGCAATAGTTACATCCTTATCTGTTAAACTTAAACTATTTACTTTATTAATAGCATCCATTACTTCAGCTACTGACGGTTTATCACTCTTATCACTACTGGGAACAACAATTTCTTTTAATTCCTTGGTAGTAATAATTTTATCAATATTTTGTTTAACATTAGTTGTAAATGTTACAGTTGTACTACCATCAAAGTTACCAATTCCTTCAACTGTAGCATTCTTATCATCTTTAATAGTAATTTTTACATCTTGCTCTGTTAAATTAAGATCTTTATTAACACTATTAATAGCAACTAAAACATCTTTATCTGTCGGTTGTGTACTTGAGCTTGGAACTGTAATTGGTCCAAGTTCTTTAGTTTTAATTAAAGCATCAAGATTTTTCTCTACTTTAGTTGTGAAAGTTACGTTAGTAGTTCCATCATAATTACCAATTCCTTTAATATCAGCACCAGTAATAGTAATATTAGTAATTTCAACATCTTTATCTGTTAAACTAATTTTGTCTACTGTATTAATAGCAATCAATACTTCAGTTGCTGACGGTTTATCACTCTGATCACTACTTGGAACAACAATTTCTTGTAATTCTTTGGTAGTAATAACACTATCAATTTTCTTTAATTGAACAGGATCATTACATGCAACAACTGATAAGGTTGTTGGAACAACTAACACGGTTCCTGCAACTAACATTAATAATTTTTTTAAATTCATATCCTTATATTCCTCCATAAAAACTAATTTATATTTACAACTTGTTTAATAATGAGAAAATAGTTTTAATTATAAATAAACCTCCTTTAATTTCTAAACCTATCATTTTCCCTAAATTTGCACACTAAAAGTCTAAATATATGTTGTAATTATAAAATATAAACTTAATAGTTGCAACTATATTTTAAGAAAAAATAATTTTCGAGTATATTTTAGTATAAAAAATATTTGAAAAATTATCTCATTACTTGCTTTCATATGACATTAAATTTTACTTATTACTCTTACTAATACCAAATGCAATTTTCCTTGATAAATTTCAACTTTTGCTTCCATTAAAATTACTTTATTGATTTGGAAATATTCTTGATAAATTTGATAGAGTTTATGAAATACAGTAACTGCAACAACCGTATTTTCATTTTGTAATTCTAAAAATGCCATTAGTTTTTGATTTTTAGTTAATATTGTTTTAATATTAATAATAATTCCATATACTCGTACATATTGATTAACATATTTATTAAGGTCTACTAAATCAACAGCTTTATTATTAACGTCTAATTGTTGTTGCCATAATGTTTTTGGATTATATTTTAAATATACTCCTAAGGCACGATGTTCATTAATACTATTATTATTTCAATCGTCTTCTCGTTGCAACATTATTGGTTTGGAAATTAAATTAAAGTTAAGAATAGTTTTCTGTGTTGTTTCATCTTTGATTTGCGCTATATTAGCATATTCTAAGGCGGCATTTAAATTTATTAATAACATTGTTCGATTTTGTTCTAAATCATCAAAGGCACCAGCAGCTATTAAGAATTCAATATTTTTACGATTTAAACCAATGAAAATAACTCGGGCACAAAAGTTAAAGAAGTCACGATAAAGTCCATAATTATTACGATCTTTAATAATTAAACTACATGCACCTTGACTCATTTGTTTAATAGCTTGTAAACTATAACGAATAGCCTGGTTATTAACATCAATTAGAAAATCAACACCTGAATACTGCACTGAAGGTGGTAAGATTTTAATGTTATATTTTTGACATTCATTTAAGTATTGCAACATTTTTTGGTCATTACCAATAACACTGCTTAGTAAACAAACCATAAATGGTAATGGATAATTAGCTTTTAAGTACACTAAATAATAGCTAATTAAAGAATAGGCAACAGCATGGGAACGATTAAAACCATAACCGGCAAATTTAGCAATATCATCTCAAATTTGTTTAATAACTTTGTGTTGATAACCGCGAGCAGTAGCACTCTTCATAAATTCAGAAGCTTGTGCTTTCATACTAGCATCATCTTTTTTTCCAATGGCACGACGAATTAAATCAGCTTTGGCTAGTGAGTAACCAGCAATCTTTTGTAAAATTAATAAAATTTGTTCTTGATAAATAACAATCCCATATGTTGATTGTAAAAAAGGAATTAAGTCGGGATGAACATAATTAGGTTTACTCTTGCCTAATTTACAATTAATATAATCTTGAATATAGTCTTGTGGTCCAGGACGAAATAACGATGAAGCTGCAATAATGTCTTCGAAACTATTAGTTTGCATTGCGATTAGAATTTGACGCATACCAGGAGATTCTAGTTGAAAAATACCACTAGTATCACCATTTTTAATAATAGTAAACGTTCTTTCATCATTTAACGGAATTTTTGATAAATTTAAATTAATAGAATAGTGTTCACTTACTTGTTTTAAAATATCTTGTAAAATTGTTAAATTACGTAACCCTAAAATATCCATTTTTACTAGTCCTAGGTTAGCAACAGTTTGCATAGGAAATTGCGTTTGATATATCCCATTAAAACCTAGTTGTAAAGGAACAGTGTCAACTAATGGTGTTTTAGCAATAATAATTCCTGCAGCATGGGTACTTGTTTGACGAGGAAACCCAAGAATTCTTTTGGTTAATGTAAATAATAACGGGTATTTACTAACATATCATTGTAGTTTAGCAGAATTCTTAATCGCAGCTTCAATGTCAAAATTATATTGGATTAGAACAAGTTTACTCATTTCATTAATGTCATCCATACTAATTTGAAAGACACGACCTAAGTCGCGAATGGCCATTTTGCTGGCAATAGTTTGAAATGTAACAATATATGCCACATGTTCTTGTCCATATTTTTGACGAATATATTCAATTATTTCATCACGTCTTGTATCTTCAAAATCAATATCAATATCTGGTAATGAAATTCGTTGGGGATTTAAAAAACGTTCAAAAATTAAATTATAAACAATAGGATCAACATCAGATATTCCAAGGACATATGCTACTAAACTACCAGCAACACTACCTCTTCCTGGTCCCACCATAATATTTTGATTTTTAGCAAATTTAACATAATCATTGACAATTAAAAAATAATCAGCAAAACCCATTTCATTAATAACTTGTAGTTCATATAAAATTCGTTTTACATATACTTGTGAAATTTCTTGACTTTGGAATCGTTTTTCTAACCCTTGTTTACACAATTCTTGTAAATATACAGGACTAGTTAAACCACTAGGACAAGGAAAATTAGGCAAATTTAATTCTTTAGTAATAAGATTAGTTTTAGGAAATTTAATATCACACATTAAAACTAATTTTTCAATGTTTTCGATAATTTCAATGGGATATTCTTTATGTAATTGGTCTTGAGTTTTAAAAATAAATTCCTTACTTTTAACTAAATCTTTTGGTTTTAATTGTTTTTGTTCTTTAATTGCTTTTAAGATTTGATAAGTACTATGTTGGTTTTCTTCTAAATATAAAACTAAATCAATGGGAATAATATTTTTGGTAATCCCTTTTAGTAATTCAATATTAACCATATCAGAGGGTACTAATCCAAAATAAATTAATTGATGGCCAGAAGCATTTAAAATATCATAAATATTTTTAATATAGCGGACATTTTGTTTATCAGCATGAATAATAACAATAATTTCGCGACCTGCAGTCAAGTATCTTTGTACTATTTCATTATTAATTGTTCCATTATTAGTACTAATAATTGTCGAAATAGTCATAAGTTTTTGGTAACCAGAGTAGTTTGTAGCCATTAGTGTTAAGTCTACTTTGATATTAATATTTTCTCAAGTACAATTTAAACCAATTAATGGTTGAATATCATTTTCAACACAAGTAGAATAAAAATCATAGGCACCATAAAGCATGTTTCTATCAACTAGTGATAGTGTTTTAATATTATTTTTTTTAGCAAAGGCAATATATTCTGAAATTTTAATGGTTGATGATAAGAATGAGCAGTTAGAACGAACATTTAAATTAACAGCATATTTCATATTTTTCCCTACATTCTAATATGTTTTATTAATATTCATATTAATTTTAACATTAAATTAAGGTATTAGGGTTTCTTAAGTTAAAATTTTTAGTTCAATAATTCTTGGGATTAGACGTAATTAAAAATGAAGATGACATACAAATTAATAAATCGAAAAAAATATTTATCATAAATAAGTACAAGGTATAAAGAAATGCAGATTTAAAATCTCTTATCCTTAATAATTTTGAATTGATCTTTTAATTTTAAGTTTTTTTCTTGTAAGTTTTTATTTTAATCTAATAAGTCATGATTTTGTTTTTCTAAAGTTGTAATAGTGTTTTTCATTTCTAAAAAATTATTTAAAGATAATGTAATTGCTATATTATAAGGATTGATTTCAATTATTTGCATTAACTTGCTTCCATAACCAATAATATAGAGTTCATTTTAATTAGGAAAGAGAAGGGGTAGAATTTTTAACAGTATTGTCAGAAGAACTACTATTACATTCTGTATTTGCCATTGTTTTTATGTAATCATTGTTACTTCGTGTTGTAGATTTAACTGCTGTTGATAAAGTTGAAGTTGGTAATTTAACATTTTTTGGCAATTTTTCTATTTTCTCTTTAATTTTATTTATTGCTCTATCTTTTCTTTGATTATGATTATAACAATCTAAACTAAAAAATAATAAAAATATATTTAAAAATTTTCCTAATTTCTCTGCTTCTAAGTTTTTTGCTTTATTTTGATAATACTTGAACTCAAAAATTTGAGTTCAAGTTCCACTATATTCTTTTATTTGTGACTCACATTCATTACTTGTGTTATTGGTATTACCCTTCTCTCAATTACTGTCTTTTTTAAAACTTTCATCTCTACTTATATCAACAAATGAAGTTGTAATAATATCAATTAAAAAAATACTACTTTTTAATTTAGGTTTAATACTATAAATTTTTTCCATTATTTGTTCACATCATTCATTGTAAAACACTTCATTGCATATATTATCAGTAATACCATTTTGTTTTTTATATTCATTTCATATAACGTTCCATATTTTCCTGTCTACTACTCGAACTTTTTCTTCTGCTTTAACACATTTATTGTCTATTTTATTACTAGATGTTTTAGTATCTACTAATAGTTGTTCAACTTTCTTTTTCTCATATGAGATAACAATTTTTAATTTTGATTTATATTCAGGGTACAGTTTTTGTCATTCATTATATATTACTTTTATGTCAGAGTCTTTCATTTTTTATTCCTTTTGGTATTTATACTTTCTCCTTAATAAAAATTAAAAACCCTTTAGAAAACTATAAAATTCTCAGGAGTTTTAGCAACTTATATTAAGATATATAAATTATAACACTTAATATTATTCTAAATTAAATAATTAATAATTTCGTTATTTATCCTACTGTTACTACTAATTTATTAACAACTGCTAGTTTTATTTCACTTGAATAAACTTTATATTTCATGTTTTACTCCTTCTGTATTAATTATTTTAATTATATTACAGATTGAAAATTATTTGGAGTAAACTTAGGTAACTTATGCCGCACCAAAAATAAATACTGTAATAATTTTATCATTTATATCCTTTAATTTTGAAATAGAATCAACAATTGTATTAACTAATATCCCCACTTTGAATACCATTTTTCCTTTGACAGTTTTCAATTTTGGTCATATTGTATGTCCTTCCATTTTTATCAAAAATATAGCTACATTTCTAATTTTTCAATGCTTTCAACAGTATCAAAAACAAGTTGTTCTCAATCAATTAATTGTTTTAATTGGTTTTCTAAATTTTCACATTCGTATAATTTTGGTTGTGTCACTGGATTCTTAGGAACAAACAAAGAACAGCAATCAGCAAATGGTAAAATCGATGTTTCATATGTACCAATTTTCTTAGCAAAGTTAATAATATCAACTTTATCTTCAGTAATTAAACTACGTAAAATTGGTAAGGCAGCAACATTATTAATCACATTAATACTTGCTAAAGTTTGCGATGCTACTTGACCAATAGCTTCACCTGTTGCTAAAGCAGGAAAGTTATGTTGTTCAGCAAAGATATTGGCAATGCGAACAAACATGCGGCGCATTAGTGTAATACGATAACTTTCTTTTTTAATATGGCTAATTTCATTTTGTAAATTAGTGAAATTACAAATATATAATTCTTTACTACCAGCATTATACGGTGCTAAGATTTCTACTAATTTTTGAACTTTCTTTAACGCAGCAGGTAACGTAAAAGGTGGTGTCGCAAAATGTAAATACTGAACTTGTAAACCACGTTTCATTAATTTATAAGCTGCCACTGGTGAATCAATACCACCACTTAGTAATAACACTACTTTCCCCGAACTACCAACAGGAAATCCCCCAGCACCATTAATTTTATTAGCAACTAAATAAATATCATTTTGATTAATTTTAATATTAATTTTTAAATCAGGATTAGTTACATCAACGGTTAATGACGTTTTATATAAAATGATAGGAGCAATAACTCTTGTAATTTCATCAGAACTCATTTTGAAAGTTTTATCACTACGAGTGACAAATAGTTTAAAGGTTTTGAAATTCTCTCTATCTTGTTGATTTACTAATTCCAGAACTTTAGTTTTTAATTGCGCAATATCTTTTTCAATTCTAAAAGCAGCAGATAGTGAACTAATACCAAATACTTTTGTTAAGATATTAATAATTGGTGATGTTAGGGCTAAATCTAAATCAGTAATTTCCATGCGGTCATGAAAATGAACAATTTTAATATCTTTAAAATCTTGTAAAATAATTTTAATATTGGTTTTTAATTGTTTAATAAAATCAATACGATTTTTACTTTTAGTTGTTAACTCGCCATAGCGAATGATAATAATTGGTATCATTGATAGTCCTCTTTTGTTATTTTATTCCATTAATTGCAATAATAATGTTAATGCTTGGTGATGATGATTGTTGTGCATATTGGTTTCAATATCATCAAATTTTGATTTTATTTGAAAATTAATAGCACGATGACGATTAGCAAATACTAAGGTAGCGTGTGATAATTTATGAATAGTAATTTCCATTTTAATTGATGTATACAATTGAAAAATTTTATTTTGTATATCATTAAACACTAATAATGATTGATTATTAACATCACTAATTTTAAATTTAACAATCGTATCATTAATTAATTGTTGTAATACCATAAAATTTTCATCATACTTTTCAATTAAATAGTAATAGTTTATATTATTTAAAATAGTATCAATTTGCAACATCATAGAATTAATTTTATTAATAATAATCTCGAATTTAATTTTGGGTTTATTTTGTTGGTTTAACAACTTATTATACTCCCTTAAACTATTAAAGACAAGGATACTGTGTTCAAATAATTCATTTAATATCATCAATAATTGATGATAACTAGTGCTTTTAATTGTTTTTTGGCTTTCAACAATTAATAAATTATCAAAATGATTAAAACTAGATAATTGTTTGTTAATAATAGTTGCTAAATCTTGAACCTTTTCATGATTAAAAACTACTTGTTGTGTTTTAGTAATAGCAATAATTTGACGATTAATATCGGCATATATTTCATTGAAATTAAAATTAATTGTTAAAAAATGAGTATAATTTTGTTTAAAAATTTTATAAAACGTTTGTTCTTTATTAATCTCACTATTAAAAATAGCAATTTTTTCTAAAATTTCACTAACTTGAATTTTAGCTTTTTTATATTGTAAATTATTAATTTGATTAATTGTTAATTTTAATTGTTCTTTAATCACAACTTCAAATTCTTGAAATTGTAATAATAAACTATCATCAATGTTAGTAGTTTGACATTTAGCTTTTAAAGTAATCATTTTTTCTTTAATTTCATCATTAACTAGATAATTAAGCTTTGGTAAATTAGCAATGATTTCTGCTAACGTAACGACAGCAAGCGCAATTTCTCCTAATAAACTAATTGTTTTTGGTAAGTTAGCATCACTAATAACTAATTCTAATTGATTAAACATATCATTAATAATTTTAATTACTGCTTGTAGTTGTTCTTCATTTAAATTATTTTGTAAAGTAATTTTAACCGTTTGGTCTTGTAAATAATTAAAGTTTTGTTTGAAAAATAATTGATATTCACGTAACAATTGGTCAATACTAATAAAGTAATCAATTTCTGTCGTTAATAATTGCATTTGATGTTTTAAAGTTTTACTGCGATGGTAAACTTTTTTCATTAATTTAGCTGCTTTTCAATATTGTTTATTTTTTTGTAATTTAATTGTTTGTTGATAATTTTTAAACAGATTTTTTAAATCTTTTTTTAAAAACAGATGATAACGACTAATTCAAATCCCTAACATGGGAGCATACTGTTCATTAGTAACAACCATTTGTTTAATTCGAATTAAGCGTTCTTTAATATTAACATTTTGGATATATTGAAGATTTTTAAAAGTGGAAAATTGTTTATTTTTATAATTACTTAATAACAATAAAAAACATGCTAAAAGGATAATAACAAGACAAAGTAAAATCATAACGGTAATAGTTATAATTTTTGCCACACTTAAATTATTAATATCTATTACCTTTAACATTTTGTTTGCCTCTCTCTTCTCTGCATTACCTTTGTTAAAATTATTACATATTAGTAGTATCTTATATTTTATTATTTATTTGCTAGGAGATGTTGTGAAATAATAAATAAACCATTTAGTAAAACTTGTGGTTCATCATTGTAGTTGAAATCAAAGTATGATTTTATTTCTGCAACCCCACCACCAGTAACAATAACAGGAAGTGTCATTTGTAGCTCTTGATTAATTTGATTAATGATTCCTTTAATCATAGTATTAAAACCATAACCATAACCAATTGATAACGCATGCAATGTCGTTGTTCCTAACATGGAAGCATAATGTTCTATTTTAAAATCACTAAGCAGTGCAGCATTAGCAATTAGGGCATTTTTACTAGCACTAATTCCTGGACCAATGATAACTCCTGCTAAAGTATTATTTTTAATAATAGTATAAGTAGTGGCTGTACCTAAACTAATGACAATAGCACTTTCATATTTAGCAGTAGCACCAATAGCTAGTGCCATTAGGTCACTACCTAATTGTGGATTATTTAATTTAATTTTTAATGGAATGTGAGCAATTAATTGGTAGTTAAGGATTACTGGTTGACAATGAAAAGTTGTTTTTACTAATGCTTTAAGTAATGGTAAACAACTAGGAACAACACAACTAATGATGGCATTGTCAATGATTAATTTATGATGAGTTTTAAATGCTGTTGTTAGTAACATTTTAGTATCTTTACCTTTAGTGACAATTACTGGCCATTGGTTAATGATTTTGTCATCATCAACAGTGGCAATTTTAATTAAGGTGTTACCAATATCTATCAATAAGGTTTTCATTATTGTAATTGTTGTGCCATTTCTTTAGTTGATGCTAATTCATCATATAAGGTACGAACTAAGTTATTTAGGTTTTCAATTTGCAAAAATTTACCACTACGAGCAATTGAAACTGCCCCTGTTGTTTCACTGACAATCACAGAAACAGCATCTGTTTGTTCAGAAATCCCAATGGCAGCACGGTGACGAGAACCAAATTGCGAAGATATTTTTTTATTAGTTAGTGGAAAGTAAGTAGAAGCACATTCAATACGACCTAAACGAATAATAACTGCTCCATCATGGAGTGGTGAATCTTTAATAAAGATTGATTGTAATAGCTGTGATGTTACTTCGCCATCAATTTTAACACCTAGGTCTGTATATTCATTTAATGAGACATTACGCTCAATAGTTACTAAAGCACCTATCTTTTCTTCTGCAAGTTTAATAATTGCTTCTGATAAGACGCTGGCTAGCATTCTTTTTTCTGAAGTTGCTAGTAATTTCATATATGATTTAGTTCTTGTTGTTCATCATGTTTTTTTACCGCGAATAAAAATAAACATTACTAGTAAAATTAAGATTATCAATAATAATGCAATTGTTACGCCAAATAAAATTCCAATTTCTTCAATTAGTGTTTTATTATAAGGAGTAACTACTGCTGCTAGATTAATAAATATATTTGTAAACATTGACTATAACACCGTGCCTTGCTAAAAATAAGTTTGTTACTATAATTATAAGATAAAAAATTAATTTATGATATTTTTATCATAAATTAATTGTAAATAAAGGTTTTGTTGGTTAGTAGGTTATAACTATGAGTACCTATTTTAGTTAGTTTTGTTTGAATTGGTGCTATTATGGCTTACAAATATCGTCGTAAATAAATGTCTAACAAAAATAAAGTTCACACTGATGTTGGTGTGAATTTTTATTTTTTTATAAAGTGCTTGGTGATATTGAAGGTAAAGTTTGTTTTGATAAGCTTGTTTCATTAAAGTTATTAACTTCAGATGATTGGAAGTCTTTAGTAAAAGAAGAATCTATATTATCCTCATTTAAATCATTTAGAGACTGTGATTTCTTACCATTAATTAAGGAACAGATAGTTTTTAATGATTCAATTTCAACTTTTAATTCTGTAGATTTTTGTTTTAATTCATTATATTTGTCATTAAGTTGTCTAATTGCTTCACTTTCTCACATTCCACATGTAATAAATTTAAGTGGTCAATACCATCATTTCCTTAGAACTTGTTTTTCTTGTTGAAAATTTGATTGAAAATTATTAATTTTTTCATTTAATTCTGCTAAAGTAGTTTGTTTTTGTTTAAATTTTGTTAAATCAGTTAAACTATTAATAAATTCTTTTTTTAGAAAGGTTACAATCTTTGGATTTAATTCATTTTTTTCTATTTTATCTTGAAAAATTTTTAACAACTCTATTATCTTTTGTTCTTTTGATAAATTATCACTATTAATTTCATGCGAAGTATCGCTAATTTCTTTAACAAGACTTTCTTTATTGGTGCTTATTCAATTTTTAACCTCTAAAAATTGTTTTAATATTTTTTTTATTTTTAAATAATTATTTCTATCAGCAACTATTAAAGCATCACCATTAACAGTGGCGCCATGATTTAATAAAAATTCAACTACGTCTTTATGACCCTTTGCAACAGCAACTAGTACTAAAACAGTTAAAACAGCAGGATTAGTAGGAATCATTAGCTCAGTAAAGTTTTGTACATTAACATCAATGTCAACGAATTTTAATAAAATATCAATTTTGAATTTTTTTTCAGCAACATGTAAAACCACTTCAACACTATTATCTGCAACATTAATAACAGTATCTGCAATTAACAATGATCTAACTTTTTCTAAATCATTATTTTTAACAGCTAATTTTAATTCAGCATTCATTTTTCTGTTCTCCTTTTAAAATTCAATTTCTTAATAAAAGAAACCTTTTGAAAATTTTATAATTTTCAAAAGGTTTTCACAACTGATATTAAGATATGCAAATTATAACACTAATATTATTCTAAACTAAATATTTTTTTTAATAATTTCAGTTATTTCACATACTGCTACTTCTAAATCATCATTAACAACAACATAATCATACTGATGTTGCACTTTAAACTCTTCTTTAGCTTTATTCAAACGCTTCTCAATAATTTCATCAGACTCACTAGCACGCATCCTAATTCTTTGTTCTAATGCTTGATATGAAGGAGGCATAATAAAAATACTCATAATATCCTTACGATGTTCATAATTTTTTAAAACTTGACTTGCCCCATCAACTTCAATTTCTAAAATCACATTATATCCTTGATTTTGTAAATTTAAAACATAACTCTTGCTAGTACCATAATAATTACCAATAAAATTGGTGTACTCTAAAAAATCATTTTTTTCAATATTCTTCATAAACGTTGTTTTATCAACAAAAAAATAATTAATACCATCTTGCTCTTTATTACGTGGTTGTCTTGTTGTCATGGACACTGAATAGGCTAAATTTAATTTTTTATTTTCAAAGAGTTTGCTAATTATTGCTCCTTTTCCAACACCACTTGGACCAGATAAAATAATTAACTTTCCTTTTTTATGCAACATGGATTATCTACTTTCTATTTTCACAAAATTGAATTATTTTAATATATATTTTACCGTATTTTTTATTAGATAATACTTTAAATTAGAAATTTAATTGTAAATTATCAAGTGGCACATTAGTTTCTAGCATAATAATCGCATTATCATTTAATAAATCATTATTGACAAAATAATCAAGAATTCACTGTTGACAAGTAATATTAGCAAATGGGGGATCAATCAATAAAATATCACACTTACTATTTAAAGTTTTGCTAAATGTTTGGTAATCTAAATTAGTTAATTTACTATCATTTTGTAAATTACAAGCTAATAAATTTTGTTTAATAATTTTATAAGCAGCAATATTAATATCATTGGCATAAGCAAATTTAGCACCACGCGATAAACTTTCAATAACTAAATTACCACTTCCCGTAAATAAATCAACCACAATTTTATTATCAAAGTCACAATAATTAGTCATAATATTAAAAATATTTTCTTTAATTCTATTAAGCGTTGGTCTGGTATCTAGTCCATCTAATGTTACTAATTTTTTACCCTTTAATTTTCCAGCAATAATTTTCATATTTTCTCCTAATTTTCGTTTTAATTTATAACAAAAGTAAAGTGATACATGATAAAGCATTCTTTATATTAATAATCAATGCAATTAATCAACAAAAATTAGTTAAAATTCACTATATAAATGTGGTGTAACAGCACAAATTGACCTATCACTACTTTTCTGCAAAATTAATAAATTTTCGTTTATAATAACTTTATCATTAAATTTGATAAAATCAAGTTTAGTTTATAATGTGAAAAGAAAAATGGAAAGATAATGAAGGGGAGTAAAATGTTAAAACTATTACAAAACGAAAAACCAGATAGTTCATGAATAACACAAGATACTACTAAAACATTGTTAGACACTTGTACTGAAGTTGTTTTACCGTTAACTAATAACGATAAAGATATTATGAAAAAAATGATTGATTGAGTAAAAGCATCACAAGATGATGAATTTAATGCCAACAATGTCATAATAGAAGCCATCGGAATTGCTGCCCCACAAATTGGGAAAAATGTTAATATGTACTATATATTACTACCAATTTCAAATAAAGATGGAACTATTACTTACTATGAACATGCTTTAATTAATCCGAAGATTATTGGTCGTAGTGAGCAAATTGCTGCTTTAAAAAAAGGTGAAGGATGCCTAAGTGTTACTACCAAACATCATGAAGGATTAGTACCCCGCAGTTATAAAATCAAAGTTACTGGTTTTGATTACTTGAAAAATAAAAAAGTTAATTTAACAATACGAGGGTATGAAGCTATTGTTTTTCAACACGAGCAAGACCATTTAGAAGGGAAACTGTTTTATCACCATATTAATAAGGAAAATCCTTGACATAGTAACGAAGAATGGATTATTATATAAGGTAGGACAATAATTTAACTTTATTAAAATTTTACTTTAATTATAATTTAACTTAATGAACATATAAATATTAAGCTCATTACTATTTTTATTTTGGTTTATTATTTGCTTGTATACTAATAAATATTTAAAAAGAAAGAACTCTATACAAAAGAGGAGGAATAAAAATGACTGAAGCACTTATTAAACCTACTCCACCATCGCCTAAAAAAGAAATAACTAAAATCTATGCACTTGGTGGTTTAGAAGAAGTTGGAAAAAACACTTATGTTATTGAACAAGGTGAAGAAATAATTATTATTGATGCTGGAGTAAAATTTGCCGATGCTACTATGCCAGGAATTGAAGCTGTGATTCCTGACTATAGTTATTTAAAAGAAAACAGACATAAAATTAAAGGAATTTTTATTACTCATGGTCATGAAGACCACATTGGTGGGATTCCTTATTTATTAAAAGAAATTAATGATATTCCAGTAATTTATGCTCCCAATTTAGCTGCTGCTATAATTCGTTATAAACTTAAAGATAAAGGTGTTAAATCAAAAGTAAGAATCGAAGTAGTAGATGGAACAAGTAAAATTAAAACTAACCGTTTTATTATTAGTTTCTTTGCTGTTAACCATTCCATTCCTGATGCTTATGGAATTTGTGTGGAAAACTCTAATGGAACTGTTGTCACTACTGGTGACTATAAATTTGACTGGACACCATTAGGTCACAAAGCCGACATTGATAAAATGGCACAGATGGGACAAAAAGGAGTAACTTTATTTTTAGCTGACTCTACTAATGCTGAAGTCCCTGGTTATACTATGACAGAAATGCTAGTAGTAAAACGAATTAGTGAACTATTTGTCAAAGCCAAAGGTCGTATCTTAATTTCTACTTTTGCTTCTAACATCCACCGTTTACAACAAATTATTGAAGTTGCTACTAAACATAATCGTAAAGTTATTGTTGTGGGAAGAAGTTTAGAACGAATTGTTACTGTCATTCGACAAATGGGACATTTAAAAGTCCGTGATAGTTCTTTTATCAAACCAGAAGAAATCAAAAAATATGATAATAACCAAATTGTTATTATTTGTACTGGTTCGCAAGGAGAACCAATGGCAGTCCTTTCAAGAATTGCTAACCGTGAGCACCATCAAATTAAAGTTGTAGCCGGTGATACTGTTATTTTCTCTTCATCTGCTATTCCTGGTAATCGTGCTGATGTGGAACGAGTAGTAAATAAACTAACAAGACTTAGTGCTATTGTTGAAGAAAACTCACCATTAAACTGACTGCATACTTCAGGACATGCTTCACAAGAAGAACAAAAATTAATGTTAAACTTAATTAAACCTTCTTACTTTATGCCTATGCATGGTGACTATCGTATGTTAAAGGTTCATAAAGAAACTGCAGTTTCTATTGGTATGCCTGAAGAAAATGTCTTTATTTGTGCTAATGGTGATCCAATTATTATGGATATGGGTAAATGTCATTTAAGTGATAAACGAATTCCTGCTGATCCCATTTATGTTGATGGTGGTAAAGATATGTCAGGAGTAACTACTGCTGCTGTCATTCGCGACCGTCAAATTTTATCTAAAGATGGATTAATTGCCATTGTCATATCAATTGATTCACAAAATAATAAATTATTAGCACCACCTACTTTTATTTCTCGCGGTTCATTCTATGTTCGGGATGCTGCACCATTAGTATCTGAAGCTATTTCATTAGTAACAAAAGCTATTAATGAAGTATTAAAAAGTGAACGTCCAACTTTTGGTACTATTAAAAATGCTGTTAAATCAACTTTAGCACCTTTTATCTTTAAGAAAAAAAGAAGAAATCCACTAATTATTCCTGTTATTTTAAATAAAAAATAAACTATATTAAAAACTAGTATTTGATAGGAGAAATACTAGTTTTTATTTTTTAGATTAAGGATTAAGTTTTATGAAAAAGAATTATTTATTATTAGCTTTTAGGATAATGGGATTTTAGGATTAAGTTTTTTTAAATTCCAACTTTTATTAAAGTTACATTTAGAGTTTTTAAATCTGCTTCTGTTGAAGCTAATGATAGTTGTTGCGTTTTATTTTACAAATCAAGTAATGCAACAATTATCAGAAGTCATTTCAACATATGAGTTTTATTCATTAACACCTCCTTCCTACAAAAGTATAAAACATAAAATAAAAAAACTTTAAAAACTATCACTGGTACGAATAAATTTTTTATTTGAAGTTTATGAATTAATTTCTTGCATAAGTTTGTCAAGTTCTTTAAAGTCTTCTTGCGTGAAGTCACCTAATGTTAACTCTTTATTAGTTCCAGAAGCATAATGGAACGTGATATTATTATCATTAAATACTTCAACAAAAAGTAAATTAATTTTATTTATTCATTGACCTTTAAACTTAAACATTATTTTTGTCATTCTAACTACCCCCTTTCTAAATAAAATATAAACCAAAAATTAACCCTTTGAAATAAAGTTATAACGTAGTTGAATAATTTCATAAAATCTAAAAAAATATTCTTGAATGATTCCAGCAGTATTCTTTGACCCACAATATCGCGGAGTATTAGATAAATTATCTTATGGTAATAAAGGTAAACGGCAAATTAAGCGTGCTAAATTAGAACAAATGAATGATGAAACTATTATTAGTTTCATTAAAAAAATTGATAATGTATTAATGGAAACAGGGCATTTATTCTTATGAATTGATAAATTTCATTTATGCCAAGGTATCCAACCATGAATTAACGAAACAGGGTTAGTAATTGTTGATATGATTGTTTGAGATAAAGTACGAATGGGAATGGGATATAGAACTAGAAAACAAACTGAATACTTGTTAATATTACAAAAAACCACCCATTAGAGCCAAAGATATATGAAAAACTAGAAATATTAGAGATTTTTGATCTGAAAAAATCAATGATAAATTTCATCCTCATCAAAAACCATTAGCTTTACAAGCTGAACTTATTACTGCTGTTACTAATGAAGGTGATATTATTTTAGACCCAGCAGCTGGAAGTTTTTCAACTATACACTCTGCTATAACTAAAAATAGAACATTTCTTGGATGTGATATCAAGGATAGTGAAACTAATGGCATTAATTAAAGATAGAAAAGAAAAACCAACGTACTAGTGGTGCTTATGACAGAATTTTCAACAATAAGAAATTAGGTAACCTGATAACGAAAGTACAAGCTACTTCTATTGCAAATGGTACTGAATTAGAAACAATAATATTAGCAAAAGCAAAAAACATAGTTGTTAATAATATTTTACAATTTGAGCAAATTTTAAAACGTCAGTTGCCAAATAAAGAAATTTTTATTATACCTAAAAAAATAGTAAAAAAATCTAGTGTTTCTAATAAAAAAGAACCTGATTTTTTAATTATCCAAAAGACAAGTGATGTTTTAAATATCATTGAAATAAAAGATGGTTGAGTTTTTGACACTAAAAAAGCTGCTGGTGAATATCAACAGTTAAAGGATTTTCAAAACGAAATATCAAAAGTTATAAGTTATAAAATAAAAATTTTTATGTGTAATTTTAATAACAATAATAAAGTAAACATCTTTAATGGTTTTAAGAAAAAAATACCTTTAGAACATATAATGACTGGTGCTGAATTTTGTCATTTAGTAAATATTAGTTATGAAGAAATATCTAATGAACGAAATAAAGAAGGAAACCAAAACTTTCAATACTTTATTCAACAATTACTACTAATAGATGAAGTTAAAATAGAAATACAAACACTTCTTTTACCTAAGAATTAATTTTTCTAATTATATTTTTTCCTATACTACATTTTTTTAAAATAGTATCTGTTATCCAATCAATGTTTAATGTTACTCTTATGGGAGTGTAACAAAAATCCGGAATTAATTATTCAATATTGTCTAATTATCATTTAGACGAGAAATAATTAAGAATTTTTATGTAATTGTAATTTAATAATACTCCTAATAATAAATAATTGCAATTAAAATGCATACTATAATTATTTTCAATAGTTTAGTATATGCAAGTCCATAACAAAAATGCTTACTAAACAGACATTTAATAAGTTTTTAAGATTTAATTTAAAAATTAGATTATGGTTTTAAATTAATTTCTTGACATTTAAAGATAATCATTTTCTTATATGTTTCAATACTAT
>NZ_JAQYTS010000051.1 GCF_030913225.1 Spiroplasma sp. AdecLV25b
GTTCATATTAATATGGACGAATATAAGAATTTTAAAATTAATTTTAGATAAGATTAACCTACCAACTTTTAAGTATGGTACAATAAATTAAACTAAATTTATTTGATATGAGAAATATTGCTCTGTAAAAATAAATTTACACAAGATTCGGGACTTAACCACAAACAAAGCTTGAGGAGAAAAAAACGAACGCGAAAGAAGAGAAAGAGTTGCTAATGCTCTTGGATTTGAAAAAGATAAATCAAAAGTAAACAGTGAAACTTCAATAAGTAAAACTCAAAGTTCTAGTAGTAAATCACAAAAAATGTAAAAAATAAGAGGTTGTAATTACAACATATTATAATTAATTTTATATAATAAAAATTAAAAAAGGGGAAAATAAATTATGTTAAATATAAATGACGAAGAAGTATTGTTTGATTCTAAATATATTCAAGTAAAAAAAACAATAAAAAATGGTTTTATTCATGTAGAAGAACCTTGATGTAACAACCAAGGAGTTGCTATTTTACCCTATGTTTTAAAAGACAATGAGTATTATTTTTTACAAATTCATAATGAAAAAAACCCAGCTCATGAAATATCTAAAATCAGTCAGTATAGTACAATTACTGGTGGACTTGAAACTATGGATTATTATACAACTATTGTAAAAGAAATGTGAGAAGAGACAGGTATTGATATTAGTGGAAATAATGTAGTAATTGATAAATTTAATTGATCTTTTGCAAATAAATCAAGTAACAAAAAATGATTTTTGTATGCCATTGATTTGACTAATTTAAATTTAAATATCACCAAAACTTATTATGGAAAAGGTGGTGATGGTACTTATTTTGAAAAAGATATTCATGCTAAATTTATTAATAGCTTTACATTAGCAAGTGCTGGTGATACTTTATCTACTAGTATTTGAGGAAAATTAAATTTATTTAAAAAATACAAAGAAAAAGAATACCAAAATTTCTTAAAAAAAATAGAAGATAAATTATTAACAATAAACAATTTAAATCAAAAAATAAATTTAAGATTACTATTTGATGAAAAATTTCTTAATAATGAATTATATGTAAAAAACACAAAAGAAACTACTAGTATTCCTACGGGATTTCCTTTACATTATGCAGTAGATAATGGTTATTTTGAAATAGCTAAATTATTACTTGAAAAAGGTGCAGATCCAAATATTAAAGATGTTGGAGGAACTCCTTTACAAATTGCTGTATCAAATTTTAATAATAATATTGAAATAGTAAAATTACTTCTTGAAAATGATGCTGATATTAATATACAAAATAAATATGGTAATAATACTATTTTAGATGTTCTTTTTAAGAACAATAAAATTGAAATTATTAAAGAAATATTAATAAAAAAAATTATTAATGATTATAATGAAAAAAAATATATTGATATACTTTTAATTTATTTTTCAAAATATAATGATATATTGTCATTTAAGTGATTAAATGAAAATTTTAAAATTGATTCTAATATTGAAGATAAAAAAACTTTTTGTTCACCTTTATATTATGCAGTAAACAATAATAATATTGAAATAGTAAAATTACTTTTTGAAAATGATGCTGATATTAATGAACAAGATATAAATGGATGTGCACCTTTACATTGAGCTGTAGAATGTAATAATATTGAAATAGTAAAATTACTTCTTGAAAATGATGCTGACATTAATGCACAAGAGGAAAGTTTGGCTACTCCTTTACATCTTTCTATATATACAAATAATTTTGACATGATTAAATTATTACTTGAAAAAGGTGCAGATCCAAATATTAAAGATATTGGAGAGTTTACTACTTTAGATTTGTTATTAAAAAAATACAATATTAGTTTAGAAATAAGTCAATTATTATTCAAACAAGTGAATTTTAAGAAAAATATCAAAAGAAAGTTTTTAAAAAAAGAATTAACTAATTCAACAAAATCAAAATTACCTAAGTTAATATTTGAAAAAGAGGAGATAAATGCTATAAATTTACAAAATCAACCCTCAACAAGTAAAACTCAAAGTTCTAGTAGTAAATCACAAAAAATGTAAATATAATAATTACTTCAAAACTGCACAATTGTGCAGTTTATTTAGCAATTTTGTTTTTTTCTTTTATAATTTTAATAAAAATATTTAACATAAATAAGTGTTAAAATATAAAAAAGTGTTATAATTAAATTGTTCTTTTTTTTATAGAACAAATAATTTTAAAAAATGAATATAAAATTTAAATAAACATAAATTCACAAATTCCAAATAACCCCTAAAACTTTAGTTTCTATTTTTAATATAGAAACTATAAAGTAATCTTTAAAGAATTAAGAGAAAGTAAAAAAATGATTGATTTTATAGAAAAATATAAATTCAATTGTAATGGAGAACCAGAATTTGATGGTCTTGATAAAGAAGACATTAAAGAGTTATTTGGTCTTACGTGAAAAGAGAGATTAAGTGATGAAAAACAAAAATTTGTTAATTTAGGTGCAAGTTAGATTAATCAATCACCTGTTTTTCAAAATAAAAAACAAGAAAGAAAATTTTTAATTAATAAAAGTGAAATATTAAAACAAATAATCTTGTGTTTCTTTTAAAGTTGAAAAATTTGTTGTGACTCCATTAATTGTAATATTGGGAGAATTTTCTTTTGCTCTATTTCTAGAAATCGTATACTTTTTGTCTCCAATAATTAAAATAAATAACATTTTGTTTTAATAATTTGTATATAACCATCTCCATAAATTATTATTAATTAAATTTTACTAAATTTACTAAATCAACTATTACTTGTGAATATGTTGTAGATTTAATTTTTGCGATTTCATTAATTTTATCAGCGGTTTCTTGTGGTAAGATAAATGTTTTAATTATTTTATTTTTATTGCCGTTATTAATCATATTTAAAGAAACTTTTTCTTTAAAGCTATTGTCATTTAATTCATCTTTTTTAATGTTATTTTTTTCTTGTTTATTGGGTTTTAAAATTTCAAAAGCATCCAAATTTAAATTAATGTCTTTCATATTTTCCTCCTTTTATAACAATACTATAAATATTTTTTTAAATATAATATTTATCAAAATATGTACTATATGTATTTATATCTAAAATTAACATAAATTATTAATTACTTGTACTTTATTTTTAAAGATTTAAAATATTACTAAACATTATATTAATGTTATTTAGGAGGAAATACTATGTATGCTGCTGGACAAGTTGTTGTTAATGCCAGTCAGGCTGGTTTTAGCAATGATAAAAATGAACAAAATAAAATAGTAAATGAGCCAAATTTTCAAAAAGTTAATGAAGAATATGAAAAGATAAATATAACTGATAAAAGCACTAAATCAGAAATAAGTGATAACAAAAGTAAAAAATGTAATATATTGTAAGTATTAATAAAAAGATGATTATTTTTGGTAATCATCTTTTTATTATTAATTAAGCAGAAATGGTATAAAAATTAAATTAAGAATTTTTTCAAATTTCTCAAGTAAGATCTGCATCACCTGCACCACTTCTTTGTGTTCTTATATCAATAGACTTAAAATCTGAGTTTTTATTAACATAATTTTCTAAAATAGATTTTGAATTATTTTTTTTAGCAAGTCTACTATCATTTAATCAAAAACTTCATGCTCAATCTTTATAATCTTTTTCAGTAATAGAACCACCTCAACCAGTATTATCTATTGGTTTTAAAAATTTTAAATATGGTAATAAATATTTTTCAGCAGATATTCATGATGATTCATCACTATAATTATTGTAATAATTTAATATGAAATTTACCCCTTGTTCATCTATACATGCTGTTATATAATCAGGAGCTAAAAATCTATAATCAACTTCAAAAGAATTTACTTTTGAAATATACTTATCTTGGCCACCTACTTCAAAAATTGTTGGAGCAGGTAATATTGATATTCCAAGATATACTCCATTACCATTATCATATGAAGGAACATTATCCATATATCAACTAGCAGTCAATGTAAACAAACACGCATCAACTAATGTAATCAGTGGTCCTCCAACACCACTAGCTAATAATATAGAGTTAACTGCAAGCACAAATGCTGCTTGTCCATATGCTAAATATTGTTGAACCTTTTTAACAGTATCGGATGACATATATCAATAAAAATAATCTCCAAATCCTCATCAAGGAAAATATACACCATTATAATTCATTGGAAATGATATTCCGAGTTTATTTTTTGAATAATTATTATTTTGATTTAAATATTGTTCATATTGATTATTTGTTTTTAACAAATTTTCTTTATTACTAAAAATCTTTAATAATTCATCTTGATAATTATAATTTTTGCCATTAACATTATAGTTAATATCTTTTTTACATTTATCATTTATATTTTTTATTGTACTATTAATGGCATTATTTAAATTTTGAGTATCAACTAAATTTAAACTATCATATCTTTGTATTTTTTTATTTTCATCAGTAAATTTTGTTTTGTTTAAAACTTTATTAAAACTTTGTGAATTAGTACTTATTATATTATTATTAACTAAATTTGCACTAGCAGTTCCCACTAAGGTGCTGATTGCAATCATACTTAATATTTTTTTCATTTTATTATACCTTCTTTATGTATATCATAAATTTAAAAGGATATTTTAGATTGATAAAAATAGTTTTTATGAACATATAAACATTAATCTAAAATTAGGAAATAACTTCTTATCTACTATAATTATAACACTTTTAATATAAAATAAAATGTATTATAGCAATATTTTTATACATATAGTATTTATAATATGTATAAAAATATTTTAAATAAAAAAAACATAATTTAAAATTATTGGTTATGCATTATTAATTATTATTTGAGTTTTAAAAGTTGCTAGTTTTCAATTGTAAATTTTAATTTGTTCATCAACAAATTTTTTCATGTTTTCATTGGGAACTAGAAATAAAACATCATATCCATTTTTACAATAATGTCGTAATCCATCGAATTTTTGTCTCATGCGTTGTTTGGTTTTTCTAGTTCTTTCAAGTTCAATAATCATGACTTTACTTTCATAGTGAACTAGTAAGTCGGGATATCCCTTTTCTCGATAGCTTTCGGCTTTGAGTTCTTTTTCTGTTTGATATGAAATAATGTCATTTTGTTGAGAAACTCATTTGATGAGTAAATCTTGGTGAACTAACTCATTGTAGTTAATTCTGATAGATTTGCTTTTTTTACCTAATTTTCGGTTTCCAAGACTTGAAATCAGGTATATATTTTTTCTAGTTAGTTGGTCAACTCGGATTAATTTTTTATCTATTAAAACTCTGTTTATCTTATCAACATTAATGCAAAACAAGACAGATACCCCGATTTAATGATTGAATATGAAAACGGAACTAAAGTTTTAATTGAAATTGAAAGAACACGAAAATCAAAAGAACGTATTGAGGATAAAATTGATAACATGCGTGAACACATAAAAGAAAACCGTAAAGTTATTTGAGTTGTACCAGATGAAAAAATGGCTAAATTCATACAAGAACAAATTAATCATTATAATTGATACAAAGAAGCTCATGAAATTGAAATATTTAATGAGATAAATAAGTGTTAAAATATAAAATAAAAATGTTATAATTAAATTGTTCTTTTTTTTATAGAACAAATAATTTTAAAAAATGAATATAAAATTTAAATAAACATAAATTCACAAATTCCAAATAACCCCTAAAACTTTAGTTCCTTAATTTTATTTAGGAACTTTTTTTATTTTTTTTAAAAAAAAGATTGTTTAATTTATAAAATTTGATAAAAAATAACCATAAACTTAATATAAGTTTTAACTTATTACTTTTGTTAATTTAAAGTAAATAATTTTTTAATCAATATTCAAGGAAGGTAAAAATATGGGACAAGCATTAGTATCTGAAAAAAAAGAACAATTTGTAAAAGCATTAATTGATGGTGATATAAAATATATTAATAAAAATTTTAAAGAAGAAATACAAAAATGAGATTTTAAAAATTTATATGTTGATTCTCCATATTATGTTTCACAAGATCCTCATAGTGAAATGCCAATATTTGATTCACCAGTTAATATTTTAGAAAGAGTAGTTTATAAAGCAAAACATGATAGTAAAAGAATATGAGATATGATGATTAATAATGGAGCTGATGAAAATTTAATTGCTAATTTTGCGCAAGAACCTGTAACTGTTACAACACAAAAAAATACATGATATAAAAAAAGTGTATTAGAAGCAGCTATATTAAAAAATAAACCAAATTTGGTTAAAGTTTTAATAGAATATGGTGCTGATTTAAACTACAAAAATCCCAGAAATAAAAATAAAACGCCAATAACACTTGCATTTTCTAAAAAGAAAAATGATATTATAAAAATTATTATTGATGAAAATTCAAATGGTATTAATTTTAAAAATTTTAAAAAAGAAACTTTTTTACATATAGCAGTTTTGTATGAAAATATAGAAATAATTAAATATTTACTTGAAAATAATACCAATTTAAATATTAAAGATAATGATGGTGAAACTCCTTTATTTAACGCTCAGTATGTTAATAATGCTAAAATTTTTAATTTATTAGTTGAAAATGGTGCAAACTTAAATATTCGAAATAAAGAAGGACAAACAATTAAACAACTATTAGAAAATGAAATTTATCGTTTAAAACAAGAATGTAAATTTTTTGTTTCTTCTAAAGGTATTGTAGAAATAACTATAAAATTTTTAAAACTTCAATTAGAAAAAACATTTAATGAAGAAAAGCAAGAAAAAATAGAACAAATGATAGAAAAAAGAAAAATGCTTAATATAATTGAAAATTACGAAAATGATTTTGATTCAGATGAAGTAAATTCATTAGATTATCGAAATCAACCTTCAACAAGTAGATATAAACCAAGCTCATCACAAATGTAAAAGAGGAAGATATTGCATTTGCAATATCGGGACTTTCCTAAAAACTGTGTTTTTTAAATAAATTTTAGTTGTAAAATCAATAAGTTACACAGTTTTTAGGAAAGTCCCGCATATCCTATTATTATCTTTAAAATCAATTTTAAGCCACCAAATTTACTCATAGACAAACGAAATAAAAATTTATATTTTAGTATAAAAAAAAATAAACAGCCCTAAATTAGGGCTTTTTTGAATGAATTTAAGATACTTATTTTTGTATTTCACTTTCATATCTTTTTTTATCTTCTAGTGCTAAATTTTGATATTTAGATTTTGCTTCTTCTGTCATTTCTTTTCA
>NZ_JAQYTS010000010.1 GCF_030913225.1 Spiroplasma sp. AdecLV25b
TATCATTGCTAAACAAATAGTTATTAATCTAAACTTAAACGCAAATAAAATCGCTTATAAACCTACTATTTCTTTGAATAATTTTAGTAATATTAAAAAGCCAACTAATAATACTAGTAAATGATTAGAATTTAATCAAACTATGAGCGAAACAAAAAATATTGATTTAAAATCATTGTTAGACCCAACATTATTAATTTATACTATCAATGATTTAAATAGATACTATAAATCAAGTACAATATATTATGATTATGATATAGAAACAGAAGTTTATGTTCAAAATCAATTAACTACTAAATATAGTACTCAAGAAACATTTGCAAATCCTAAAACTATAAGTACATCAAAAGTAATTAACATATTAGATATTATTTTTTCTAATCAACATGAAGAATATACAACTAATAAATTTTGAGATACTATAATTTATGGACTTCCTTATTATCAAGCATGAGCTAATCCTTATTATGATTTTGATAAATCACAATATGTTTTAAACTCTTATCAATTTAAATTTTCAGAAGATTTTAGAGAAAGTTATACAACTATAAATAGTAAAGTAGTTTCTTTTGAAATTATTAATTCAAAAGGAATTTTAAATTGAGATATTTACTTAAATGTTTCATTAGGAAAAGTAGAAGGTGGAAATTATGAAAAAGTATTTAATAAAGTTGTTTTTGCTAATGCTTGAAGAGAAATTACAAGAGTAAATGCTAATATTACTAAAATTATATTAAATCCTAGATAATAATTGCTATACTTAAAAAGTATATATTTTTACAATTAAAGTTTACTTAAAGAAAGGATTTTTGCAAGTGCCAGTTTTAGATATAGTATTAATTTCAGTTATTGTATTATTATGTATTCCTATGTATTTACTATTTGTTTTTTTCGGATATATTTACTGTAAACAAAATAATTCATGGGGAGTAGTATTATTATTCATATCTTTAAATATAATCGGTTTAATTTTAGGTGTTTGTTTACTGTATAATAGTAAAAATAAATTACCTATACTAAAACCTATACCTAATGAACTAAATACTATTGAATAATAAAGTTACCTCAGGTAACTTTATTATTACTCTTTTTTGTGTGATATTAAATTAAGAAAGAATAATAGAAAAATATGAAAAAATTATTAATTATTTTAGGAGTAATAATTTTAGGTTTTACTACAAATTCAAGTGTGATTGCGTGCAAAAACAATAATATAGAACAATACGAAATAAACGATAAAGGAGAAATAATATACAATTTCCATGAAAAACAAATGTACATAATAGGATATTCATTAAATTACCAAGTATTAGAAAAAAAATTATATACAGAAAATTTGCCTTTAGATATAAGGATAAATACATTTATGGGTAATTATGCAGTTCTTAATATAAATGAAAATAAAGCTTGAGTAGAAAGAGGAGGAATAAAATTAATATATTTAAAATAAGAATAATAGGAGTCATTAAATGAATAATTATGTAAATACTAGTTTTGCAGAAAGTGGCGGAATTGCTATATTAATACTTTCTTTAATTGTTATTCTACCAATTTAAATAACATTAATTTATTTTGGAATAAAAATGTGTAATAAAAATAATGCTATTGGTATGATTTTATTATTTATTTCAATTAATATATTTGGTTTAGTTATTGGTTACGCATTACTTTATAATAGCAAAGATAATTCTATTGCCATGAAAAAGAGAGAAGAAAGATTAAAATTAAAGTTAAAAAAATTACAAGAAACTACAAAATCATAACTAATATTATATTTTTCATAAATTAAGTGAAAATAAACAGATTCAGTACTTTCGCTATAATATTTTATACTCTTTATTTTTAATAAATTCTTTAGATTTAATACCAAGAATTTGTATTTTTTTATTAAAAGGGTTATTGCTAATTAATATTTTTTTAACTATGATTCTTAAAATAATCAACAGTATCTTCTAAATCTTGTCGTAACTGTACTTTCAAGTCATCTAAACTACTAAATCGTAAATTATCACGTAATCAAGTCAAAAACTTAACCGTGATTACTTTATCATACAAGTTTTGATTAAAATTTAAAAGATAAGTCTCCACCAAAGGTACGTTATTACGCATCATAATGACTGTCATGCTTTGATATCACTTATCATCAACTTGGGTTACGGTTATATACGTAGCAACCCCAGGAAGCGCGTAATTAGTATTTAATTCTAAATTAGCAGTAGGAAACCCAATAGTACGCCCTTCTTTAATCCCGTGCACTACTTTCCCCGTAATATAATACTCATTAGGTGCTAAACATAAGTTAGCATTAATGATATCCTTATTTTGTAATAATTGTTTAACAAGTGTTGATGATACTTTATCATGATTTCCTACAAAAACATCATCGCATAAATAAACTTGTAATGATGATTGCTGTAACGTTTTAATCGTTCCTTGACCTTGATATCCAAACCGTACATTACGATTAATAATAACGCTCTTCACACCACATGATATTAATCATGCAATAAATTGTTGTGGTGATGTTCTTGATAATTCTTTAGTAAATTCAATTTCTAAGTAGTAATTAATCCCAAAATCATTAATACGTTTAATTTTATCTTCTTTAGATAATAAAACTTGATTAGCAATTTCATCAGTAACACTTTGTGGTTTTTCATTAAAACTAATAATACACGTTTCATAATTATTAGTTTTAGCAATTGTTATTAGTTTATTAAACAATGTTTGATGACCTTGGTGAATACCATCAAAAAATCCTCAACAAGCAATTAATGGTTTACTACTAAGAAGACTTTGAAAACTCAGATTTTTGATTTTCAAGTTTTGTGTTTTTGATATCTGAATTTTTATTTCTTTCATCGTGATGAAAACCTCGTTGACTAACATATATATTATTATTTTGATAACGATAAATAGCTAAGGGCTGATAATGAGAACTAACTACTAAGATGAATGGATCTTTAATAGTACCTTGGACAGTTAAGGGCTTACCATCAAGGATATCTTTGGTATTTTGCGCAATTATAATAGGCATAATTTCTTTAATTCCATCATAAATACTAATACAATTTTTAGCAACAGTTTCATGACTAATATTGTCTAAACTAATTGCATTTGCTAAATCAAAACCTGATTGTTGCGTTCTTCGTAAGTAAGTTAAGGTTGCTGAGGTATGTAAAATACGCGCAATATCACTAATTAAAGTACGAACATAAGTTCCTTTCGAACAAACAACTTCAAATGTAACAATGTCATTATTAATACTAATTAGTTTTAAAGACTTAATATGAATTTTACGTTTTGGTAATTCAACAGCAATATTGTTACGGGCATATTCATAAAGCCGTTTTCCGTCAACTTTAACAGCAGCATAAGCAGGAACAATTTGTTCATAAACACGGTTGTTGTAAAATTCTAAAGCATTAATAATTTCTGTTTCTTTAAACTTAATATGTGGTTTATTTTCAATAATTTTTCCAGTAATGTCACCCGTATCAGTTTTTAAAAATAATTGCATTTTAGCAATATATGTTTTATCACTTTTTAAAATAAAATCACTAAGTTTTGTTGCTTCATTAACAAGCACAACCATTAATCCTGTTGCTAATGGATCTAAAGTTCCAGTATGCCCGATTTTATCTAATTTTAATCTTTTTTTAATGATTGTCAAACAATCTTGTGATGTCATAAATGATGGTTTGTCCACTAATAATAAATAATCTTTTAACATTTTTTCACCTACTTTATTTCATTGTCCGTGGGTTCTTGATATTTTTCTACGTGCTTACAGTCGGGATAATTAGTACACCCCAGAAATTTGCGACTTTGCTTTGATGATTTAACTACCATTCACCCATTAGTACAAATATTACATGGTTTAATTTTAATTTGTTGTTTTTGGATATAACGACATTTAGGAAAGGTAGAACAACCATTAAACTTACCATATCTTCCTGTTCTTTGTACTAATGGTGCCCCACAAAGTGGACAGTCTTGGTCTAATAAAATGGGTTTAATTTTAAACTCAGTCATTTTAGCGAAAGCATCATCAATTTGTGGTTCAAACTTAGAATAGAAATCTTTGACCACTTGATGCATTTCAAAATTACCATGGGCAATTTGGTCTAACTGCATTTCAACTTGCGAAGTGTATGTTTCATTAATAATATCATAAAAAAATTCTTGTAGTTTATCGTTTGTTAACAAACCTTTTTCCGTAGCTTTAAATGCTTTATTTTCAATAATCACATACCCGCGTTCTTTAATTGTGTGCATAATAGGATTGTAAGTTGATGGACGACCAATTCCTAATTCTTCTAAGGTTTTAATTAACTTAGCTTCACTATAGCGGGGCTTGGGTTTAGTAAAGTGTTGCAGTGCATCAACTTTTTCCACTTGAATAATTTGTCCTTGTTCGAATTTTGGTAATTTTAAAGTTGTTTCATCATCAAGGCTTACTTCATCAAGTGTTAAAAAACCTTTAAATTTAATTTGTTGACCAGATATTTTAAATTGGTAATTATTATTATTAAATAAAACAGTGGTATTAATTAATTGAGCAGGTGCCATTAATGATGCTACAGCACGAAAGTAAATTAGGCTATAAAGTTTTAATTGGTCACGATTTAAATAAGGAGCAGCAGTTTTAATATCCATAGTTAAATCAGTTGGTCTAATGGCTTCGTGAGCGTCTTGAACATTTTTCTTATTGGTTTGTTCTTTAGTTTGACCAAGATAATCTTGACCATAAGTGCTAATAATCAACTCTTTAGCACTATCAATAAACTTAGGATTTAAACGAATAGAATCAGTACGAGGATAGCTAATGAAACCCGTTAAGTTACCATTAACATTAATTCCTTCATATAATTGTTGAGCAACTAATGTTGTTTTAGCAGTACTAAAATTTAATTGTGTTGAAGCAGCTTGTAATAAAGTACTAGTAGTGAATGGATTTAATGAATTACGTTTGCGATTTTGTTCAGTAATTGCTACTACTTCATAATTAGGTGACAATGCGTTTTTAATTTCTGTTGCTTGTTCTTCATTGTTAATTACTAATGGCTCATTGTTATATTTTTCACAATTTAAAACTAATTGATTTTGATAAGTTGCGGTAATTGTTCAAAATTCTTCACTAACAAAACTAGTAATTTCATGTTCACGAGTAGCAATTAATTTTAATGCTACTGATTGTACTCTTCCAGCACTGCGTGAACCAATTTTCTTTTGTAGTAAATTACTTAAACGAAAGCCAATAATTCTATCAACCATGCGCCGTGCTTCTTGACTACGAACTAATGGTAAATCAATTTCATGGGGAGATTTAAAAGCTTCTAAAATAGCATCTTTGGTAATTTCATTAAATGTTACTCGTGATGATTTACCAGAAGTTAATAAAACTTGGTCTAGATGATAAGCAATTGCTTCTCCTTCGCGGTCGTGGTCAGTTGCTAAATAGACATGATTCATGTTTTTGGATTTGGTTTTTAATTCTTTAACTTTAGGCATTTTTTTACGATCAGTTTTATAAATAGGTTCAAAGGTATCTAAGTCAATTCCTAAACCATATTGCCCTTTAATGGCTAAATTACGAATATGCCCATCTGAAGATAATACTAAATAGTCATCACCTAAATATGCTTGTACTGCTTTACTTTTAACTGGAGATTCCATAATTACTAATTTTGATGGCATCTTGTAACCTTCCTCTGTGTTTCACATTAGTTTTATTTAAAATAACTAGTTTGTAATATATATAAGTTTAACCTTAAAGTCAATATTTTTTTCTGAATATGCCTTTTTTATTTGATAATATGCTAATGTCTTTTATGATAATGACAAGTTTCACCTTTAAATCACATTTTCTTTACAACATTAATGCATGTTATAATGCTAGTAAGAAAGTATTTTTAAAGTGGAAAAAGATTATGAAAAAAATATTACATATATTTTTGACACTAATTTTTACTACTCCTTGGATAATTATCATAAATCAACAATAGATTTTTAATTTCCTGAATTATATAGATAAGTTATTACGATTTACGTCTACGGCGTTTAACAACAATAATGGGAATAATAATAGCAAATAAAATTAATAAAACAAAACCAATAACTATTCACATACAAATACGATTAACTTTTTTCTTATACTCATTTAGTTCTTGTGGATTAATGATTTCATAACCATAATAACTAATAATATTACGTTTACGAAATTTAAATAATACAAAATTAATGATATGAATAGTAAAAATAACGCCTAAAACAATTGTTAATGTAACAGCATCTTGAGTAAGTTTAGGTACTTGCACAGTTCAAGATTGAACAATAAATGTTAGTTTTTGTCCACTAATTAAAAACATAATACCAATAGCAATTCCTAAACAAATATAACTACTAATACAAACTCAATTTAAAATAATTAAATTAGTATGAATTTTATGGTAATTTCTAATAATAAAATTTGGTGGTAGTAATGAACCTTTTAAAGTTCTTTCAATGTATAAATCAACTTCTCTACGTAATGTTAAAAATTCAATAATATTTATTAAAACAATCGCTGCGCAAATAATGGTTAATGGAATCATAAGCACAGGATGAGGAATATACTTATGCTTAGCATTTCCAAAGAATAATCCAATAAAAGTAGATGTAACAACTAATGAAGCAAAACTAATTAGTAATAATAGTAACTGCTTTAACTTTTCTGATTTAATTTCACGACTAATTGGTTTAGGAATTTTAAAATTATTTTTAAAACTTACTAATGCCATAGTGCTAAATAAATGTGGTGGTTCGTAGTAGTTTGATTTTGGTGTAGTACTAAAACTTTCAGTATTTTTTGATTTTTCTTGTAATGAAACAATATATGAACTAGTTACTTGCAAATGTTTAGGTTCAGAAAAATTATTCACATCAGGTGCATCAATATTATTGTTGTTAATAGAAGGTGGTACAACATTATTAAAATAGGGATTAGCATTAGGCAATTTATCAGACTTATCAGCAGATGATAAATTTTCTTTTTGAATAAATAATTTACTAAATAATTTAGACTTTAATTTTGGCATAAATATCACCTACAATATAACTATTTAAAATATTTTTTTGTGCGTTTGGTTGCATGTTTAGTTGAATAAAACTTACGTTGAATTTTACTAATTTCATGTTCAATTTGCAAAATTTTATCTTCTACTTGATAATCCTTTTCTTCTAGACTTAAGTATCCTTTAATAGTCATTCTTTTACGTAAATACATAATTAATAAAATAGCTAATAAAATTAAAAAAATTATTAACGCCAATCCCCCAGCAACAGCCAAGAAATCTTGTACACGAATTCTAAAACCTAAAAAATTAATAATATTAGGATCATCAGCACTCATTGGTAATAACATTTTTAATCACCTCATATTTGCAATTAATATAACTATTCCATAATATATTATATTAATATTATAACAAAAACCCTTACTCTATTAACTATTATCTATTTAATGTATTATTAAAATTCATTAGTATTGTAAAAAAGAATATGTTTAATATTCTTTCTCATATGTTCAACCGTGTGAACGTAAATATTTAGGAATAACAAATTGGGCAAGTACTGCAATTACTAATCCAAGACAAGCTACTAATAAAATAATTGTATAATCAAGCGCTTGACGATTAATTAAAAATAAATCCTGTGGATCACGTTGTAACTCTAGAATAAAACGAATCATATTTCAACCAAAAAGGTACAATCCAATTTGAACGCCAGCATACATCATACGATAATGTTGCGGATTATTAATTTCATAAAGTATTTTGCTGACAGCACTACGGTGTTTTATTCTTTGTTTGTAATCATTAAATCAATGACCTGTAGTTTTGAGTTCAGGTATTTCTGCTAATGCTTTAGTAACAACATTCTCAGGAACTTTATTATAGTAATAGACATCATTTCACATTTTAGTTCATGTTAAACGATTAGCATCACGGTTTTTTTTACTTCAATATTTAGGATTAAATGTTGTAACTGTTCAATATTTAAAGTTTTGACCAAAGTTAAAACTATATTTATCTGGCTCAACTTTTCACGGTTTTTTACCAAATCATTTTCCAAGATTAGGAACCATGAAGGTAAGGGCTACTCATAATCCTAAATTACCAAGTGATTCATACAAGAACATAGGTGCACGATAAACAATATGACCACCTAACATTTCCGGAATACCATCAACTAATTTAAAACAGTTATCACGAATAAACGCTGGTAATCACGATAAAGAATCATAACTAACAGCTGAACCTAGTAACTCATGATTAAAAAAATTACCTCAACGACCTAAGATTTGACCTAATAAAATATTAGGGATAATACAGTCACCATAAATTCATAAAGAAATTTTATACCTACGACCAACGATATAAAAAATTACACCTCCAGCAATAATTCCAAATAAAACACCACCATGAATTGACAGACCACCATGTCAAAAAGCAAACTTACTTCAGAATGGCATAGGATTATTAGGGTCATCTTTCCCTAAAAAACTAGCACCAAATAAAGCTGCTGGAATAATAAAAACGATTGATCAAGTTAAAGAATCAGTAGGAACACGATAACGACGAAATTTAATTCATGAACCAATTATAGATGCAAAAATACCTGACATAATAGCAAAAGAATAAACATGGAACCATCCACCATACGTATCAGTAATGCCATGGGGTCCAACATAGTCTAGATTAAAAAACACAATATTACCTCATTTTCAAAAAATATTTGTCCTTAATAGAATACCATAACCAATTATCAATCACAAGGTAAATAAAAAACATTAGCATTTATCATACAGAAGGTTTATAATACTTTTATTTATTATAGGTAACTAATATCTTAAAACATTCCATAATAATAGACATAATAAAAATATTGTTTTTTTAATTAAAAGGAGATGCTAATTATGAAATCATTATTAAATATTTTAGCAATTACTATTATTTCTACTAATCTTACTACTTGTTCGTTTAATACCCCCCAAACTACATTTAATAATTCTCATCAGCCAAATCTTGGTGTTACCAATGGTACTGATGTTAAAACTGGCGATTATACTTGGCATGGTGCTGTCAAAACACAAACGGCACCTGACACCGCAATTGGTGCTGGTGGTGGAGTATTAATCCAAAAAATAATAACCAATGAGTAACAGAAGGTATTGTTAGTCATTGGTTATGATTGAGTAGCACCACTCCCTAGTCTTTATACTTTTGTTGGAGCATTTCACAAGTGAATTATAAGTACTATGAATAGCAATTAAATGTTCAAAAAGGTTCATATATGAATCTTTTTTACTTGTTAGTTTATCCTTCATCAATTTTCAAGATAACACGGAAAACTTAAAAATACTGTAATTAAAAAAAAGATTTGTCTTAAAATTCAATTAATATCACGATGATAACATATTGAGGTTTTAATTTCGTAAATCTTAACAAGATTTTTAAAAGAATGTATAATTAAAAGCATTACATGGACATGTTTAAATAATTACAAAGTTAAAGAAAGGAATTAGAAACTGGTTTATGGTACTAATTTAGGCATATAACATGGTTAACAACTAAGTAAAAAAGGAATTTAAAATTATGAATAACAATATTTCTGAAAAAAATATTATTTTATTAGAAAATATAATTTTAAAAATTATTGGTTTTGGTCTTGGTGGAGTTTTATATTTATGTGGAATTATTATTATGGCTACTCATATTTATTTAAAGTTACCTTATCCAGACTGATTAATTATAGGTTTAGTTTCTACAATAATTGGATTTATTTTAGTTATGACTCATACAATTTTTAATTTTGTTATTAAATTAATGAAAATTAAAAAGTAATATATGAACTTTTTTGTTTGTTGATTCTATTCTTCATCAATTTTCAAGACAGCACGAAAAGCTTCTGGTGGTAACTCGACATTACCAATTGCTTTCATTTTTTTCTTACCTTCTTTTTGTTTTTCTAATAACTTTCGTTTTCTTGTAATATCACCACCATAACATTTAGCAATAACATCTTTTCTTACTGCTTGCACAGTTGTTCGAGCAATAACTTTGTTATTAATAGCAGCTTGAATGGCAACTTCAAAATTTTGTTTAGGAATTAATTTCTTTAATTTTTCACATAAGATACGTCCTCTTTCATAAGCAAAATCTTTATGAACAATAATCGATAAAGCATCAACAATTGTTCCTGCTAATAAAATATCCATTTTTACTAGTTTACTTTCTTGATAACCAATTAATTCATAATCTAATGAAGCATAACCTTTAGAAATTGATTTTAATTTATCAAAGAAATTAATAACAGTTTCGTTTAATGGCAAATTGTATGTTAATGTTCTTCTTAAATTGTCAGTATACTCTAAATCTAAATATACTCCTCTTTTGTCTTGACATAACTGCATAATAGCACCAACATATTGCTCAGGGGTCATGATTTTTACTTTGACGAATGGTTCTTCAATCGATTTAATAGTTTGGGGGACAGGTCATTTTGCTGGATTATCAATAGTTAATTTATTACCATTAGTTAAATTCACTTCATAAATAACTGATGGTGAAGAAGAAATTAATGTTAAGTTGTATTCACGCTCTAAACGTTCCTGAATAACATCCATATGTAGTAATCCCAAGAAACCACAACGAAATCCAAATCCTAACGCTTGTGAAGTTTCGGGAATGAAAATTAATGCAGCATCTGATAATTGAACTTTATATAAAGCATCTTTTAATTCTTGATATTTATTAGTATCAATCGGATATAATCCACAATAAACCATTGGTTTTAGCGTTTTATACCCTGGTAATGGTTCAGAAGCAGGATTAGCCACATTAGTAACAGTATCACCAACATGAACATCACTAATAACCTTAATGGACGCACTAAATCATCCAACCTCACCAGCATATAATACTTGACGTTTCTCTTCTTTGGGTGTACGAACACCAAGCTCAGTAATTTCATACTCAGCATTAGAAGCCATCATACGAATTTTATCACCAATTTTAATCGTACCAGTTTTAATTCTTACAAAAGCCATTACTCCACGATAGGCATCATAAAAAGAATCAAAGATTAAAGCTTTTAAAGGTGCATTATCATCAGCATCTTGAGGATAAGGAATATGAGTAATAACGGCCTCTAAAACATCACGAATATTAATTCCAGTCTTAGCAGAAATTAATGGTGCATCATCAGCAGGTAAACCTAGTACTGATTCAATATCAGATTTTACTTTATCAGGGTCGGCACTTGGCAAATCAATTTTATTAATAACAGGAATGATTTCTAAGTTATTATCAATGGCTAAATAAACATTAGCTAAGGTTTGGGCTTCAATGCCTTGAGCTGCATCAACAACTAAAATTGCTCCTTCACAAGCTGCTAAACTACGTGATACTTCATAAGTAAAATCAACGTGACCTGGAGTATCAATTAAATGAAATAAATATTCATGGCCGTTTAAGGCTTGATAGTGTAATTGAACACTATTTAACTTAATAGTAATTCCACGTTCGCGTTCTAATTCCATTGAATCTAATAATTGGGCTTTCATATCACGAATCGCAACAGCACCTGTTAATTCCAGAATTCTATCTGCTAACGTTGACTTTCCATGATCAATGTGGGCAATAATGGAAAAATTTCTAATATATTTTTTATCAATACTCATAATATTATGTTTTCACCTATCTTTTTTAAGAATCTTTACTAACAATTAGTATATCAAAAAATATGAGAAAAAGATAAGTTTGTGGAAGCAAATATTTTGAGAAACTCTTATTCATTGACAACCATTGGTTGTGCTTTTTTCAAATAATTAAATTCTTCATCATTTCATAAAAAATTATTACTACGTGATTTAATGCGACTTAATTGTCAATACAACATAATGCCAATGACATATGATAATCCACATTGCACACAATCAACTAATAATTCAATAATGGCTAATGCTGAGCCATAGACAACTCAAGTATATAAAGGATAAATGATAATGATGGGTAATAATGCTAAAAAGAATGTTCAAAAACAAGAGTATCAATGTTTACTCATAAATATTCTAATAATGATAAACATTAAAATTCTAATAACAACTGTCGCTGGTAGCATAGTAAAAGAAAAATTACTGGCAATCATCAAGTCAGTTAAAAATCCAGCAACAATTCCAGAAATTAAAAGCATTGGTCCTGGGATAAAAGCAGTTAAAGCAACTAATAGTCCATCAAATAATTGAATGATACCGCCGTTTAAAGACATAGCAATTCATTTTCCAACAATTCAGTATGAAGCAAAACCAAAAATAGCTAGTAAAGCACTAACTAATGCTGTTGTGCTACAGTATTTAATGGAACGAAAACGATACATAATAGTTTTCCTTTCTTAGGTTTAATTACTAATTATGACTTTAGTATATCAAAAAATATGAGAAAAAGATAACTCCTTAACTAATGGTTTTTAATTAAATTTTAAACCAATAGCAATAACATTGGTTTTAGAACCAAAATAAAATTTGGCATCTAAGGGATTTTTACCTGCTGATTGAATTATTTTAATAATAATATTATTAGAAATTGTAGCAACAATAATTCCTAATTTGTTAATTGCAATAATTGTTCCTGCTGGTAGTGTTGATTTTTCATTAGTAACTTCAACTTGGTGAATTTTATAAATAACATCATTCAAAATTGTATAAGCAATTGGTACATCATATAAACCACGGACATGACATGAAATTAAATGAGCACTTTGTTGTCAATTAATTTTTTCATCTTTACGAAGAATATTAAAACCAAAAGTAACTTTATCTTCATCTTGTGGTTTTGGGATTAGGGTATTATTAACAATAGGTAATAAATTAAATACTAACATCTTTTGGGCTATGACAATTAATTTATTAGTTAAAGAGACATACGTATCATCATTAGTAATTGCTACTGAATCTTGGATGTAAATATCACCAGCATCCATTTTGCTAATCATATCCATTAAAGTGATTCCTGTACTAGTTAAACCTTTAATAATGGCTCATTGAATGGGAGCACCACCACGTAATGCTGGTAATAATGAAGCATGGATATTTAAACATTTTTGTTTTGGTAAATTTAAGATAGGTTTGGGTAGAAATTGACCATAAGCACAAGTAATAATTACATCAACATTTAATTGTGTTAATGACTGTAAACTATCAATAATTTTTTCTGGTTGAAAAACGGGAATATTAGCAGATATTGCTAACTGTTTAATGGGTAATTCTACTAAAATTTGTTTACGACCAATCTTACGATCTGGTTGGCAAACAACACCTACCACTTCAACTTCATTATTCATGGTTGTTAATAAAGTTGTTAATATTTTTTGCGAAAAAAAGGTAGTTCCCATAAATAAAACTCTAATTTTTGACATGACTGTTGCTCCTTTATTTATTCTCATAACTTTTATTATCACTATTTATTTGAGTTTTTAACTCTAAGTTTTCTGCTTGTAGTTTTTGATTTAATTCTAATAGTTCATGATTTTGCTTTTCTAAAGTTGTAATTTTATTATAAAATTCTAAGTTTATACTTTTGTCAAATATTTCTTTGTACTCCATTTCTATTATTTTTCTAAAAAACACACGATCAGAATTTACAGAAACTATTTTACTCAATCCTAATTTCCTTTCATAATTGACAAAGTATAAAATATGGTATATTATACTCATATATATGAGTATAACTAATGTTATGCAAGGGGGTATAGCCCTCGAGTTCTCCTAATCAAAAATGATTAGGTGTTTTTTATTTAAAATAATGGACGTATGAGATTAACCCTTAGAATTATGAGTAACATTAACAATATAACTGCAAATTCTATGATTTGTTAATTAAATTATACCATAAATTTTTAAACATTATAAAAAATATAATTAAAAAATTACATTTAAATAACACAAAAATCCTAATCTTAAAATTAGGTTTTAAAAATATGAAATTTTTACTTATTAAGTACTATTAATATAACTTCTATGTATTTAAATAATTTGCTTTTGCTATTAACATATTATTTAATGTTTGATAATGATATATTTTTGCTCCATTAGTTAAAGATTTTAAAAAATGATATACATCACTTTCTGCAGAACATCCAATATTTCAATCAGCATTTTGATTAATAATTCCTTGTTCATTATTTTTAAAATAATTATAAGTTTTTTTAGTAACTTTATTATGATTATTTTCTAAAATAGTAATTAATCCATTATAATTACCATTTGAAAAAGTAGTTGTTACATCAATATATTTTGTTCAATCAAATGCTTTCTTTTGATGTTTACCACGAACATTAACAAAAGATTTTCATAAATAACTATAAGCATGATATTTATCTAAAATATAATAACAACCCAATCAACTAGCCATTGCTCTAATTCATAATGCACCATCACCAGCAACTACTAAATTATAATTATTATATTCTCAATTAATAGCAAATATATTTAATTTAATATCATAATGATTATTAATAGTTTGCATTGTAAAATTATGTAATTCTTCTTGTTTTGGTGCATTATTAGTTTTAAATAACATAAATGAAGTTATTTTCTTGTCTAATTTATTTCTATATGAATAAATTTCTTTTTTTCCAAGATTAAAAGTTAAAAGTCTACAACAATATTGCTGTTTTAAACCATTTTCATCTCAACAAGTTATATAAGCATCATCTGCACATATATTTAATTTTTCATTATCTAATACTTTAAATTTTTTTCTGGTATTAATTTTTCAATTTTTACATTTTTAAAAATTCTTGAAATAAGATTTTTAGAAAAAGAAGTATATTTAAATTCTGATTGAATATTAAAATAACCTTTTTTACTTATTAAATTTTGAATTAAATTATCTAATATTTCAAAATATAAATCATTAGTAATTCTTGCTCTTTTTTTAATACCAAATTCTTCATAAATTGGATAATAATGTTTTTTATTTATTTTATCTCAATAAACTCTTTGTTTAAAAGTTCCTATTCCAATTGGAGTATTTACTGTTCTATTACATGTTCAAGCAACTTTATATTGATTTTTATTAATATTACTTAAATTATTAGTCATTTTCTATTTCTCCTTCTACTTTCATTTTTTAACTCTTTTAAATCTATTATCTAAATGTACTTCAATATTTTTACTAGGATTAACTATTAAATGACTATTCATAA
>NZ_JAQYTS010000032.1 GCF_030913225.1 Spiroplasma sp. AdecLV25b
AAGGAAACTTTAATAAGAATTTTTGATTTGTAAAAGTAAGTATTATTGTTGACTTATATTTTCTAAGTGCTAAGATTAATATACAATTACATAACTTAGTCTCAATTATTCTCGTCTAACTTTATAATTTTAAGACAACTAATGAATAATTATCGACAACATCGTTATGCTCCCAAAATTTATGAGATATTAGTATTTAATTTTACAGTTTGAATGTAAATATGATTGGCAATAATACCACAAGCGACACTAGCATTAAATGATTCAATGTTATTAGACATCGGAATTTGGACAACAAAATCAGTATGAGTTAATAATTTGGGACTAATCCCTTCTCCTTCATTGCCAATAATCAATCCTAAATTACTATCACATTTCACATCAAGGTAATCAATAGCTTTATCAGTTTTAGCTGCTGCTAAAATCCAAAAATTATGTTCATTTTTCAATTTATTAATAGCTGTTGTTAGATTTTTAACTTGACAAATAGGAATGATACTTAAAGCACCTGCTGAGGCTTTAGCAACTGCACCATTAATTTCTGATTGATTACGGTTCAGAATAATTACGCCATCAAAATCATTACCAGCACCAATCCTTAACATTGAACCAAAGTTATGAGGATCAGAAATACGGTCTAAAATTAAAAAACGAGCAAATTTATTGATTGGTTGTAAACTTAATAATTGATCTAAAGTAAAATAATCATAATTTTTAACATAGGCAGCAATATTTTGATGTTTTGTTGTTTTTAACAAATTATTCATTGCTTCTAAACTGATAATTTCATATTCAATTTTATTTTTGCTTAATTCTGGTTTTAATTCACGATATTTATCTTGAACTAAAAAAACCTTTCGAACTTTAATTAATGATTGCGGGTTAATTGCTGCAACAACGGGATGATAACCGTAAATGTATTCTAATGCCATGTTTTGCTCCTTAAATAATGTTAAGATTTTGTAGTTTTTTTCGAATTTTATCGGCTGCTTGGTAATCTTTTTGTGATTTTAATTGTTCTCATAATCTAATTTGGGTTTTAATCTCTGGTGTATAGTCACCAAATTTAAAATCAAATCCTAAGATTTTTAGAGTGAAAGTAAAGGTATAAAAAATATTTTGGTTGATTTCACTAAAGTCTTTTTTAACCATTGCTTCATTAATCTGTTTAACCATAGTTTCTAGTAAGGTTATAGTATTAGTGGTATCAATACTATTTGATAAAAACTTAATAACTTGGACATAATGAGGTTTATGATGTTTTTTATTTGTTTTAATATTATTGATAAATAATTGATAGGTTCATTGTTTTAATACTTGCTCGTATTTTTTCATTGATGATAGACCATTAACAATGGTTTCATCATTAAAATCTATGGGTTGTTGATGGTCACGATTTAAAATTAAGTAACGTAAAATATGAGGATGATATTGTTGACAAAAATCTTTTACTAAAACGAAATTGTTTAATGATTTTGACATTTTTTCATTGTCAATATTAACATGACCATTGTGTCATCAAATATTTGCTAATTCTTGATTATGACATCCCATAAATTGCGCACGTTCATTTTCATGATGAGGAAATTTTAAATCAATACCACCACTATGTAAATCAATCGTTTTTCCATTAAATATAGTTTCAATAAAAGTAGTACATTCTGTATGTCAACCAGGGCGACCTTTGCCTCACGGACTGTTTCAATTCATACCAACAGTTGTTGCCTTTCATAATACAAAATCTAAAATATCAACTTTAGGATTTTGATTTTTAACACGAAAATTAGGAATTAAATCAATAATTTTTTTATGCGCTAATGAACCATAGTCTTTAATTTTATTAACTTTAAAATAAACATCATTATTAGTAACATATGCATAATCGTTAATTATTAATTGTTCAATAAACTTAATAATGCTGTCTATATATTGACTTACTTTTGGCAAACTATTAGGCAAAATAATATTTAATGTCTTTAAGTCATGTAAATAAGCATCACTATACTTACTAGATAATTGCGATTCTGTAGTTTTTAATAATTCTGCTTGCTTAATAATTTTATCATCAATATCAGTAATGTTATGAACATAATTAACTTGATATTTTTGATGAATTAATAGACGATGTAAAACATCCATGACAATCACACCACGAACGTTACCAATATGGACATAATTATAAACGGTAGGACCACATAAATATATATTTACTTGGTTATCATTAGTTACTAGTGGTTTTAATGTTTGTGAAAAACTATCATAAACTTTAATCATATTATATTCTAAAGTTTGCGGATTAGTAACAAATTGGCGGTTTTGAAATTGGTTTTGTAAATTTAGTGATTTATTTAATGCTTTATAACAATTAATAATTAAAGTTGTATTTACAATTAAATCAATAGGGTATTTTATAATTCTTAGAAAATACATTGGTAATATTGGCATTGCATACATTTCACCTAAAATAATAGGATCGGTACTAGTAATTAGTAAAGAAGTAAGACCATAAGCAAATAATAAATAACAATAAATTGTTCATTTACGATAGTATATTTTACTTAAATTAGTAACAATATAATATGGTAGTACACACCATAAAACACTAGTAAAAGTAAAGAATAAAGTAGGTACAGCATTACCTGCAAATAAAAGACCTAAAAAGTCAGCAGCAATACCACTAATAAATCCTAACATTCCACCACAGAAGAAACCAATTAGCACTAATACAAAGTCACCAATTCTAATTTCAAAAATTTTAAATGGTAAAATAGTACCTAAAACAGCACCACCAACGCCATTTAAAATAACAGCTAATGAAACTAACATTCCACTTAAACAAATTAATTTAATTTGTTTTAATTTAATTTTATTATTTTTATGATCTAAAATAGCAATTAAAGCAAATGTACCTAAAATCAACACTCCACTTATTACATTAATTAATACTAATACCATTTAGTTATTTTACCTACCTTTTTTAATATTTATTCAAGACATCTATTCTGCATAAATAATTATAAACATCTGCTAAAAAATAACAAGAACCTGTAATCAAAATAATTTTATTTTTACTATTTTTTATCATACTTTCATAATTAAATTGCATTGCATTGATACTTTGTACATGACTGTTTTGACAAACAGTGATATTATTAGAGATTTTTTTTAAAAGAGTAAGTAATTGATTAGGATACTTATTTTTTAAACAAGAAAATATAATCTCATCAGGAACGATATTGTTACTTTTTAAAGTTTTGATTAAAGCATTAATACCTTCACGATTATGAGCTGCATCAAAATAAACTATTTTATTATCAATCTTATATTTTTCAAAACGAAATTTGATTTTCAGATTTTTAATAATCCTATTTGCACTAACAAGAGCAATGTTAGGAAAAGCATTTTGAATAACAGTTAATGCTAATGATTTATTTTCTTCATAATAGGATTGATTAATTAATTTTGGTGAATAACAAGGTTGATACCCTTGTTTGCGAATCTCATGTTTTAAATTACTATTTAAATTTCCTGACACAAATAGAATCTTGGTGCTTGGTTTAACAATTCCAATTTTTTGATATAAAATCTGCTTTAATGTATTACCTAATATTTCTTGATGGTCTTTACCAATTGAAGTAATAACAGCATATGTAGCATCAATGACACTAGTAGTGTCGTATCTACCGCCAATACCTACTTCAATTACTGCTCATTTTACTTTTTGTTCTTGAAAATAAATTAAAGCAATTAATGTTAAAATGGCAAAAAAACCTAATTGATAATGTTCAATATCATGATTAATTAGATTCTTAATGCGAATTAAATCGTGATTACTAATCATAGTATCATTAATAATAATTCTTTCGTTTATCACAGTAATATGTGGTGAAGTAAAAAGACCAACTTTAATATTACTAGTTTGTCATAATATAGCATGAATCATTCTTGAAACAGAACCTTTACCATTAGTTCCTGTTACTTGAATATATTTAATATTATTATTTAAATATTTAGAGGAAAGTAATTTTAATTTAGTTAAACTTTCAATTCCTGGATATTTATATATATCTTCTAAAAATTCATCATTCATAGTTAACCAACATCTAATTTAATAATTATTATTGTCAATATTAATTAATGGGCTTACTGTTCTTCATGTAATGTAAATAATAATTGAGTTAACAATAATTTTAAATGGTGCCATAATAATTCGCGCCATTGCTGTTAAACCATATTCTTTGACATTAGAACTAAATAAGGTCATATCGGCATATGAAGCAATTAGTACAGTAACTACATATTCTGCTACAACTGCTAACAGTATAATTGGCAGTATTTCTTTAATTCTTTCAGATTGTCTTTGCCATAAGTAATAAAATAAAACACTATAAATACTTAGTAACGCAAAGGCGCCACCACCAGCAATAATACCAGCAGTCGCATATTTATTAAAATTAATACCTGAAACAGAATATGAAGATTGATCACTACATAAAACAATATAAGCACCACCACCAGCAAAAAATATAATAAAAATATTAATTAAAATAAATATAATTCATGGATAATTTTTTAGTTTAACATTTAAAATGCCAGCAACACCAGCTAAAAATCCAGTGAAAACAATACAAAACATGTAGACTGGACTAATATAAGATGGGACAAATAAAGTTACTAAAATATCGGTTACTGCAGCACAAATAATCCCAATGACAGGGCCAAAAAGATAACCAGTAATCTTAATCATTAATCCTTCAATGGCAATCCTAATCGGAGGTAACACAGTAAGCGGGATAGTAATAGAAATAATAATAGTGGCTACTACAGATACTGAAGACAGCATGGTAATATAGGCAATATTTTTAGTAGTAAAGCGAACACCCTTATACTTATCTTTTTTAAATAATTTTCAAAAACTATTTAATAAAATATAGGATAACATTGTAGCACCCAAGGCAATAATTAAATAAATAGCAGTGCTTTTACTAAATAAAGGTAGTGTTTCTGTTGCTACTTTGGAAACTAAGTTATTTATTATTAAATTATTTGGCATTTAAATAACCACCATTCCTATATTATTATTTAAAACTAGATTAATTTTAACAAATATATAATAACATTGTTTATTCATTTACACACAAATAATATTGGCAAAAAGATACTTTTATCATAATATAGATGAAATAGATTTTGATATTAATCAATCATTTGTTTTACTGAAAGGCTTAGAATTAAAGAATCCTCCATATGCGCTTAAAGGTGAGGGGTGAGCACTTTCAATAATATAATGTTTAGCAGTATCAATAAATATTTTTTTACTACGAGCATTTTTACCTCATAAAATAAAAACCAAATTAGAACAATTTAGATTTAAAAATGATAAAACATGGTCAGTAAAGATTGTTCATCCATATTGTAAATGACTATTTGGTTGGCCTTGTCTAACTGTTAAAGTTGTATTTAATAAAAGTACGCCTTGTTTAGCCCAACTTGTTAAATTGCCATTATTACCCTTTTCAATATTTAAATCATTTTTTAATTCTTGAAAAATATTTTTTAAACTTGGTGGTAAAGGGATTTTATCTTTTACACTAAAGGCTAAGCCGTGAGCTTGTTCTGGTTGATGATATGGATCTTGTCCTAAAATAACTACCTTTACTGTTTCTAAAGGAGTTAGTTTAAAAGCAGTAAAAATCTCTTCTCACATGGGAAAACAAGTGTAAGTTTGATATTCATTTTTAATGTCTTTTAGTAATTTTGGAAAATATAATTGATTATTTTCATTTTGAAAAAATTTCATTCATGATGTATCAACAAATAAAGTTTTATTATACATAGTTTTCACCTGCGCTTTTACTTATGATAGGGTTGATTATTAATAATTTGTAATGAACGATATATTTGTTCTAACAATACTACATAACACAATTGATGTGGTAAAGTGATTTTGCCAAATGCAATTTTAATTAATTTAGAATTAGCCTTTAATTCTTGGTTAACACCATTACTACCACCAATGATAAAACCAATTTTACCTTGTTGATAATTTTGATTTTTAACAATGATTTGTGCAAGTTGTTCACTTGTTACAAGATTTCCAGTTAAATCTAATAGCATTCATTGATAATCAATATTTTTATCTAAATATTCAATAATTTTATTTGATTCAATATTAATATTAACAGTTATTAAATTTAATTTAGATTCTTTTATATTTTGGATAATAATATTTGCTTGTTTTTTAACTCTTGTTAAATAATCATTGGTCGCTAATTTTCAATATTGTTGTGATAACTCACCAACACAAATAATTTTAATACTTAACATTTTAACTTTTAGAAATAACCATATCGCTAATGCGACCTGCTTTACCATTATAATCATCAAATGTTCTTTCTGGATGATAAAAATCAACATGTCCTAATGAATATTGAATAGTATCTGGGTCCATGCGAACTATTTCTTGACTATTTTTATCTGAATATAAAACAAAACCAAAATCAATTCTAATATTAAAATCAATTCTAAAGTTACCCATTGTTAAATCCAAGTGGATTCATCCTTGACGAATAATTTTTTGATTATTGCTTGTAAATTCATCGATTGTTGGTGCTACGATACTAGTAACAGCATTTGGATCAGCTGGTGCAACATTTGCTTGTGCAGCTGAATTAAAAGTAACGAATCAGTAGACAAATTGTGGTTTCTTTATATCATTATCAACCAATTGAGCAGCAATTGGTACACTGTTTTTATCAGCAAAAGTAAATGGGTGTGTTAAACTATCTGTGCCTCAATTATTATACTCAAAACTATAAAAATGTCCTGATTTATAGTTTTTGCTATTATAGAATTCATTAACAGTCTTTTGACCAGGATCATTAGGATTAGTTGTTTTTAAAATTTTTTCATCAATTCTAAGTTTATCTACTGCTAATTGTTGGTATGCTTCTAAGGCAACATATATTCCATTTGGTTTTTCAAAGATATAGCTATCATTATAAACATAGTTTGTTAGTGGATCTTCATTGGAAACTTGTTTTTTTGGTTCATTAATAAGATTAACCTTAATTTGAGTACCATCTCCAACACCACAGGCAACTATAGTACTACTTGAAGTAGCAAGTAGCCCAATCGCTGAAAAAAGACTAATTATTTTACGCATTTATTTTTATTCTCCTTACATTAAGAAATTATTTATAATAATTAAATATTCAATAGCAATTGTAACTTATTTTTGATGAAAAAGCAAAAAGTAATTTTGAAAAGATTGAATAAAGTTTTTGGTGCATTAAGAATTGTTAGCAAATATAACTAGTTTAAATTAGTTATATTTTAGAATTTATTAACTTAACATATTCCTTAATCCCATTTAAGTTACTTATATTAAACCACACTTTAAGCAGTGATACAATATTTTAGATTATTTTAAGAATAAAAATAATACAAAAATTGATATCTGATTTCAATATCTTTAGTAGGAATATAAAATTAATGGTTATGATTAGAACTTTTCATCAAAAACTAAGGGACGGTTGTCAAATTTACGAAATAATTAATTACTACATTGATAACTTATTTCCAAATGAATTATTATTGAAAAAATAATGAACATTAGACAAAATTATTCTCTTAACCCTTAAATTTATATTCGACGTATTTTTATAAAT
>NZ_JAQYTS010000028.1 GCF_030913225.1 Spiroplasma sp. AdecLV25b
TTATTTTCAAACTAATTATATTTGATAAGGAGGGGTATATGGCTCATTTTTTATTACTTTTTTAAATTTACACACAATCTTAGACTTAACCAGACAATAAATAATATTAATGCTAAAGCGAATTCTAACTTAAATTATAAAAATTTTAATTATAAACAGTCTTTAATTAAACTTTTTAAAAAATAAAAATAATTATCAAAAAAATAATTTAGGATTATCTTTTCCAATAAATTATAATGGTTTGTATTTTCCATGATGAGGATTTGGTGATTATTTTTACTTGTATTTATCATCTAATGTTACAAAAAAACTTACTAATGCTTTAGATTCAGCTGGTGCAGTAATGGCAATGTATAGCATTCTTGCATCATATTTTGAAATATTGCCGGAATTACAACCTATGATTATATTCTTACTAATGGATATGATTTGCTAATTGAACTGCATGAAATGTTCCATCTTATGATGATGGAAATGGTGTATATTTAGGAGTAACATTGTTACCAATACCGATAATTTGTCAATCAGGAAGTCAAGATGAATATATTTCTAAAATTAATTCATTTGAAGTAGATTATAAAGTCTTTGATAGTGATTATATAACTTCATGTGTTGATGAGCAAGGAGTTAATACGTTATTAAATTATTATTACAATTATAAACCAATTCCAAGTGATACCACATTAGAAAATGATGATCAAACTGTAAATAATTTAGTTAATAATTATCTAAAAAAAGCTTTAATACGAATTGATAATACTGGTTTAGGTGGTTCTATTACTAATCAAGATTATATAGATTGATCTAATACATTTTTAAATATTAATAGTTGACCAAGTTGAGAACATTTACAAAATTTTGTTAATAAAAATAATGATTTTTATTCAATTGATATAAGAACTCAAAGAGGAACTGATGAATGAGGAGAACGATATTACTCTAGTGACTATGAAATTTGAAAAAATTCTTAATTAAAATTAAGGAAATTATCAAAAAGAAGAGACTTCTGAAAAGTCTCTTTTGTATTTTTTATAAAATTGTACAACAGTTACTTTGATTATTTTCTTCGATTATTTCGTTGCTTATATCATTCACATGTTGTTTTAATGATGTTGTTTCAATTTGTTGTGTTTGTTTCAATTGGCTCTTTGAATCTGAATTACTTGATTTTGATTTTGAAGTAGCTTGTTCACTACTTTTTTTGATTGTTGTAAACCAATAAATCCTGAAGTTCCTGATGCTGCTCCACCGCTACCACTACTATGTGTCATTTTTACCTCCTAAACATTAATATAAATGTTTAATAATATTTAAAACCTTTTAAAATAAATTACAAATAATTAACTATACTTTATTTTTAAACTTTAATCATAATTTTTTAAGTTAGACATCTTGTTCTTTTGAAATTTCTTCTAATTCAGGACAAATTTTATAATTTAAATGTAAAACTTTCCTTTTCTACAACTTATTGGTAATCTTTCTTGAAAAAATAACTTTGAAGAATCTATGGTTTATAATTTTAAAGAAAGCAAAGAAAAAGATCATGAAGGTGGTAGACCTGCTATTTATTTAGAATTTGATGAACAAGCAAATAAATATAAATTTCTTTGTGGAACAACATAAGTCAAAGAAATTAGATAAAGAATCTGAAGATTTACAAAAGTTAAATCATTTTTATCAACTTTTGAAAAGATATTTATAAAAAACATTCTGATAATCAAAGTTATAGTATTGGTAAAGAACCATCACTGCTGTTTGGAAAATAGAAATATAGCGTGTCTGCATCTAAATCAAATTTTGTTGGTGATAATGACAGTGGAAATTCTACTGCTATTGAAAAGCTAGCACAAGAAATACAAAATTCTAAAGAAACCCAATCATTTCAAAAAATTACAAAAGATATTCATGGGCAACAAGAACTAGAAAAAGAATCTAAAAATTATAAAAGAAATCTTAATTATTTTAACGGATAATACTCTCAATAGAATTAACCTTTAATTTTGTAAAAATGAAATAAAAACTATGAACATTATAGATAGTCTATATAATGATGTTTAAATTATCACTATACAACATTAACTTTTCTAGTTTACTATTACTAATATCTTGATAAATTGATATATTAGTTTGTTTATACAAATAACAAGCCCAGTAATATCAAATTAAATCTTGATAAGTCATTCATTGTTTAACAATTGTTATTTGCTCATCAGTTAAATTAAAACAAGCAAATCAAATTTTAATATCACTATCATTAGTTAATGTTTCAGATGCAAAAGAAGCAATATCAAATAATGGATCATTCCAACAAGTAAAATCTCAATCAATAAGATATCACTGATTATTAGTTTTTACAAAATTATTAATGCTTAAATCATTATGGCATAATACTATTTTTTCTGGTTGGTAATTTGTAATTCAAGTAGTAACACTTGTTTTAATCTTAGTTAAATCAACTGCACAAATAACTAAATCACAATAAGATTTTAATTGTTCTAAACCATTTCACTTCATTATATTTAAATTACTATCATATTTAATTTTATGTAATTGTTTTACTAAATTAGATAAAGTAGTTAATATTTCGTCATAAATTGGTTGTTCTACTAAAGTTATTAAATCATGATAGTAGGGCATTAATGTTAGTAATTTATTATCTTGAATATTAATTTCAATAATTGGTAATGTAAATTTTTGTCACTGAATTAATTGGACAACTCTAATTTGATTTTCTGTGTTTAAAAATGGTTGCTTAATGTTTTTACTTTGTTTTAAAAAATATTGTTGATTAACTAAGAATAAGTCATTAGTTAGTCCTTTAGTTATTAATTGTTCACATTGGAGGGGTGATTTTATAGTTTTAAATGTCATGTTATTCACCTTTTCAATTTACTTGTATCTATCTCAATAAAATTATACAATTTATTTAATTAAATTATTGAAAGTAGTGAGACGATGTTAGAAAAAGGTTATATTCACATTTACAAAGGTAAAGGTAAGACAACTATTCTTAATGGTATGGTTGTGCGTGCGCTTGGTAATAAACTTAATGTTAGTTACTTGCGGTTTTTAAAGAATTGTCCGTCGGGCGAAATTGCCTTTTTTAAAAATAACACTAAAGTTAAAATTGAAAGTTTTTATGAATCATCACAAAAATTTTTTTGAGAAATGGATGAGAAGGAACAAGCCATTTTAAAACAAGAAACTAATGAAGGACTACAACGCTTAGCAATTTTAAGTCAAAGTGATAGCATTGATTTAATTGTGGTTGACGAAATCTTAGGATGCATTCAAAATAATTTAATTAAAGAACAAGATTTAATTAAAATTTTAAAAAATAAAAAACCAAATATTGAAATCGCCATATCAGGGCGATATGCGTCATTTGCTTTAGAACAAGTTGCTGATTTAATTAGTGAAGTTAAACCAATTAAACATTACTTTGAACAAGGTCAAATTGCACGGGAAGGAATTGATTATTAATGGTTATTAAAACATTATGGTTTGCTTCAAACAATCCAGGTAAAGTTATGGAATTAAAAGCGATGTTAGCGCCATATGGTTATGAAATTAAGTCAATTTTAGACCTTAGTTCACCAATTGAAATTAATGAAACAGGGGATTCATTTTCTGAAAATGCTGTTTTAAAAGCAAAAACTTTAGCACGATTAGTTAACACTCCTGTCATTGGCGATGATTCAGGATTGGAAATTTTAGCATTAAATAATTTCCCTGGCATTCATTCAGCACGTTGAAAAGGCAGTATGTCTTATCATGAAGCTATGGTTGATATTTTAGAGCAAATGAAAGGCCATAATGACCGTAGCGCCATGTTTATTTCAGCAATTGCTTATGTTGATTTGAATCATAACATTAGCAAAACTTTTATTGGTAAGTTGGAAGGTGAAATTACAATAGAAATTAAAGGTAATTATGGTTTTGGTTATGATCAAATCTTTTATATTCCATCACAACATGCCACATTAGGAGAAATGACGTTAGAAGATAAAAATAAGATTTCTCATCGTTATTCAGCGCTTAGTCAATTGTTAAAATTTTTAGAAACATTAGCCCTTGAATAGAATGAGAGATGCATTATCTCTGATGTTTAGAGAAAAGAGAATTGAACCCTTATAAAATTACAACTTTCGGGTAGTACTAACTAACCAATGTTGAAATTGATTTCAAAATCAAAAAAGACAAGATTGCAAATGATATAATAATGTTACTAAATAAAAAAATAAGTTATTAATAACTTATTTTTTGTTTATTATGTAGAAAGTAAAGATTTGCTTTATTAGCATTTTTTAATACTAAACTTGTATGTTTTATAATTTGTCTAATAAATTCCCACTTATTAAAGCTGTAAATTTATCAAAAAATTGTTCTTGGTTGCTAATATTTTTTGAATCTCAACCAGCACCAACAGTTAATAATTGCCCCTTACTTACAATAAAGATAATTGGTAATGATGTAAATTTACGATCCTTATCAGTACTAGGGTAAGGAGGAATAACAGTTGTAGCAGAGTCTGTAACAGGTTCTGAGTATTTGGTACCTACTGTTTTGTTGTCAATTAATCAATGGTAGATATTTTGTTGTCAACTAATAGAAGAATCATTTCAAAAATCATCGGCTGATGTCTTACTTTCATCAGCAAACGGTTCTCTTTCAAACGTTAGAATCTTAATTTTAGTATTATTTTTATCTAAAGCAGGTTTTACACGGTCTGATTCTAGATATTTTTCTCACTGACTTTTACCACCTGTTGGAGGTATTGCTTGCATAGCAGTTAATCCATCAGTAAGTGTTTTTTCATCGGCATTGCTTTTAATTCCAAGTACACCAAAAAAAGTTTCTTTGCTATTAACATGATTTTTAAAATCTTGAAATTTTGAATCATCACTACAAGCGACTACTTGTAAAGTTGTTGTGCTACCTAGTACTATAGCAGCCATTAATCCTAGTATTTTACGCATTTAATTTTCACACCTTCAATATTATGTTGTATGCCTAAAGCATAAACAAATAATATATAATAAAATATAACGTATTAAGTATACTATGTTATAATCTTAATAACAATAAAAAAAATACAAAGGAGCATAATATTTTCTATATGGAAAGTAATTGGTACATTTATATAATCATATTAGTAATTCTATTATTTTTAAGTAGTTTCTATTCATCAGCAGAAACTTCTTTAACTTCATTAAACGTTATTAGAATTAAATCAATTGGTAAATTACGTAGCAAGAAAAATCATCGTGCTAATATTGTTTTTAAATTAGTAAAAAATTATAATACAACTTTAACAACTATTTTAATTGGCAATACATTAATTAATGTTGCCATTGGTACTTTAAGTACAGTTTTATTTATTGACAGTTTAAACTTACCAATTTATGGACCATTAATTTCAACTTTAGTTTCTGCTACTGTTGTTTTAATTATTGGTGAAATTATTCCTAAAAGTGTTGCTAAATTACACCCTGAGGCAGTGGCGTTAAATTATGCTTATATTTTATATATACTGAATATTATTTTTTATCCTTTTACTTTTATCTTTAAACTATTTCAAATTAAAAGTAAAAAACCAACTAGTTCAGAACAAGAATTAATTGAATTAATTTCAATTATTGAACGAGAAGGAGTTATTGAAAAAGCAGAACGCGATTTAATTGAATCAGCAATTAAATTTGATGAAAAATCTGTGTTTCAAGCTATGCATCCCAAAAGTAAAAGCAAATATATCTATGATGACACTCCTGCTAAAACAATTAAACAGTTATATCTAGAAGAAAAATATAGTCGAATTCCGGTTATAGACCGTAATACTGATAATGTAATTGGAATTTTAAATATTAAAGAATTTATTATTAACATGTTAGAAAATGAACATCCTGATTTATTAAAATTAATGTTACCACCTATTTTTATTTCAAAACGTGCAAAGTTAAATGAAGCATTGGAATTACTGCAAAGTGAAAGAATGCACTTAGCTATTGTGTGTAATAATAAAGAAAAAAAAGATTTTAGTGGAATTATTACCTTAGAAGATATTCTTGAAGAATTAGTCGGTGAAATTTATGATGAAACTGATGAGATTGGTTTAATTCAAGAAGTTGGAACCCATAAATTTCGTGTTGACGGTTCATCAAAATTAGAAGTATTATTCAAGCGTTATTTAAAAAAGAAATCACCTAATAGTAATAATCAAACTGTTCAAGAATGATATATGATGAAAACTAAAGAAAAGAAAGTTAGAAAGTGTAGTCCTGTTTTTAAATTTCGTAACTTTTCGTTTAAAGTGGTGAAAGTAAAAAAAGAATATGCTGTCTTTGAAGTAGAAGTATTTACTAATAAAAAAATTAAAAATGAATGAGAATAAACGTTAGGTAAAATTTGTTATAATAAAGATATAATTATTTTAGAAAGAATGTGACCTTATGTTTGGAAAACATCAACATGAAACAGAAAAATCTGATTGTCTAAGATGTCAATATAATTCTTTGATTAAAGAAGGTAAAATTATTATTGATGGGTGAGATAAACAACCACCAACACCAGAAAGATTAGTTGAGATTCAACAAACATTAGCAAAATTACAATCTGAAATTGAAGAACATAAAAATGATGCTGAATTAAAGTTTTGTGCTGACCATCCTGAAATATTTGAATTTTTACCCATTGAAGTATAAAAAATGAATCCGTTTATGGATTCATTTTTTTAATTAAATTTTTTTACACTATTTAATGATTTTATAATCAATTTATGCTTTTAAATTGTAAAATTTTTGAATAGTTTTAATATATATGTGTAGCTTATAAAATTTAAGAAAAGGTTATTGAATTTTAGAAATATGGGGAAAAAGGGGAAAATAACATGAAAAAATTTATTACAAGTAGTTTGGTTCTAACTACGCTTTTAAGTACAACACCACAAATTACTACCTTATCAAAAACAAACAATATTGAAAATTTACAAGACAAAGAACAACATAAATCAATAGATTTTGATTATGTAGAAAAATATTTTGCAACTAAAACTGAGCAAGAAAAACAAGTATTAAAAGAAAATATATTAGGTGTTATTTCATTAGCAAATGGTGCTATCCTTTTTGATAGCGCTAAATTGAATAAAAAAATATGAGATTTTAAAATTTATCTAATCATTACTAGTGATGAATATCTTAAAGTTTTGCATGTTTACTATCAAAATAAATTCTTAATTTTTGATGAAAAGGGTAAAGCTAGTTTTAATTTTGCAACCCAAGCAGTAAAAAATCTTAACATTGAAGGTATTTGATATGAAACTTATTGATATTGATTTAGTATAGCGAAATTACATTTTAGTTCAGCTATAATTGAAGAATTTACTGAAGGGGGGCTTTCGGTTGCCGAAATCGCAGCTATGATTAGTAAAGCATACCCACCATTAGCACCCGCAGTGTTTGCAATTGCTGCTGTAATAACAGCAAATGCATTTATTTTAAAAGCATATGATTATGGTCGTGGTGCTTGAATGGAATTATATTTGTTTACTATTCCTACATTAAAATTTGGAAGTAATTAAGGATTTGATAAAATGTTTAAGTCTTTTTTTGAAAATCTCAAAATTGATCCATTATGAAAAAATATAATAAAAATAAGTTTGATATTTTATTTAATTACAAGTTCAACATTTTATTTTATTTTATATATTTGAATCTTAAGTTTTATAAAAAATGAATGATGAAATATTGACAAAAGTTTTATTATTTTTTCTGTTTTTTGTTTTCAAACAGTGTTTATTTCTTATAGTTTGAGTGTTTTTATACTTAACAGTAATGATGAACAACAAAGAAAATATCATTTTTTATGGTTATTATTGTTTCTACTTGCTTTAAATCCTATTGGTTTTATTGGTATTTTAATGCTAGAAAGTGAACAGAAATGAAAAAGCAAAAATAATGTAGTTGAAGTTCAAGAAAATACGACTATGATTAAAACTGAAAAATGATTTTTGTTTTGAGCATTATATAGTTCTATTGGAATGATGATTTTTATTATTTTTATACCTATTTCTATTTTAAATATTATAAAAATAATTAAAAATTGAAAAAATGACTTAATTGAAATTAAAGAATTAAAAAAAATGGCTTATTTTAGTAGTGATTTAACTTTAATTATTGCAGGTAAATTTGCTTTTTAATTAAAAAGCAAACACCAACAGAAAATATTAGACTACATTAAATTTTTATTGCATTTTCTTCATTTAAACTTAAGAAATTTGATAAGTGGTCACCAACACCACCTTCATCATTAGTTTTTCTAGTAATGTCATTAGCAATGCTTTTAATAACGATATTACCATTCTTCATAGCGACACCATAACCAACAGCCATTAACATTTCTATATCGTTGATTTCATCGCCATAAGCAATAACATCCCGAATATCAATATTATAATATTGTGCTAAGATACGAGCAGTCATACCTTTGTCAATAAACTTGCTTGAGATTTCAAAAATTAAACTACCATTATCATAACGCGTTCACGTATTAAGCTTAATGGCATTAGAATATTTTTCAAGCACTCGGTATACTTCATCAAGGTTAGTATCATCTTTAAACTGAATTAAGATAGCATTAGCACTACCCTTTCAATCTCTAATTAATTTACTAATGGTGAAAGTATCATTTTCAATAGTATCTAAATGAAAATAGGTTTCAAAGAAATCATCTTTTTTTCAACATACCGCTTTATTGTAATATTCAATAACTGAGTTTTCAATTTGGTCATAGATATGTGATTCATTTAAAATACTTTTAACAATACTTTCGGAGATAGGAAATACTAATCGTTTGAATTGTTTAACTTTTGGGTCATGAATGTGGCCACCATTAAAGTTGCATAATAAAGTATTAAGACCTAATTCACGATAAAACTTAATTGATCCACGATGTGGTCTTCCTGTGACAATACAAACAATATGTCCTTGTTTTTTAGCTTGTAATAAAGCTTTTTTAGTATCGGGATGGATTTCTCTGCCTCCACTTTTTAATAATGTTCCATCAAGGTCACATAAGATTAAATGTTTTTGTTCCATATTACGACGTTGGATTGCCATGTTATTTCCTCCTATTTTTTGTTGTTACTGACTAAATAATTAAGACCAATGGTATCTTGGACTAGAGTTAATTTTTGATTAGCAATCTGGTTAGCAATTTTAGCTCCTTGCTCTAAAAATTTTGTTAATTGAAATGATTTTATATTAACTAGTTCATTATGTTTTTTTTGCATAGGCGTTAATAAACCGTTAACTACTTTAATAACTTCTGATTTTAAAAATCCATAGTTTTGATTAGCAAAATATTTTTCACAAGTTTTTATGTCTTGTTTGGTAATACTAGCATAAATACTTAGTAGATTACTGACACCAGGTTTATTTTCAATATCGTATTTAATAATACCTTCAGAATCTGTAACAGCCTTTTTAATTTTATTTGTTACTTCTTCTTCACTGTCATTTAAAAATATAACATTTTTAATATTTTCATCTGATTTTGACATTTTTTTAGTAGGTTCTTGTAAACTCATAATCTTTTGTGCTTGTTCGTCAAAAATTGCTTCTGGAATTTTAAATAATTTAGTTTTATGAAGATTGTTTATTCTTGTAGCTAGAGTTTTTGTTAATTCTAAATGTTGCGTTTGGTCAACACCAACTGGAACGAAATCAGCATCGTATAATAAAATATCAGCAGCCATTAATGTTGGGTATACAAGTATTCCAGAAGGAATACTTAAAGTTTTATTTTGATTAGTAGTTTTTTGACTTTTGTCTTTGAATTGTGTCATCCGCTCTAATTCACCTAAATAACTATGACATAGTAGAATATAACCTAGTTGCGTATGAGCTAAAACATCAGATTGGATAAAGATATGTGACTTAGCAGGATCAATACCAGCAGCAAAATATCATGCGGCAATATCTCTAATGTTTTCTCGTAATGTTTGTGGATTAATGGGTAGTGTTAAACCATGTAAATTAGCAACAAAAATTAAGAGTTGATGGTCATCTTGAAGTTTTAGAAAATTATTAATTGCCCCTAAGTAATTACCTAAAGTTAATTTTCCAGTACTAGTTATTCCTGATATAACACGAGCCATATGGGCATTCCTCCTAATTATTTTTTAATTATTATAATTATCAACGATTAAATTAAATAATTCAATTAATTATCTTATTTAATTATAAAAAAATTATATCCTAAACTAAATAAAATACTTATGTTGCTAAGTCTAATATTGATATTTTTTGATAATAATTTCATGAACCACAGTCATGAAATTATTACAAAGGTAAATTTCTGAAGTAGAACTATACGCGGACAAAGAAGAATATGATATAATATAAAAATGAAGGATAAGATGGAAAGGTCTTTCATGTGCTTTATTTAACATTTTTAAATGAAGATTATAAGTTAAGTGGCAGTATCAAAGGAATATATTAGTATTATTTTTGTTACTCAAATATAAGTTAACTATAAAAATATTGGTATATTAAAGTTGATATTGGTAGGGTATTAATGAAAAAGAGGAAGAGGAAAGGGATTCTTGCCATGATTAAAATATACGTTTCTCCTAGTTGTTTATCGTCAAAAAAAGTTATTCAATTTTTCGAAAAACATAAAATTCCATATATTAAACGCAACATAATTCACAACCCATTAACAGATACTGAAATTAAGTTATTATTAAGATTTGTGCCTAATGGTGTTGGAGATATTATTTCAACAAGAGCAAAATTTATTAAAACACATGCTATTAATATTGAAAAATTAACAATGTTGCAAGTATTTGATTTAATTAAAACTTCTCCAACAGTTTTAAAACGCCCTATTATTGTACAAGAAAATAAGCAAAGAATTCAAATTGGTTATAATGAAGATGAAATTGAATTATTTCTTCGAGGTTCTATTGAAAATGAATTTGAAGATTCTTGTGAAATATTTTAATTAAGTATTTAAAATGATTGGAATTGATTATGAAAAATTATGAATTTATCATTATTGCTAATAAATACAAAAATTCACAAACTTTATCTGAAACTTTAAGGGCCAAACTTTTGGCCCTTAAAGCAATTGAGACTGATTCTAACCCACAAATTGTTTTTGTGATTGGTGGTGATGGGACATTTTTAAAAGCAGTTCATGAATATAATCATCTGCTAAAAAAAGTAAAATTTGTGATTTTTAAGTGTGGAAATTTAGGATTTTATGAAAATTTTGACCACACACAAATTGATGATGTTCTAACTTGAATTGCTAATGATGATAAAAATTTAAAAATAAATCCCTTGTCATTATTAGAAATAGTTGTTAATAATCAAACACTATATGCAATAAATGAAGTTAAATTTATTAATTTAACCACAACACTATCATGTCAAGTTTTAATCAATAACCAAATCTTTGAAAATTTCCGTGGTTCAGGAGTAGTTGTCTCTACGAGAACAGGTTCAACAGGTTTAATGAAATCCCTTGGTGGTGCCGTTGTACTATCCAATCATAATTTAATGCAATTTCATGAAATTGCTCCAGTTGCTAATAATAGTTATCGCAGTTTAAATTCGCCTTTAATTTTAGATGAAAAACATGAAATTACCTTAAAAATCAACAATCAAGTTGACAAAATATCAGATTTTGGTAAATTAATTGTTGATACTTTTGTTTTTAATGATAAACTAAATGATGAGATAACAATTAAATTATCAAGATTATCCTTACAAGTTTTAGAGTATAGTCCTAATCATTACTCATTACTTACTAAAGTTAAAAAAGCATTTATTCAAGATTAAAAAAAGTAGATGTTATAAAATACATTAAGGAAGTGTTTTATGCCAGTTTGACAAATTGCCTTATTAGTTTCTGCGTTATTATTTGCTGTTGTTAGTATTGGCATTTGAATTTGAAACGTTAATACCGCTAAAAAATTACGTACTGAAACTAAAAAAGATGAAGGTAAAATTAATAATAAACCACAAAAATTTCCCTTTAAATTGCAAAATTTTATTTTATATTTAGGTGGAATTGAAAATATTAAAGAAACATCAGCTACTGCTAATAAAATTAAAATTTCAATTATTGAACATACCAAAATTGATTTTAATAGTTTAAAAAAGATTAAAAATCGTGGTATCTTAGATCAAAGCGAAGCTGTTAGTTTAGTATTAGGTAGTTATTGCTATAACCTAAGCAGTGCTATTAATGAATTAATTAAATTAAATAACGAAAAGTAGTTTATTTACGATAGTAACCGTAAACTCCGTTTATTAATACGTAAGCATTAGGATAACCTTGCTCACGTAAGCTAATAGCCGCTGCTGTTGAGCGATGCCCTGCATTGCAAATAGTGATAATGGTCATATTTTTATCAGTAATGTACGTACTAGGGTTTTTTATTAAATCGTAGTAAGGAATGTTAATGATATTAAGTTCATTATCAGTGTTTGCGATTTTTTTAAGGACTTGATATTCACCAATATCACGAACATCAATTAGTAATGAACCTACTTTTATTTTGTCAAATTCTTTATTTGATAGTTCTACTTTGGTGTTAGGTGATTGTTGTTTATTTTTAAACATAATTTATCATCTCCTTAAATAAATTTGATTTATACCTAATTCTAACATGTTATTATGCTATAATGCTGATGTATTGTGACAAAAAAAGGAAGTTAAGGAGTAAAAGCATGTCAAAACAAAAATTTAATTTGACAGTTGGTCAATATGATTTAACTGTCGTTCTGGGGACTATGGCTAATTTAGCAGAAAAATCAGTAACAATTAGTTATGGTAATACTGTAGTTTTAACGACAGTTGCCTATAATGAACATATTAATAATCAGGATTTTTTTCCATTGCAAATTGTATTTCAAGAAAAACTATATTCAGTCGGAAAAATTCCTGGTGGATTTCTAAAACGAGAAGGTCGTCCTAGTGAATATGCGACACTATGTGCAAGATTAATTGACCGTTCAATTCGTCCTTTGTTTCCTTATGGATTTGTTAATGAAGTGCAAGTAGTAAATAATGTTTTTGCTTTAGATGACAACTGTGATGTTCGTGTTAATGCTGCCTTTGGAACATCCTTAGCATTATCTTTAAGTAGTTTACCTTTTCAAGGGCCAAGTGCCACAGTAGTAGTGGGGAAAATTAATAACCAATTAATCTTAAATCCTAGTCAAGAACAATTGTTAGTTTCAGAAATGGAATTAATTGTTGGTGGAACCAAAGATGCTATTAATATGGTGGAAGCGGGATGTCATGATATTAGTGAAAAAGATATGATTAAAGCTTTAAAATTTGCCCATGATGAAATCAGTAAACTAATTATTTTTCAAGAAACAATTATTAAAGCAATAAGTCCTACTAAATTTGAACAAACATTAGCATTAATTCCTAATGTAATTAAAGAGTATGTTGAAACTCATTGTTATGCCGCCATTGCTAAAATTAGTACGACTATTGATAAAAAAGTTCGTGGTAATTTAATTAAAGATTTATTAACAACAACTTTTGATAGTTTTAAAATTTCACAAGCAGAATTTTTATTAGATTCTAATGAAGCAACAGTAATTCATAATATTCGTAAAAGCATTGAAGAATTATTACAAACAACAATGCGAACAATGATTTTAAAAGCAAAAAAACGAATTGATGGCAGAGGCCCTGATGATATTAGAAAACTAACAAGTATGGTTGATATCTTACCGATTGTGCACGGTAGCGCGATGTTTAATCGTGGTGAAACGCAAGTTATGTCAATTTTAACGTTAGGTGCTTTAGCTGAGCATCAAATTATTGATGGTTTAGGTAAAGAAGAATACAAACGTTTTATCCATCATTATAACTTTCCGCCATTTTCTGTTGGTGAAACAGGAAGAATGGGAGTACCGTCACGACGTGAAATTGGTCATGGTGCCCTTGGAGAAAAGGCATTATTACAAGTTATTCCGCAAGAAAAAGATTTTCCATACATGATTCGTTTAGTATCGGAAGTTCTTGCTTCTAATGGTTCAACATCACAAGCAGCGATTTGTGCTTCATCAATGGCATTGATGGCTGGTGGTGTTCCAACGAGAGCAGCGATTGCTGGCATTGCAATGGGATTAATTAAAGAAAATAAAGATTTTGTAGTACTAACAGATATTCAAGGTTTAGAAGATCATTTAGGTGACATGGACTTTAAAGTAGCTGGCACCAGTGAAGGAATTTGTGCACTACAAATGGATATTAAAATTGCGGGCATTGATTTTAACATTATTACGCAAGCTTTAGAAAAAGCTAGAATTGCTAGATTACAAGTGTTAGAAAATATGAATAAGGTTATTAAAGCACCACGAATTACTTTAGCTGCAAATGCACCGAAAGTAATTATGAAACAAATTCCGGTTGATAAAATTCGTGATATTATCGGTTCTGGTGGTAAAGTTATTAATAAAATTATTGCTGATTGTGATAATGTAAAAATTGATATTGAAGATAATGGTCGTATTATACTGTATCATAATAACCAAAGTGCAATTAATAAAGCATGAAGTATTATTGAAAGTATTGTGTTTCCTGTACAAATTGAAGTAGGTTCTAAATTTGATGCTAAAGTTGTGACCATTACTAAATTTGGTGTCTTTGTTAACTTAAAAGATAAGATTGATGGTTTAGTTCGTATCTCACAATTTTCAAAAATATTTAATAAACGAATTGATGATTTAAATGATTTCATTAAAATTAATGATATAATTAAAGTTCGGGTAGTTAAGGTTGAAGATAACGGTAAACTTAGTTTAGAAATTATTGGTTAGATATAATTATGAACCTAAAATAAACTATTAGTTGCTTTTTATTTTTTTAAAAACAGTTCTAATGTTTTAACTATTTTAATGCTAAAATATTATTATAGTACAATGAAGAAAATATTTTTAATTTTCTTAACTTACAAATTATTAAAATTAAAAAATAATGCTAAAAAGAAAGTAGAAAACTGGTGAAATAAATGGCAAAGATAAAAGTATTTGCACTAGGTGGTCTTGATGAGCGTGGCAAGAATTTATATGTTGTAGAAGTAAATGAAAAAATATTTGTTTTTGATGCAGGAATTAGACTACCAGAACGAGAAATTTTAGGAATTGATATTATCATTCCTGATTATACTTATTTAAAAGAAAATAAGCAACGTGTTCAAGGGATTTTTATTTCAAAACCATCAGATGATGCCTTTGGCGCTTTACCTTATATACTAAAAGATTTTAATAAAGACAAAACTAATCATAAAGTCCCTATTTTTGCTAGCAAGCTGACTGACTTCATGATTAGACAAAAACTAGAACGTTTTCGTTTTATTAATCAAAATGAAATTAGTATTAAAAGTATTCAACCAAATGAAAAAATGAATTTTGGTAATGTTAGTGTTGAAACCTTCAAAACCACAACTTCAATTCCTGGCAGTTTAGGATTTGTACTAACTGTTAATAATGAAGAAAAAAATCAACCAGCAGAACGGATTGTTTATACAGGAGATTATATTTTTGATGGTGAATACCGCAATGATTTTGCTACTGATATTCCTCATTTAGCAAGCGTTGCTAAAAAAGATGTCTTGTTATTAATTAGTGAAGCATCATGTGCTGTTAGAAAAAACTTTACAGCTCCTAATCATAAAATTCAAAAAATTATTGAACCAGTATTAAAAGAAGCCCCAGGAAGAGTTATTCTTGCTTGTTATGATCAAGATTTGTATCGTGTTAATGAAATCTTAAATGCTATTCAAGAAACTGATTCGAAGCGTAAAATTGCTGTTTATGGTGTAACGTTATATGATATTTTACTAAAAGTTAATGATTTAAATGCTTTTAATATTAATAAATCACAACTAATTAACTTAGCACAAACGGTTGGTATGAAAGACACAGTTATTATTGTTACTGGTAGTGGTGAACGATTATTCTTAAAAATGAATAAAATTGCTGTTGGTAATGATGACTATTTGAAATTAGAACCGCAAGATACAGTAATTTTAGCAACTCCACCAATTCCAGGTAATGAATTAGCACATGCTTCACTACTAGATGAGTTAGCAAGAACTGATGTTAAAGTCATTAGTATTTCTGAAAAACAAGTTTGAAGTTTAAATGCTTCGTATGAAGACATTAAATTAATGGTTAATATTATTCAACCTAAATACTTTTTGCCTGTTAAAGGATTGTATAAAGATTTTGTTGCAGCCCAGCAAGCTGCTATTAGTGCTGGTGTATTAAATAACAATGCTTTAATCCATGATAATGGTAAAGTTATTACTTTTGAAAACGGTAAGTTAGTAGATAACTTTGTTAAGTCAACCTTTAATCGTGCATCATCAATTGGTGATAAAAGTTTTAATACTATTAAATCAACAGAAAATCTAATCAAAACTGGTGATGTTTATGTTGATGGAATTGGTGTTGGTGATATTGGCGCCATTGTGATTAATGAACGTAAGCAATTACAACGTGATGGTGTATTAATTACTGGCGTTACGATTGACCGTAAGACTAAAGAAATAATTTCTTTAATTGATGCGCAAATGCGTGGTGTTATTTATTTAACTAACAATGAAGGAATGCTAAAAAATATTCAAAAAATTATTATTAATGTTATTGAAAAGTATAAAGCAAGTAATGCATTTAGCATTAATGAAGTTAAAAATAAAATGCGTAATGATCTGCAAGATTATATTAAAAAAGAAACTGGAAAATTACCGATGATTTTAACAGTTATTAATGAAATTTAATCTTTTTAAGTAGGTGCACAAAATGGAAAACAGTAATCCACAAAGAATAATCACTTTTTCTAAGCTTCATACGCGAGGTGACGAAGTAGGAACCTTGTTTTTTGCAGTTACCATTTTGTGTTTTTTAATTATTAGTTTAATTAGATTTAGTGTTGTTGGTAAAATGTTAGATGATTTATGTTTTACTTTTCTCTTTGGTTGAATTAAGTACTTAGTATATGGGATTAGTTTCTTTGCTATTATTCCTTTATGTTTTGGTTATCATTTAAAAATGAAACCAAGCAATGTAGGAAAATTAGTTTTAATATTAGTATTAGTTTGCTGAACAACTCAAACTTTGTCATTAATAATTAATAATCGTAATCATTTATATTCTAATTATCATAACTTAAACTTAATAAGTATTACTACTAATTATGCTAATACGTGATGAAGTAGCAGTATTTTTACTAACTATAATGGGTTTTTTGGTAAACCAATTTCCTTTCCTAATTTAGGAATTAATACGTTTTTTCCAAGAAATGCTACAGGTGGTATGATTAGTACAATTTTAACAGGACTATTTAGTTATGGTTTTTTTGCTACTAATGTTTTTTCTAATATTATTGGCATCTTGTTATTAGTTTCTTTGCTTTTTTTTAAACGTCCGCTAATTATTTTTAGTAAGTTTAAATTATGTGCCATTGCTTTTACGAGAATGTTTAAAAGCGTTAAAACGAAAAGTAAAACTAAAAGAACTACTAAGAAACAATTTGAAGCCAAAAAATTAATTCATGAACAAAACCACAAACAAATACTTGCTGACAAAGTTGCTATTGAGAAAGAAGTGTTAAAAGAAATTAAAGGCATTAGAAAACAAACTAAAAATACTAGTCAACTTAATGATGCAATTGCTAATCCTATTTCTAATTTAGAAAAAACTATTAAATTAAAACAACAACAAATTCTATCTCAACAAAAACAACAAACTAATGATAAAGAATTAGATACCCAAGAAACAACTTCTGCTCCTGAAATAATTAATAATAAGTCACAACATTATTTCAACGAAGATTCTCACTTAACACCATTTGGTAAAATTAATCCAGATAGTCAAAAAGACAATGTTAATGTTAATAAAGGGGTACTGGTTATTAAAAAAAGTTTAGAAGATAGTGTATTTAATAATCAATCTGTAGTTCCAAGTTCAGAAAATAATATTGATAGCGACAAGTAGTTATTAATTAATTTTGAATCTTAGAAAGGAAATTAAAAATGATTCGTCGTGCCAAATTTAATGAAACCACCGAAAATATTGCGATAATAATTAATATTTTTTATGAAGTTTATGGTTCATCAAAAAGTAAAACCTTTGCAACGTATAGCGATAGTGAAAAAATAAATGTTTTTAAACAAATTTTCTTAATGAAAAATCATTATTTTAGTTATGAGAACTATATTGTTCACGAAGACAATGGATAAATTAACGGTATTGCTTTAGTTGTGTTGCATAAAGATAGTTATCAATTAAAAATTAATACTTTTAAAATTTTATCTAAAATTTTACAAATTAATTTTTAATTTAGACTTTGAAATTGAAACTGAATCGGAAGATAAGGAAGTGTATCTGGATACATTTGGTGTCAAAAGTGATTTTCAAGGGCAAGGTATTGGAGCAAAACTAATATTATGGATTGTTAAAAAATATCAATCGCAATCTGATATTAATTATTTGTCACTTAATGTTAGTTTTAAAAATTTTAAAGCTCGTAAGTTATATGAACGAGTAGGTTTTCAAGAAAATGGGAAGTTAAGTATTAATAGTGAACCTTTTTATCATATGATAAAAACATTAAATTAATAATAAACTTGATTTATTAGTATGATATTTTTTTGTATGGTCGTCCAATAAATAATACTAAAAACCCACTATAAAAAATAATTTTTTTTAATTCATCTTGTGCAATTTTTTCTTCATTTCATTGTTTTTTAATTTTTATTAAGTTAATAGCAGCAATGGGTGCAAATAAAATAAAGCAACTTAATCCGATTGAAGCATAAATTGCTCATAGTAAGATATGTTTATCATTTTTAATCATTACTATTTCAGAATTATTTTCTGCTTTCACAATGTGATTATTTCTTATTAAAAGTAACATTCCAATGAAACCAAAAATATCAAATGCTAGGAAATATAAAAATAATCATAAATATTGATTTTTAATTTGTTCTTGTTTGTTGCTATTTAAAATATAAATACCTAAACTAAAAGAAATAACAATGATTTTTATAACAAAAATAAACATTAATATGATGGTAGTGTCAATAGTAGTATTTAAAGATATAGTTGCGCTTATTCCTAAGGTTAATAAAATAAAAGTACCATAGCCTATAATAACATGTACTAAAGATATGATTATTAATCATTTTCAATTTTTAGAGAATTTGTTAAACATTTTTAGTTACTTCCTCAACCCATATCAGGTACTAATAAGTATATGCCTAATCAAGAACCATTGCCATAATCATAACTTCTTAATAATGCTATATTAGCAAGTACAACTCCAGCAATTGCTAATGCAGCGGGTGCTGCAGGTGGAAAAGCTAAACTAATTGCGGCTGCTATTTCTGTTGCACCATGACCACTTTCACCAAATGTTTCAATAGCATCATGAGAAAAATGTAACTTTCAATAACCAAATCAATATCAATGTGATTCAGCCCATACACTTGCCCCATTATTTTTTGCTTCAAAGTTTATATTATTATTTTTGTCAAAAGAAATTAATCCCATCTCTAGTTGTAGTGATAATGATTTAATATATTTGTCACTTGTGATTAATTGATAAATACTAGTATTTCATAGTTTATCATTTAATTTATTTTCTTGAATTAAAATTTGATTATTTTTATGCTTATAGCATTAATTAAATTTGCTTTCATTTTTTCAAGTTCTGTAATAGATTTATTTTTAAATTGCAGTTTAAAAAAATTTAATTGATTTTTTTTTGCAAGTGTTATTTAAAATTGCATTATTATTTGTTAAATATGTTTATGTTATTGTACTTGAAATTGTTAAACTAGAAATGACAAGTAAAAATGACTTCATAAGTTTCCCACGTTCCTTTAAAATATATGACTAGGTTGAACTTTAAAATCTAATATAATATAACCCGTCTTATTTTTGATTATAACATTAACATTTTTAATATTCAATTATCAGTTTTAAAATTATTACTATTAATCTTATTTTAAGATAAAATTATATAAATAACAGAAGTGAGGAAAATTAATGATTCGTATGGCAAAGTCTTCAGAAACTGAACAAAATCTATCAATAATTATTGAACTATTTTATGAGATTTATAAAACTACAAAAAATAAAATCTTTAATAAATCTAGCAATGAGATATTATTAAAATTTTTAAACAAATTTTCTTAATGAAAAATCACTATTTTAGTTATGAAAATTTTGTTCTTAATGAAGATAACAATCAAGTTAACGGTATCGCACTAATAGCAGTTGATGAAGATATTCATAAATTAAAACATAATACCTTTAAATTAGTAAAACATAACCTAAAATTGTTATTGACCATGAATTTGAAGTAGAAGTAGAAAGTAAACCCAGTGAAGTATACTTAGATATTATTGCTGTTCATCATGATTTTTAAGACCAGGGTATCGGTACTAAAATTATTAATTATATTACTAATAAATATCAAAATCATAAACATGTTAAATGATTATCATTAAATGTTAGTTATGGCAACATTTATGCTAAACAATTGTATGAACGTTTAAAATTTAAAGATGATGGTCAAATTATGATTAATAATAAGCCTTTCTATCATATGATTAAAGAATTAAACAAGAAATAGAATAGAGTCCAATAGGTTAATTTACACAATTGAACATATATGATTCTTGCCATAGTGCATTTCAATAATATCTTTATCAGATATTTCATCACTAATACTTGATATAGAATTATTAAACTTTTTATTTTTGTTATTTTTTGACATTTCTTTTTGTTGTTTTTCTAATTTCTCGTTTGTACTTTTTATGGTTTGTTTTACATGTTCTGGAATCATTTTCATGGTTTTTGGAAAATTACTTTCCAAAATTTTTACTTCCTCTTTTAATATTTCAATTTGTGTTGAAATATTAAAAATATTTACTTGTTCCATTTGCACAGAATTAGTACTTGGTAGTTTATTTTCATCAAGTTCAGAAATAGTAGGAAGAATTTGTTTTTTTAAATCTGAAACTTTTTCTTGAAATTTAAATGTTTGAGTTTCGCATTTACTTACCATTGTATCAAACTTAGATTTTTCTTGACTATTAATAGTTGTGATAATATCATCACTAAATTTTGAAAAATGATGTTTTTGTGTTGGATTGCTACTATCTTTATCATCAGTGTCACTTGATGGTTTACTTATGAATATGTCAGCTAATCCTGGTTTATTTTTATTTTTATATGATTGATTTGTTCAAAAAGTACTATTTTTAAATGATTGCATTTCATTTATTTTATATTCAATGTATTTTTCTTGAGAATTCATTTCATGTTTTAAAACTAAGAATTTTTCTTTGCATATTTCTTTTAACTCTTTTTTAATATAGCTTTGTTGTTTTTTTAAATCTTTGGCTTTACCGCCATAGATTATATTATTAATGGCATTTTTTAATTCTTTTTTTGTTTCTTTGATTTGTGATTGTAAATCATAACTTAATTGAAAAAATGAAGTAAAGTCAATCTCATTATCACTTTTTTTAGTTTGCAATTCTTTAGATAATGCGTTTATAATTGTTAAATTATTTTTATATTTTGAAACTATATCTTGAACTTTTTCTTTAATTTTTTCTACTTTTGATTCAAAAATCATTTTAAATTTCGTATTTTTTTTCGTTTTTTCTCTTGATATTAATCTTTGCGTTCTTTCTATACTAAACATTTTTTCTCCTTTTTCTTTCTTTAAAATAAAGCAATGGGTTAAAAATTTATATTTAGTTTATGTAAAGAATATATCATTTTTTGTTTATTATCTATCAACAATGAGTTTTAATAAAAATCATATTTAATATGTCATTTTGGGTGCTCAGGAATTTTAATTTTATTAAATATCCTCTTAAGTTTTTTATTTTGATTTTGATATGGTACAATTTAGTAAAGACCTTGAAGGATTTCAAAATAAACAGTGAATTTTAAGCGTATGCTATTAAGCAAAGTACGTTGAACCTTAGGCTAGAAACAAATCTGTAAAAAGATTTGTTTTTATTTTATCTTTGGTACAAGTCACCTAAGTTTACTCCAAATAATTTTAAAAACAGAATATTCATTTGTTATGAATTTAAAATAAGAATAAAAATAGTTTATATTTTTGGTTAAGTCTAAGATTGTGTGTAAATTTAAAAAATTAATAAAAAATGAGCCATATACCCCTCCTTATCAAATATAATTAGTTTGAAAATAAAAACTAGATAGGATGAGAAATATATGACTCCATTAAATTTTACAATAGATTCTGAA
>NZ_JAQYTS010000037.1 GCF_030913225.1 Spiroplasma sp. AdecLV25b
GAAATCATTAAAAGGTTATGGTGCTAAAATTTATAATGATAAAGTACTTAATAATATGCTTTTAATTAATTCAGCAAGAATTAATAAATTAAATCTTTTACTTTAATATTTTAAAAACTTAATAAATCTTAAACCTAAATAGTTAGGAATTTTTGTTATAAAATAATAAAATAAAACATTAAAATACTTGTTTATTAACTATAATATGATATAATTATAGCAAAAATTAAATAGTTTAATGTTGTCTTTTATTTAAAGAAAATTAAATTATAACTATTAACTTTATTCACCCCCCTCACTCGTTATTGTTGAAATTAGAAGTTTATAGTTACTGGTAGAAACCAAATAATCATTGCTATTTGCACTTATTTGAAATTTTATTTTTCCTACCATAGTTTCAACAATAGTATTAATTTTTTCTCTAAATTTTACTAATTCATCAATATCTTTAACAATTAAATCTTTTTCTTCAGTAACTTGTTGAGAATGATCCCTATCTGATGATAATAGAAAATCGTCTTCAAATGCTACTTTAAAATGAGAAAGCACATTTTTTAAACGAAGAAAATCTTTTTGTAATACATCAAGTTTTATATTATTTTGATTTTTAATAGAGTTTCGTAATTTTTTTCTCATTTCAAATCATTCCTTATTTAAAATCTTTATTCTGGTTTCAACACTTTCATGTAGTGTTTTTAACACTAATTTCTGACCATCATAATAATAAGTTTGTTTATCCTTACTTATTGAATTTTTTTTAAATCACGTATTAATAGCTGCAATTTTTTTATTTATGTTGTCAATAACCTCGGTTGCTTTCAATTTAGATTCATGTTTTTTAGTAGAACTTGTTAGATTGTTCATAAAATTGTTAACTAATTTTAATGAGTCATCAACAAATGAAATAATAAAGTTACTAGATTTTGGACTTGGTTTGATAGTTAATTGTGGCGTACTTGTTGTTGGCTTTGATCTATTCTTTTTTTTCATTTCGGTACTTTTTGTTCATGTAGATTCTTGATCTGGCATATTGGTATATTGTTTTTCTGATTCTAGAAATGTTGTAAAATGTTGTTCTACTATTTTTTTCAAAATAGGCATGTAATTTTTCTCCTTTTTTTTCTTATTTAAACATAAAGTGCCTAGTAAGTTTTAATAAACTTACTAGGCACTAAATACATTTACCTTAAGATTATAACACAACTTTTTTTAAAAAAACACTTATATAAGTAAAAATAATTAAATATACTTTTAAATCATACTACTCTATTAATTGTTCAAAATCCAATACGCCATCAATTCAACTATTATTAAAATTAGTATCATGAGTAGTAATTAAAACTGTTCCTTCAAAATTTTGTAATGCCTTTAATAATGAATCTTTAGCCAACACATCAATATGATTAGTTGGTTCGTCTAATATTAATAAATTACAAGGTTTTAATGCTAAGGCTGCTAATCGTACTTTCGTTTGTTCTCCCCCTGATAATAAGTTCATTGGTTTCATTACTAAATTACTACGTAAACCAAAGTTAGCTAAAAGTTTACGTACTTCACCATCAGACAACTTAATATCTAATTCTTTTAAATAATTAAATGGTGTAACGTTACTCATAACTTCAGTTTGATGGAAATATGCTACCTGCATTTTATCACCAAGATTTATCTTTCCAGAAATAGCAGAAATATTACCAGCTAATGTTTGTAAAAATGTTGTTTTACCAATCCCATTATAACCTTTAACTACTCATTTGCTTCCAGTTCGAATGGTAAATGTTAAAGGTTTAATTAGTGGTTTATCATAACCAATTTCTAGTTTTTCTGCTTGCACGGCAATTGATGATGGTGTTTTGTAATATTTAAAATAAAATTTTGGCGGTGCTTGAATTTGTTGTTTATCCATAACATCCATTTTAGCTAGTTGTTTTCTTCGCGATTCAGCACTTTTAGCAGTTGATGCACGAGCTGCATTTTTACTAATATAAGTTTCTAATTTTTCAATTAATTTCTTTTGATTTGTATATGCTGATTCGTATTGACGGTGATGTAAACTTTTTTGTTCTAAAAATGATTCAAAGTTACCAACATAGCGAGTAATCATACAATTATCAATATCAAAAATAATATTACATGTCATATTAATAAAATTATGATCATGCGATACTAGTAAAAAAGCACTAGGGTAGGTTTGTAAGAATTTTGCTAACCAATTAATTTGTTCAATATCTAAAAAGTTAGTTGGTTCGTCTAATAATAAAAAGTCATCTTCATTCAGCAATAACTTAGCTAATAACACTTTTGCTCTTTGACCACCACTAAGACTACCTAATGTTTGTTCTAATAACTGCACATTAATTCCTAATCCATCAACTAAACGTCCAATTTTTTTACTAATTGTATCAAAACCTTGATTAGTTAATTCATCTTGAATTTTCATAGCTTTATTTAATAGTTCTTCTGTATATTCTTCTGCCATTTTAGCATAAAGGTCTTCCATTTGCTGTTCTCGTGTAAAAAGATGTTGATAACTTTCACGCAAATATTGTAAAACTGTTAATTCTAAATTAACTTCTTGATGTTGGTCTAAATAACCAATTTTAATTTTAGGGTGAATATTTAAATCGATATTATCGGCTGATAGCGTGCCATTAATGATGTTTAACAACGTAGTCTTACCAACACCATTCATACCAACTAGTGCTACGTGTTCACCTTTATTGACTTGTAGCGACGCATTCTTATATAATGTTTTACCACCATTAGCATGTGTTAAATTTTCAATTGTAATGATACTCATTTTTCTACCTCATTAGTACTTTTTTTATTATTTCTTAAATAATAATAACATGAATATTAACGTTAACAAAACGAATAGCAAATTTTTATTAATTTTTATTAATAGCTTTTATTTTAAAAACCTATACTCACTATAGGTTTTTAAAATAAAATATTCAAAATTATAATTTATTTCTAAAAATAAAAACAAATTTCCTTGCATTTTAATTTTTATTTGTTATTATTCTTGTAAGGATTTAGATAGCCTAGGTCCTATTAAAGTTAAGGTAGTATGTCAACATTACTCAATTATAATATTTTTTAATATAAAAAAAATTCAAAATTAATCTATAACCCCTAATTTAAACTCTATAACCCCAATAACCTTAAGTTTTATTTATAAATATAACCCCCCCTTTTTTTATAAACGACATACTATCTTAATAATAATTCTTGTGTAGACAAGAGCCGAAAGGCTCTTGTTTTTTTATTAAAAAACATTAAATTAAATTATTTTAAGAAACATAACATAAAAGTATAGTTTAAGTGTTATAATAAAAATAGGGATTTATAATATATCCTTATCTAACATAATTATTAGTGCTGTAACAAATCACTTATTATTAATATATAATATTTTTAATATAAAATTCTCTATACCCCGAGTTTTATTACCCTCTACATCTGATGAGTTACCCACTACATAATTATTTCTAGCAAGAACCGTACGGTTCTTGCTTTTTTTTAATTAACTATCCATTATCAAATAAATAAATTATTTTTAATGTCAATTTACTACTACTTATTGCTATAATAAGTCTATATTTGAAAATAGGTGAAACAATATGAAAAAAGCATTAATAATTGACGGTAACAATTTGTTATTTAAAGCATACTATGCTACTGCCTATCAAGGTGTAAATCTTCATTCATTGCAAGGCATTCCAACCAATGCCGTCTATGCATTTATTCGCATGATAACAAAATTTTTGAAAAACAATAACTATGATAGTGTTTTTGTAGCATTCGATGCTGGAAAAAAAACATTCCGTCATCAAATACTAGACACATATAAAAGCAACCGTAGTGCAACGCCCACAGAATTAATCGGACAATTCACACTAGCTAAAACTTTTTTAGATTTAGCACAAATTCCGTGAGGCCAACTCATTAATTACGAAGCTGATGACATTATTGGTACAATTGTTAAAAATAATATCGCTAAAGATTACAAAATTGATATTATGAGTAGTGATAAAGATTTATTACAACTATTAGACAATAATATCAAAATTTTAAATCCCCAAAAAGGAATGAGTGACTTAAAAATTATTACTGCTGCTACCTTTGAGAGCGAATATGAACTACTACCAAGCCAAGTAATTGATTTAAAAGGATTAATGGGCGATGCTTCAGATAACTTGCCTGGCATTAAAGGAATTGGACAAAAAACCGCTACTAATTTATTAAAGGAATATAAAACCTTAGAGAACATTATCAATAATGTTGAAAAATTAAAACCTAATATTAATAAACTAATAAAAGCTAATTTTAATGATGGCATTATTTGTAAACAATTAGCCCAACTTAACTTAGAAACTCCCATTTCTGGTAATCTAAATACTTTTCAGTATAATCTTAATAATTTAAATAGTAACCAACTACAATCATTTTACAATCAATATGATATGAAATCACTAATGATTAGCGATGAAGATGCTAAAGCAAATAAACCCAATACTAATACGCAAATTAAAATTATTACAACATGAGATGAACAATGAAACTGTGATATTAATTATTTATGGTTAGAAGTTTTTGGTGATAATTATAATCGTGATAACTTAATTGGATTTGCGATTAAAAATGATAAAGGAATATTTTATATTAATATTGCCAGTGCTACTAAATGTCAATTTTTTCACAAATTTTTACAAAATAAAATGTTAACTAAAATTACATGAGATTTAAAGAAAGTTATTAATGGTGCTCTAAGGTTTGATTTAACTGTTAATGGTATTATTTTTGACCATATGCTAGCAGCATATTTACTCTATGCAAACGAAAAAATTATTCCAGAAAATATTGCTATTATCCTTGGTTTAAACAATTTAACATCGTTAAATAGCGATGATTTTTATGGCAAAGGTGTTAAAAAAACTATCCCTAAGCAAGAAATGGCAATCGCACAATTCCTTGAATCCAATTTAAATTTTTTACACCAATCATATGTTCTCCTTGTTAACAATTTAAAAACAACTAATAATTGAGAATTATATCAAAACATTGAACTACCTGCGGGATTTGCTTTAGCTGATATGGAACGCAATGGGGTAAATGTTGACCAACAACAACTAACAATTTTAACTGACAAAACATTATTGAAAATTAAAGATTTAGAACTACAAATTAAAACGATGGCAAAAAAAGAATTAAATCCTAATTCGCCAAAACAAATTAGTAATTATTTATTTAAACAACTAAAACTACCTGATTACAAAAAAGGTAGTACTGCCTTTGAAGTATTAGTTTCATTGCAAGATATGCATCCCTTTATTAACATTTTATTAGAATACCGAAAATTACAAAAACTATATTCAACCTATTTATTTGGTTTACAAAAATATATTTTTCACGATGGTAAAATTCATAGCATTTATAATCAAGTACAAGCAAGCACGGGTAGATTATCATCATTAGATCCTAATATGCAAAACATTAGTATTCGTGATGAAGAACAACGAGAAGTTCGTAAAATCTTTATTCCTAATATCAAGGGTAATAAAATTTTATCGTTTGACTACTCACAAATTGAATTACGCATTTTAGCTCATATTAGTAATGATGAAAATTTAATCCAAGCCTTCCTCGAAAATCAAGATATCCATACTGAGACTGCCAGCAAAGTCTTAGGAATTTCCAAGACACAAGTAACGAAAGAACAACGTCAAAATGCTAAGGCTGTAAACTTTGGGATTGTTTATGGCATTTCTGGATTTGGTTTATCACAACAATTAAAAATTAGTGTTAAAGAAGCACAAAACTTTATTAACAAATACTTTATGGTATTCCCTAGCATTAAAACTTATATTGATGATGTTATTAGTTTTTGTGAAACTAATGGTTATGTCCAAACGATTTTTAATCGCAGAAGAGCAGTTACTGAGATTACCAATAACAACAAAAACATTCGTGATTTTGGAAAACGAATTGCGATGAATATGCCTATTCAAGGTAGTGCTGCTGATATTTTAAAACTAGCGATGAATAAAATCTACACAGAAATTTTAAACCATAAAATTGAAGCGAGTTTAATTGCTCAAATTCACGATGAACTAATCTTTGAAGTAGCACCAGAAAATATAGAAGCAGTAATTACGAAAGTAACAAATATTATGACTAATATTACTAAATTAAAAGTACCACTAGTAGTAAATAACAGTAGTGGTAATAATTGGTTTGAGTTAAAGTAATGGAATTATAAAGTAAATTTTGGTTCTTGTCCTTGCTGTTTCTTACTTATCTTTTCACTTTCTTTTGCTACTTGAGCTTCTGCTTCATAATTTTGTGGTAATAACTTTTTAGTTTGAGCATGATTTCCACTTTCGTTATCACCAACAAAATTTGATTTAGATGTAGACACGCTATAACGCTTCTTGTCATGCAATAGTGATTCAGATTGTTCTTCACTTGTGCTGGGTATAGTATAATTATCAATTAATAGGTTTTGCAATGTTAGGATTACCATCTATAGCAATTTTTTCATTCATTTTTTGTATTTCTTTAAATTTAAAATTTAAAAGTTTGTCTATAATTTCTTTTTCACTATCACCTACAACATAAGTTTTTCCAAAGATTTCTTTCTTGCATGGTGCTATATCATCTTCATCATGCTTAATAAGATAATCCCCAGCATCATATTTTAATATAGTATTTCCTGTTGAGTCCCAACTAACCTTAATTTCTCCTGCTTGATTAGCAATTTCACAAGTCTTAAAAACATTACCTGAAGGTCGAAATATATTTTCATCAGTGTTAACTAAAATGTAACCCTTAGGAACACTTTCATTATTTATATTAGGTTTAACAACTCATTGCTCATTGGCAATACCAGTAACAATAAAATCACCTGCATTATAAGTTGCTTCTCCTTCTAAGGTTTTAACCTTACCACCTACTGCTTGTTTTTCTGCCTTTACTAATATATACGGATTTTTCATACATATCATTTTTTTCGTCTCCTGACTAATCTAAGTTATTTATTACACACTAAACTTAATCACTTACACATAAATATATCTTATCTTAAAAACACACTTTAAAATAATATTATTTTTATTTTATATAAAAATATGAAAAAAAATTATTATTTTATTTATAATAAGAATAAAATGCTTTACAATGTTTTAGTTAGGAGAAAATTAGGATGCCTGAATTACCAGAAGTTGAAACTGTTCGTAAAACTTTATATCCACTTTTACTACATCATAAAATTATTGATGTGCGAGTTTTTATGAACAAAGTTATCAAAACTTCTATACCACAAATCTTTATTAATAAAATTATTGGCCAAACAATTAATGATATTCAACGTGTTGGTAAACTAATAATTTTTGTACTTGATGATTATGTCTTGTTAAGTCATCTGCGTATGGAAGGTAAATACTACTATCAAAAGCAAGATACCCCTACGAATTGAAAACATATTTTATTAGTTTTAGAATTAGAAAATAACTATCAACTTTGCTATCATGACACAAGACAATTTGGAACTTTTCATTTACAACCCCTTAGCACTTACCAAACTCTAAAACCATATACTAATATTGGTCCTGAACCTTTTAACAAAATTGTTACTGCCCAATATTTACAAAATAAATGAAAAAATAAAAAACAAAATATTAAAGCTTCACTATTAGACCAAGGAGTAATGAGTGGATTAGGAAATATTTATGTTGACGAAGTACTTTTTTATGCTAATATTCATCCAGAGAGTATTACTAATCATTTAACATTAGTACAACTACAAACTATTATTGACAAATCGATTATGGTCCTTACTAAAGCCATTAAATTAGGTGGTTCATCTATTAACAGTTACACTTCTAGTCTTGGTGTTAGAGGTTATTACCAAAACTCATTGCAAGTTCATACACGAGTTAACCAATCTTGTTTTGCCTGTACAACTAAAATATTAAAGACTAAAGTTAGCACACGTGGTACTTACTTTTGCCCGCACTGTCAAAGCAAATATTAATGTGGATAACTCCCAAAATTAATGATTATAAAGTATAATTTTATTATTTAAATGTGAGTTTAATGTGGATAACTATGTTACTTAATCATTTCACTTTAAATATATGTTTGATGTGCATATAATTATCATACAATTGTAAAAATTGGTTAGTAAAAGAGAAAGATAGGGAAATAATTATGAATAGGATAATTAATGACAATGATATTTTTAAATTAATTCAACACGAAAACATAAACACTGAAAATTACCAAACTATATTTATGTTATACCAACCAATTATTGGTATTGAAGCGACAAATTTATATTTAACTTTAATTCAAGAAAAAATATTAACAAAAAGAATTAATCTCGATTTTAACCATGGTCGTCTTAAATCTTTATTAAACATTTCTACTACTCAATTATTAGTAGCATTCCAACAATTAGAAGCAACTAAATTAATTAATACTTACTACTATCCTTTAAAATCAACTTTTATCTATGAAATTTTTAGTCCTTTAACAGCTGATGATTTTTTTGCAAATGCCCATTTAAATGAAAAATTACTAAACCAACTAGGGAGAAACGATTATGAACGTCAAAGATTTTATTTCCTAAACAACAATATTGAAATTACTGACAACTATATTAATATTAGTCAAGAAGAAAATACAATTCCGCAGACTGTTTCACTAAAATCTGTCTTAAACAATATTTATTCTGTTCAAAAACAAGAACCAATGCCAACTCCTATTTATTCATTCATGAAACCAGAAACACCAGCAGTTATGAAAGTTAATCTAAATGCGACACCAAATGATTTTATTGCTAAACATAACTCCCGAGAAATCAATGATACTGTTAGTTTAATGCAAACTAAATCACCTGAAGAGTATTTAACATCATTAACTAAAACTACTATTACTAGCAAGCTAAAAATGACATTATCAACATTAAGTCATGATTTTCACTTAAATACTGCTGTCATTAATTGCTTAATTGAATATGTGTGATTTAAAAATAATAAACGTTTAGAACCAAACTATATGATTAAGATTGCTCAAACTTTCCAAGAATATAAAATCACTAATGTTGAAGATGCTTTAAAACATTTAAAAATGGCTTTTGCTCGCAGTAAAAAAACACCTCAACATCAATTCCAACAAGAATCACTATGAACATCACAAATAACAAATTCTAACTTTAAACCAACAACTGAAACACAACAAACCAACAATAACATTAAAACTACAACTATGTCCCAAGAAGAAATTAATAATCTTTTAAAGGAATTTGATGCTCATTAGTATAATATAACAATGAATATTTTATAAAAAGGAAAACATTATCATGAAACTAAAAGCAACGACAATTTTAAAAGAGAATGCCAATAATGTTGAACTTAATGATTTCGTAATAAACCATAAATTAACTAACAGTGCCTTAGAACCTTATGTTCATTTATTAGGTCAATATGTTAATAGTTATAATTTATGTAAGAAACGTGAAACATTAAATAAATGCTTACAAGATGTTAAAGGTTATCGTTATAAATTAGTTTTTCTACCTAATGGTAAAATTAACTTAGCATTAACTGATTGCTTACATTCAATTAACCATTCTGATCAAAAACAAGTTTATAATAACTTTTGAATTAAGTATTATGATGACAAATTATTATCTCTATCATGAAGTAAAAATTTTAATGTTGTTGGTAACGCTCGAATTCAAATTCTCCAATATCTAAATCAATCTTTAAAACATAAAAGTTATCAAGGACTATATTTACATGGTGATACAGGTAGTGGCAAAACTTTTATCTTTATTTTACTAGCTAACAAACTAATTCAAAAAAATCAAACGGTTTGTTTTATTGTCTGACCAGAATTTGTCATGGATATTAAAAAAAGTTTTAAAAACGAAACAAATACTAACCAACAAATTGAACAATTAAAAACTTGTGATTTATTGTTCATTGATGACTTAGGTGGTGAAACAGTTAGCGCTTGAGAACGTGATGAACTATTATTCAGTATTCTTAATGCTCGTGTCTTACCACTAAAAACAACTTTTATTAACTCTAATTACAGTATTAATGATTTATATGAACATTACCATTTACGAAGTAGTAAATCCGAAGAAATTAAAGTTAAACGCTTATTAGAACGAATTCAAACTTTGACTTTACCGATTGAATTAAATCGTGAAAACTTGGAAATTAGTCCTAAAGAAGATAACACTACACAAATAGAAATGGTTAGCACTACATAAAACTTCTTAATTTTTAAGAGGTTTTTTATATTTTGCAAATTTCTTAAAAGTTTGATTTGGAAAAAAATAGTGCTATAATAGTGTTATTCTACTACCAAAAATAATGATATCTTTTTAATTATAAAGATAATAATATTGGTATTAAAAAGAATACATGGGTAATAGAAGATAAAATTTAAGGAGGGGGAAAATGTTTTTAACCAAAACATTTTTAATTGTGGCGACAACTGGTTCTTTAAGCAACAATATTGGAATATCGCTTAGTCAGAACACAACACAAATTACTAATATTAATGAAATAAAATCTGATTCTAAAATAATTGATTTTAATGCAACTATGTTAGAAGCTTTCAAAGCTAGTTTTATGTTTAATCATCCAACTGAATATCAAACAATAGAAAATATTAGTGACTTTAAAATAAATAACTTATTAAATTCTAATATTGAAATTAAAAAAGTTGGTAATCAAATTTTAGATTTTAACGATAACAAATTCAACTTTATGGGGGAAAATACATTTGCCAATAATAATGATTTTGAACAAACTTATCAAACAACAGCTTTTGAACGATCTCTTTCTTCAGAAGTAGGTGCTAGTACTGTTCTTGGAATATCATTAGGAATTACACAACAAATTGATGTTTTTAAAACTAATACTACTATAGATTTTGGAAGCACAAGTAGCCAAAAAACAACTGTTACTACTAGCATAACAGTACCATCACAAAGCGTTAGGGTTGCACCACACAAACAAGTTAAAGTTCATATTTTTTGAGGACAAACTAAATTTATTCAAAATTTAATACTAAAATCTGATATCAGTGGAAACTTAACAGAATTTATTAATTTTAAAGATAAAACATTAAATCAAAACTTTGAAGTATCAATTGCTAGTGCCGTTTACTATTTACAATTAGCAAATAAATGTCCTGAAGGCATATCACTTAATGAAAATACAAATATTGTCAATTTTAATGGTGTTGCTCAAGCATGACAATCAAATATAGGAAGTAATCAAACTGTTATTATTGATCAAGAAACTGATATACCTCCAAATTTGAAAGGAATAAAATAAATGAAATCATTGCTTTTATTTACTGCTTTGTTATCTTCATCAACAGGAACACTTATCAATAAAAATAGTAATCACATAAATTTAACAACAGCAACTAATACTATCTTAGAACAATTAACAGAATCTTATAAAAATAAAGATATTAAATCTGAACAAATTAGTTATTTTAATTACCTAAACACAATTCAAAATTCAAAAATTCTTACAACGCTACAGAGTAATATCAATGTTAATCTGGGTGAATAAATAGGTTTAAGATTTATTAAGTTTTTAAAATATTAAAGTAAAAGATTTAATTTATTAATTCTTGCTGAATTAATTAAAAGCATATTATTAAGTACTTTATCATTATAAATTTTAGCACCATAACCTTTTAATGATTTCACTAAATGTGAAACATCACTTTCAGCACAAACTCCTTGATTTCAATTTTCTTTTTGATTAATAATACCTTCTTTATTATTTTTAAAATATTTATATATTTTTTCATCAATATTATTTACTTTTAAAAAATCTAATAATAAATAATATTTACCATTAATAAATAAGTTATATGCATTTGTTAATTTTTTATTATCTACTTTTCTATTAAAAATAAAACCTTTTTTTAGTGCTTTAAAAACATGGTGTCTATCAATTACATAAGGAATGTTTTCTTTTTTAGCAGAAGTTTTAATTCAAGGTGCACCATCACCAATAAATACTAAACTACTTTTATTATAAATAAATTGTAAATCAAGAAATTCATAAATTTTATCAATTAATTCTTGTCTTTTAATTCTTTCACCATTTTTAGTTTTCATATAAGTTATTTTTTTATCTTTTAAAACATTTCTACTTTTAGTAGATTTTTCTAAATCTGTACCTTTATTTGCACTAATTGTACGAATACGATTTTTTTGTTTTTTATTATTAAATAATGAAGAAATAAAACAATCATCCATATTTACAAATAATTTTTCATTTGGTAATACTATCTTTTTCTCTTTTATTTTTTCAACACCTATTACTGCATTTTTCATTACATTAGTCATATATGTTTTAGAAAATTTAGCATTTTTTACTATATCTTGTACATCAGATTGTCTTTTACCATTACCTGAATTTTTTATTATTATATGTTCTAAATTAGTTAATGTTCTTTTTCTTTTTTTAATTTTTATATAATTATCTAAAGGATAATAATATTCATTAGTTTCTAATATTAAATAACATCTACGATAAAAATCATTTATTTTACCATATTTAGTATTTGGGCTTCTTGGAGCAGTTTTAACATATTTATATTTACTTTTATCATATTTATTTTTATGTCAAAAATCATCATATGCTAATCATATATTTCTGAAATAATTAATATCATTTTTATTAATTTCTTTATCACATTCTTCATAATCAAGTTCATCAGTAAGAAAATTCATAATATTTAATTCCTTTCTTTGTTATTAATTTTGATTATAATAATAATTAAAAATAAAATGTTGTAATAATATTTTTGACACTAATGATATAATTAATATAAGAAATAATAAATAAGGTGAATAATATGCCCACACAAAGAAAATATTTAGGAAATTATGAGGTTACAATTAGTAATTATTTACGAACAAAAAATAAAATATTAACACCACAAGGATTAAATAATGCACTTGGAATTGATAGAAAATATATATTTGATTGCCGACGCAGAAGCAGTCCATGACAACGTAATTTTTTAAAAAGTTATGATAAAGCACGTAGTATTATTTCAACTCATATGTTAGAAAAAGCATTAGTAAAACCAGAAATAATTTATCAACATTGATTAAAATCTCATCCAAATGAATTTGATATTAATGAAGAAGATAATAACACACAAAGTAATATAATTATTAATATTATTGAACCTAGAAAAATAGAAAATAATGACTAGAAACCTATAATAAATATAGGTTTTTTTCTTTATTTTAAAGGGTAAAAATGATATAATAT
>NZ_JAQYTS010000005.1 GCF_030913225.1 Spiroplasma sp. AdecLV25b
AAATGCAACATTAAATACTAGGTTTACAGAACATAAAAGTGTTCTTAAAACAATTAATAATATAACACCACAAGTATCTTCTGCCATACCCATATTTAACAGTGAATATCAGAAACTAAATGATAGTAATTGAATTGTTAATCAATCAACAACAGACCATAAATATTATAGTTATGATACAAGCCATGCTATTGGTAATTTAAGTGATGGGACACCAACTAGAAATGCTTTTCTTGTTGATAATAATGGCAATCTAACAATTGATTCTAGTTTAAATCTTTCTGATGCCGATAAAAGTATGTTAAATAACATTCAAGAACAAATGAATAGTCACAAACAAATCACAACTATTAAAGATAGTTTTAATTCCTATAGTAAAAGTATTTATAGTGATAGTTACTTTAGTGGTAATAATAGTAGTTGAAAATATTTACAATTTGGTGGTATCGAAAACCATATTAATATTAGTAGTCAGCAATCAGCTAATAAAGTAGAACATAATAATAGTTTGAGTGAAACATTAGGTTTATATTATATTGCTAAAGCAACTCGTACTTCTGGTGGTATTGATATGGCTGTTGCTAATAGTTTAGGTAAGTATTTTATTAGTAAAAGCAGTTTAAATAATCTTAATGATACTACTTGTTAAACTATCATTAAGATTATTGCTACTGTTAATAATGTTTATAATTTTCTTTATCAATCACCATCGCGTGATGGAGAAAATATGTTATATAAAAATTATGCTATTAATTATATTTTTGATAGTAGTAATAATTTAATTGAAATCTATTATTCAAATTGAAATACGGATAATCTTACTTTGAATATTAATGCTAACGATAATGTTAGTGCTGACTCTTTTAATTATGGTTATAACTGATGATGAAGTGATCCTAAAAGTATTGTTAATTGAAAAAAAATATACTAATAACTGAGATGATTTTATTAAACTATACTCAACCTTTGCTTTTGGTAACAATTCTTATTTACAAGTTAAGAATGGTAATACAGGTTCACAAAATTTTAGTAATTTAAATGATAACACTAATTATATTAAAGATAAACAACCAGCAGATTTAAGTAATGGTGATAATGCTTATTATAATGATTGAAATTCTGATGATTACTATAAATTTAGAGTTGAAAAAGATTATGATAATGGTTATTATTGAAGTCAAATGTGTTTTGCTTTATATCTTTGACATGATGATAATAATATTTACTATCAAATTTCAGCAGTGATAGCAGTTCATGATATAATGAGCAATGGTTATGGTTATCAATATAATTTAGATAATATTACTTTTAATAATGGCATGAAATAATTTTTTATTCACCATCTAAAAAGATGGTGAATTTTTTTATACTAGTTAATTTATGTTTAGTTGCTTAATAAAGCAAATTATTTTAATAATGTTATAATTTCAATGTTAAAGGTAATTTTAGAAGGGGGGGTATAAATAATGCCTGAAAGAAAAGTATTACATTGTGTTGAATGTAATAAGGAAATTAATGGTAATGACCTTGCTTTAAACTCTAAAAAAGCACAAAAAGCAATGAAATGTCCAGAATGTGCTAATCGTTAATTTTTAAACTTAAATAAAAGAATAGAGGGGGAAATAATGCAAGACATAAATATGATGAATATGAAATGTTCTGGTTGTGGTATTACTATGGAAGAAAATGAAATTGCCACTAATCCTGATGGTTCTATGATGAAAAACATATGTAAAAGTTGTGCTAATCAAGTTAAATAAATTATTCAATATCTTTGTAAAATATTTTACAAAGATATTTTTATTCTTATTTTTTTCATTAATCTAGATGACATATAAAGATTAATAATCTTTTAAAATTTTATGTATAATATAAATTAGAAAATAAATATTACATGAATAGTAATATTTATTATTTAGATTTTAATACCATTTATATTATTGGTTATGCAAAAAGAGGTAACAATTATGAAAGTTATATTACGATTTCTAGGCGCTATTATGATTAGTAGTGTATCTTTAACAAGTATTAATGTGCATAGTAAAATTTTAGCATGAAATCCACCACAAGTTGATACAGAGTTTGCTAGGTTATTAGGATGATATAGTGATAATAATACTCCAAAAATAGAACAAAAATTACAGTATAATGCCCAAACAAATATGTATGAAATTTCTATTAATAAAAAAATCATTACTGAGACTAATTTCAAAACGCAATTATTGATTGCTAATGGTAATGACTTTACAGCCAAGAACCTGCAAACGACTAATTTATTAAGACAGTTAGGATTTACTTCTGGTGGTGTTGGAACAATATACAGTAACCAAGATGTTGCTAATATTAGTAATCTAACTGCTATTATTGATAACGTTAATCATGGTAAAATAACTACTAGTAGTTTGGATTATCAAATTGCTAGGGGTACTATGGAAGTTAGTGTTAAATTAAATAATAAAACTTTGCACACATATCATTTAGATACGTTAAATAATAATAACTTAAATATTCCACAACTAGCTTCACAGTTGGTTAATTCAAACACTATTGCTTTAACTAAAATTTGTGGTTTTACTGTTAATGCTTTAACTAGTAATTGTACTTTAAATTTAAATAGTAATGATAAACAAAATCAATGAACTGCTTTACTTAACTTTTTATCTGCAACACCATCACTAACTTGAACTGATAACAGTATGTCTGTTATTGAAACATTCACGACAGCTCCAGTCTGACTACAAGTAAGTTTTGGTAAAATAATAGTAGTTAATGCTTTTTATTGTGGTAATCCGCAATAAATAAGTTTTAAGACATAATTTGTGCTTCATTTGTCAATCATACTTTAATTTTTTTCATTATTAATAATAAGTAAAATACTCAATATTTGCCATTTATTTAATCTTAAATGGTATGATACTTGTAGGATTTAAAATATTTTAATATATAAAGGTGAGTTACACATGAAATTAAAAATAAAAAACATTGGGCCATTTAAAGATACTACTTTAAATATCGGTGATATTACAGTGATTGCTGGCGTTAATGATACTGGTAAAAGTTATTTAAGTCGTTTAGTTTTTGCTATGATGAAAATTGCTACTAGCGATATTGAATCACAAGTTGTTAAAAATTTTCTTAGTTTTATTGAAAGCACATTCAAACAAATCGAAAGTTCGATTGATACTTTTATTGAAACTAACTTTAGTAATAAAGATAAAGAAACACCACTATTTAAAGAAATTAATACGATTTATGAGCAACTTAATATAAGTAATAAAATGTTTTTACAAAAATGAGTAGAAAATTTTGATAATAAACAAGAAAAGTTTAATGATTTTTGAATTAGTTTATTAAAAGATTGTAATAAATTATTGAAAAAAAATGATGAATTAATTAGTATTACTTTACAAAAAATTGATAGTAATACTAATAAGGATGCTTATAAAATAAAAACTATTAAGTATGTTATTAATACTATTAATAAAGATATTGAAGAAATTTTAATATTTTTCACTAATGATAAAAAAGATATTATTTCTCATTTAATGTCCAACATCTTATCAGAAAATTTTCATGGTGAAACATTAAAAAATAAAAACTATAGTAATGAAGATAGTCAGTTAAAACTTAGCTTGGATAACAAAAAAACATTAAGTATTTTTATTAAAGCAAATAATGAATTTGAATTGGAAAATGCATTTAATTATTTAGAAAATATTATTGAAAACCCTGTCCTTGATGCTACATATATTAGTGACACTGATCAAATTTTAGATTTAATGATGGAAGAGAAACGTATTCAAAAAACTTCTGAATATATGTTAGAAACTGAAAGATTAAAATTATCAATTAATAATATTTTTAAATTTAAAAAATGTAATTATTTAGATGATTTTAAAAGTAAGATTAGTGATGACGATGAAACTGAACGCTATAGTAATTTAAAAGCTGTTCTTGTTAAAGAAAAAATTAGTAAGGAACTATATAATTACTTTGCTTTTGAGAATAAAATCAACTTGGAAAATGGTAGCTTAACTAAAAAAGGGGTAACTGTTAAATTTTCTAATTCATCACGTGGCTTAAAAATTATTGAAGTATTTAAGACAATGATTAGTAATGGTTTCTTTAAAGAAGGTAATTTAGTTATTATTGATGAACCCGAAGCTTATATCCATCCCGAATGACAGTATTTGTTTGCTCGTTTATTATTAGACATTGCTCGTATTGTCAATTTTAAATTAGTAGTGTCAACACATAGTCCTTATATTATTGAAACTATTACTTCATTGTCAAATCGTGATTTTAAAGACTTAACATTTAAGTATAATTTCATTAATAAAGATAAAAATTTTAATTCTTGTATAATAGAAGAGAATAGTTTAGACCATATTAACGAGGCTTTAAGCTATCCATACAGGGAGTTGGATAAGTATGAATTTAAATGAGACATTAAAAAGTAATTTAATTAAGATTTATAAAAAGAATAAAAAGACTTTTCGTACGCTTTCATATAGTACTGCTTCTAAAACGTATTCATCAGATTCTAATGAATATGCGATTGATGGTGATAATTTAAAAATATTATGTTGTAATCGCACTCGTGGCGTGAAATCAATCGATGCTATTACTTTTAACAAAAAAAATGAATTTTTATTTATTGAATTTAAAATTCAAAAACATTTTCATGAAGATATTGTTAGCGATTTATCAAAAAAATTTATGGATACTTTTAGTTGTTTTCAACATAATATTGACACCAATCATGAGATTTTATTTAATGAAATAAAATGTTTTTTTGTGTTTGATATTAGGCGTGAGACTGATCGTAGTATTAGAAATATTAAAAATATTAGATATAAATTAAAAGATAAAGTTCAAAGATTAAATGATGAAAATCGTATTTCTTTGAGCTTTAAAATTATTTATTCATCAACATTTGACCATAGTATTGATTATTTTAAAATGGATGATTTTTTTAAAGAACTTAGTTAACTCATGTCAAGCATACAATGTTGTCAAAGCCATAGTGGCATAAATTTATTTTAGACTATTACATGGAACTAGTTAAGGTAGTATCTTAGGTTTGGACATTATCATAAGATAACGACATTTTTCTACAAAATTAAATTCTTTTTCTTGAAAAAATTTGAAGAAGGCGTTAAACTTAGTAAAGTTGCTTAATGCTGTGGTATTGACCATGGAGCAATTCTTATGTAATAAATTACTAAAAATTTGGAGCATGTAACTAGCTTATAAAAGTTGCAAAACGCAAGAAATTAACTAATTTAACTTCATAACTAAGAAAAATTTTTCTTTTAAAAAGAAATTAAAAAGTTAAAGAGTTTAAATGTGATTGAATGCTCAGTTTTAAAAGTCAATAAAGTAACAGAATATTCTTATTACAAAACACCGTTAGTTGTTTAGAAAATGGTTATATTGTTATTCTGCTTTAAGAACTGTTGAAATTAATTATGACAATTATTTAATATAAAAATGGTGTTAATGATAAAATCCAATAATTTATAAAAATGCTTACTACTTTGATTTTGGAACTTATCAAGAAAATTACTAGTAAAAATTCGAAAATTCTGGATTTAATTGTTTCAAAAACGTCAATAGAAGCAAATATTGATATTTTAGTTTTTGTTATTAATCAAATAATATATTTAAAACATCTTAAAATCAATTGCTGGTACAGTCATTACTAATAAATAATAATATAGAGGAGTAATTTAAAATGAATTTAGAACAACATATATTAAGTACTATTTATAAAAAAAAACCATCAAAGCCAATTAGAGTTTTATTTCCTGAAGGGGAAAATGAAAAAATTCAAGTTGTGGCTTTAAAACTATTAGAAAATACTTTTTTTTACATAGATAAAAATGGTGGTTTAAAAACGATTAAAATTAAAGATATTATTGAACCAGTATTATTGTTTCATGAAAGTGAAAATATTCCTCAAGAAATCGCTAATCGTATAAGTATCATTAAAACTACTGATCAAAAAAAGATAGCACAAAAATTATATGAAATTAGAAAAGAAAAAGGTTTAACTTTAGAACAAGCACAAAAGTTAGTTGCTAATAAAAATTATTATGGAATGATGCTTCTAGAATTAAATTTAGTTGATTGCTTAGTAGGAGGGATTAACTATAAAACTTCTGATATTTTAAGACCAGCATTACAGATTATTAAATCAGACAAAAAAACTGTTTCTAGTGCTTTTATTATGAATCACTATAATGAAACTTATATTTTTGCTGATTGTTCAATCAATATTTTCCCAACAGTAGAACAATTGTTTGATATTGCTAACAGTACAATTAATTTTGCTCTTGATTTTGATTTTAAAACGTTTGATTCAGTTAATTTTAAAGAGTTAAATGTAGCAATGTTATCTTATTCAACAAATGGCAGTGGTGCAGGTACAAGTGTTGATAATGTAAGAACAGTATCTCAAAAATTATCACAACTTACTTGAAAAACTGATCAAAAAATTAATATTGCTGGTGAAATTCAATTTGATGCTGCATTTGATGAAACAATACGTAATAAGAAGTTTCCTAGTTTAGATATAAAAGGTCCATGCAATATTTTTATTTTTCCTGATTTAGAATCAGGGAATATTGGTTATAAAATTGCTCAAAGATTAGGTAAATTTAAAGCAATTGGACCAATTATTTTAGGTTTAAAAAAACCAGTAAATGACTTATCACGTGGTGCTACTATTGATGATATATATGATACTGCTTTAATTTCTTGTGCTCAAAAGTTTTTAAAAGGTAATGAAAGTTCATAATTTAAAAGGTAAAAAAGAATCTAATTATGCTTGTAGAAAACCAAAAAATCACTCATGCTATCAGTGATTCACTTTCGTTTATCTCTTTATTCTCCATACCTAATCATTTTCTTCCTTTCGACTTTTGCTATATATTTCAAGCAATTTTTTCAGTTTGAAATATACCGTTGAACTCACTTTAGTTTTATTTTTTTCCTTTATACTAATACATGAGGAGATAATTTTTTGCTTTATTTTAGACGCAGAAATATTTTTAAAAAACTAAAATAATTACTATTTTTTTTAAAAAAACATTTATAATAATAAAAGAAGCATAAATGCAAAAGTCGAAAGGAAGAAAATAAAAATGGCAACAACAAGTAGTAATAAATCTTCTACGTCTAAAAAAGAAGATAGTTCTTTAAAACATGATTCAGAAAAAAATGATAAAATTCAAAATTTGATTAGTAAAGTTACAACAGCTCAAAAAACTTTTGCAACTTATAGTCAAGAGCAAGTAGATAATATTTTTAAAGCTGCAGCAATTGCTGCTAATAAGGCACGAATTGAATTAGCAATCGATGCAGTTAGTGAAACTAAAATGGGAATTATAGAAGATAAAATTATTAAAAATCACTATGCTGCTGAATATACATTTAATAAATATCGTAGTACTAAAACAGTTGGAGTTTATGAAGAAAACTTAGGCTTAGGTTATCAACTAATTTATGAACCAATTGGAGTAATTGCTGCTGTTATTCCAACAGCAACAGCTATTTTAAAGCTCTAATATCTTTAAAAACAAGAAATGGAATTATCATTTCTCCACACCCAGGTGCTAAAAATTGCACTATTAAAGCTGCTAAGATTGTGTTAGATGCTGCTGTTAAAGCTGGTGCACCAGAAAATATCATCGCTTGAGTTGAAGATGCTCAGTTGCAAGATACAGTTGATTTAATGAAAAATTCAGATTTAATTTTAGCTACTGGTGGAGGGGCTATGGTTAAATCAGCTTATTCTTCAGGAAAACCAGCTTTAGGAGTTGGAGCAGGAAACTGTCCAAGTATTATAACTGAATTAGCTGATTTAGATACAGCAACTTCATCAATTATCCAATCAAATACTTTTGATAATGGTGTTATTTGTGCAACAGAAAATTCAGTTATTGTTTTAGACAAAGTTTATGATAAAGTCGTTAAATTATTTGAAGCAAAAAATGGTTATGTTCTTTCTAAAAAAGAAGATTTAGAAAAAATTAGTAAGGTAATGTTTAAAGAAGGAAAATATGGTCTTTTAAATCCAGCATTAGTTGGTCAAACTCCAGCGCAAATAGCAAATATTAAAATCCCACAAAATACTGTTTTAATTTTATGTAAAGCTGAAAAAACAAGTTATGATGAACCATTAGCACATGAAAAGTTATCAACTTATGTTGCATTATATCGAGCAAAAGATCTTGATCATGCAATTGAAATATCTAAAGATTTATTAAAAATGGGACCAGGACATACTGCAAGTTTATGAACTGATGAAATCAAAGGAAAAGATGAAATTTCTTTATGAAGTAAAAGTTTAAATGCGAAAAGAATGGTTGTTAATATGCCTGCTTCTTTAGGTGCTGTTGGCGATATGTATAACTTTTACTTAGAACCTTCATTTACTTTAGGATGCGGTAGTTGAGGAGGAAATTCATCTTCAAAGAATATTGGTCCTTTAAATTTATTAAATACTAAAACAGTAGCGTTAAGGAGAGAGAATATGCAATGAATGAGATTACCTGAAAGAATTTATCATAAATTTGGTTGCTTGCCAGTAGCTTTACAAGATTTAAAAGAATGAAATGCAAAAAAAGTTTTTATTGTAACAGATCCAGTTGTTAACTCATTATATGGACAAAAAGTAACTTCTGTATTAGAAGAAATGGGAATTAAATATGATATTTTTTCTGATGTTGAACCAAATCCAACTTTTGTAACAACTAAAAGAGGTTTAAATTCAATGAATAATTCTAAACCTGATGTAGTAATTGCGATTGGTGGTGGAAGTGCCATGGATGCTGCTAAAATTATTTGATTGTTATACGAACACCCAGATGCTAAATTTGAAGAGTTATCAATGACATTTAATGATATTCGTAAAAGAATTGCTAAGTTTCCAAAAATGAGTGGTAATGTTAAATTAATTTGTATTCCAACAACTTCTGAAACAGGTTCAGAAGTAACACCTTTTTCAGTAATTACTGATGATAAAACTCATATTAAATATCCATTAGCAGATTATGCTTTAACTCCTAATATGGCAATTGTTGATCCTGAGTTAACATTAACTGTACCGAAAGGTGGAACTAATGCGCCTGCTTTAGATGCTTTAACTCATTTATTCGAAGCATATGTTTCTGTTTTAGCAACAGATTATACAGATCCTTATTGTTTACAAGGAATTAAAACTATTTTTGAATACTTACCAGATGCTTATCACAATGGTAAAACAGCAGTTTTAGCTAGAAGTAAAATGGCTGATGCAGCAACACAAGCAGGAATGGCTTTTGCTAATGCTTTTTTAGGAATAGTTCATTCAATGAGTCATAAAATTGGTGGTAGATTTGATGTTATTCATGGTTGTGCTAACTCAATTTTATTACCTTATGTAGTTCGTTATAATGCTGCGGTTTTAATTGATGGTGGAAAACAAAATTACTTTTCACAATATAAGACAGCTAATTCTTTAGAAAGATATGCTGCTATTGCTCGTCATTGTGATGTTAAAGGCAACAATGATGCAGATTTAGTTGATAAACTAATTGCTAAAATACAAAAACTTTCAAAAGAAGTAGAAATCTCATCTTCTTTTAAAGACTATTTTGTTAAATTTAATTTAAATGTTTCTGAAAAAGATTTTTTGGACGCATTAGACAAAATGACACAGGATGCTTTTGATGATCAATGTACTCCAGCAAATCCAAGAGTTCCGTTATTAAAAGATATTAAACAAATTTATTTAGATGCTTATTATGGCAAACCAGTAGCACCTTTAAGTAAATAAATTTAATCAAGATTTTATCAATTTTTGATATCTGTTCTTAGGGTTTTAAAGTTTAAGATCAGATATTTTAATTATTAATTTATTTAAAATAATTTATCTCTAAAACTATTAAAGAGCAAATAAAATGATAAAATTAAAATATAATACTAACTAGGTATTTAATACCTAAGAAATTGCAACTAAGTAAGGAAATATAAAAATTAAAAAACCTAAAATTGTTGTAATTAGTATTAACCATACTGGATATTTTATAATAAAAATTAAAGAAATTTTAAAAAATCCAGCATTAATTCTAGCATAGGGAGAAAATAAGATGTCAAATTATAATTATGATTTAATTATTGTGGGAGCTGGACCTGGTGGTTATATTACTGCTGAGCGTGCTGCCAAATTAGGATTAAAAACAGCGATTGTTGAACGCGGTACTTGAGGAGGAGTGTGTCTTAATATTGGATGTATTCCTACTAAAACTTTATTAAAAAATGCTAAAGTTTATCATTATTTAGACAGCGCTGATAAATATGGAATTAGTTTTAATAAAACAAGTTTAAAAATGGACTGAAGTAAAGCACAACAAAGAAAAAATGAAGTTGTTAAGCAATTAACTAATGGTGTTCAATTTTTAATGAAAAGTAATAAAGTTGATATGTTAATTGGGCAAGGAAGTGCAATTGATCGCAATACTATTAAAGTTATTGATAAAGAAGGTAAAGAAAAAACTTATACAACAAAATATTTAATCATTGCTACTGGTTCAGAAGTAAAAATGTTTGATAATCCAAATGTACCAGTTACTGGTTTAGCAACCAGTAACTTAAAAGATAATCCAACATTATTAACATCAACAGAAATTTTATCTTTAAAAGAAATTCCTAAAACATTGACAGTTATTGGTGGTGGAGTTATTGGTGTTGAGTTTGCTTGTTTATTTAGTACCTTAGGAACTAAGGTAACGATTATTGAGTATTTAGACCAAATTTTAGCCACATTAGATTCTGATATTATTAAAGAATTAACAAAAATCTTAGAAACAAATGATATTAAAATCATTACTAATCATAGTGTTGCAAAATTAGAAGGTAAAAAAATAACTTATTATAAAGCTGATGATAAAGAACGTAAAAAACCATTAACAATTACTAGTGACTACACTTTATTAAGCACAGGAAGAATTCCAATTACTAAAGGTTTTGAGAATATTAATTTAGAAATTAAATCAAATGGAGCATTTGCAGTTAATAGTAAGTTAGAAGTTTTAGATAAAAATCAGCAAGCAGTAGATAATATTTATGTTATTGGTGATGCTAATGGCGAAAAAATGTTAGCACACGTTGCTTCTCATCAAGGATTAATAGCAGTTAATAACATTTTAGTCAAAGAAGGAAAAGCAAAACATGAAGAGAATATTAACTACGATCAAATGCCAAATTGTATTTATACTTTCCCAGAAGTTGCTAGTGTTGGATTAACTGAAGCAGAAGCTAAAAAAGCTTATCCTGATTGTTTAGTTGCTAAAAAGCCATTTAACATTAATGGTAAAGCCCTAGCTGATGGTGAAACTGATGGTTTTGTTAAAATTATTGTTGATAAAAAGTATGGCCAAATTTTAGGCGCTCATATTTTAACAACAACAGCTACTGATATGATTGCTGAAATCATTAATATTATGACTTCTGAAGGAACAATTAGTGAATTAGCTAATTCATGTCATCCACATCCAACTTTATCTGAAGTTGTAATGGATATAGCTCAAGATTTAGATTTGAAATTAAATAGAAAGTAAATTCCGATATCCTTTAATTTTGCAGAAAAGTAGGAAAAAAATAAAAAAA
>NZ_JAQYTS010000002.1 GCF_030913225.1 Spiroplasma sp. AdecLV25b
CAATCTGAAAAATTACCTACAGCAGCCTTCCGTAGAAGTATGGGCCGTGTCTCATTCCCAATGTGGACGTTCGTCCTCTCAGACCGGCTACGCATCATTGCCTTGGTAAGCCATTACCTTACCAACTAGCTAATGCGCCGCATCCCCATCAATTAGCGAAGCATTACTGCTCCTTTCATTATTAGTTTTTCATACTAATAACATATGCGGTATTAGCTGTCGTTTCCAACAGTTGTTCCCCACTAAATGGTAGGTTAGATACGTGTTACTCACCCGTTCGCCACTAAAGTATTGCTACTTCCGTTCGACTTGC